>JBECKX010000031.1:0-7701 GCA_040235515.1 Candidatus Zixiibacteriota bacterium
GACATTCGCCAAGCCGTACTCGGAAATCGCGATTACGACGGAGGCGAATGTAAAATCAGTGCTGTCATTTATCAGATCGGCTGCCACAAGCCGAAAGTTTATTGGGTACAAGCGTGGATTCGTGGCGATTTTCTTATTGGAGGCGAGTGACCTCGAGCAGGTCGTTTTCGATCTGTTCCGCCGCCCTGGTTTCGAGTGCGGTGAACAATTGGTCGCGATCCTGGTATGACACCAGCAGCGCCGGGTCGGCGTCCCCGAAATCGACCAGTTGCAGACTGGATGGACCGTGATTTTCGAAATTAGCCTTCCCCTGCCTGACGATCCGGTTGCGCTCGCAGTCAAGCAGATAGTAACGCGCCTGCAACTTCGCCTTCACCCTGCGTTGTTTTGCAAGCAACGGGAGTGAGAAGTTGTTCTCTCTGATCAATTCTTCCTGATCGACGGTACACCAGAGAATGAACCTGCACTGAATGCGCCTGCCCAGTTCGACCAACTCGTCGCGCGGGAGGATGCCGCGTGGATGCTCCCTCAGACCGGCGGCATGGCGCGAGTCGGAAACCCGCAGGAAGTTGTATTCCGCCAGCCTGCTTTGCAGCAGGAATTGCAGTTTGCAGTCGGGCCACGCGTTGTCGGTTTCGACAATGAGCAGCACTTCCTTCTCTATCGGGTCTGCCTGGGAACTCGCAGCGGGCGTCGTCGGCACGATCCCATCGGAGACCGACTGATCTGAAGATAGCGGCGCCGCCGGGTAGGCTCGCTGGCCATAGCTGTTCGATCCCCCCGCAATGATCAGGCAGAGCGCCAGCGGGAGGAGCAACCGGCCACTAATTTGTGCGCGCATCGTTGTCCTGCCTCTGAATTCTCTCGCTCACTTTGCGTGCAAAGATGTAGCGCAGCAGGAAGCGGCGAACACGACTATCGAAGCTTGAGATGACGCTGCCGATGTTGGTTGACCCGAAGACTTCGTTCAATTCGCTTTCGGCGCAAAACTCGACGCCGACCAGGTAGCCACCTTCGCCATCTTCATCGATTCGTTTCACCTTTCCGGCGACACCGGTCAACAGATCGCAGCCGGTCAGTTCGAGAGTCATGGTCAGGTACTGTCCTTCGGCAAGCCCGGACGAACTGGTGAAGAGCACTCCTCCGCCGGAGATGTTAAGGATGGTGCCTGTCAGTTGGTTGTCGTGGGCATCCTCTAGCGGGCGGTCCAGTTCGATGGCCGAGAACGTGATCGGCGCAGCGATTTCAAGTCGCACGTAGCGACGCCGCTTTTCGCGGTAGAGTCGCAACGGTTGTTTGATGATGAATCCTTCTTCGACGTTGTTCTTCGCGGTGGTGTCTTGCTTTGACATAACGATCTCCTATCCGGGTGGTGGATTTCGCAGCGTCCATGCTGCTTTAGATTAAACCTTTCTTCTTCAACTCTACTTGCTGCTCAAAAATGAAATTGAGCAGTTTGGTTCTCTGGATTTCAGAGAAGTTCTGGTACTGCTTGGGGATCTGCTTGATTTCGTTCGACTTGAGGACCATCGGAAGTTCTTCGGTCGTGAAGAGTTCGATGCCATAGTCGCGCAGGTCATCGGCGGCGTTCGCGCGCCGGCGGACGATTCCCAGTGTATTGATTTCGCGCGCGTAGTCGTCCAGGTGCAGACTGACAAGAATCCGCAGGCCCGCCTCCGTGTCGAGCCGCGACTGCACGAGTACGCCATTACCTGAGAGGTTGAGGCACTTCGCGTCGAACTGCGGCAGCCCGCTCTCGCCACGTCTTTGTGCGAGCAGGTCCTCTGCCGGTATCAAGGTTGCCGAGCCACGGATTTCGATGCGGAAATAGCGGCGACGCTGATTCCGCTCGATATCGGTCGGCAACGGTACTTCATAGACATCGGCCCGCCCGTTATGCTTGGATGCGATTCGGCCGGTGAATGTATACGCCGAGTCAGGTTTGAAGAAATTCGCGGTGAACTGAGCCCCCACCGTGAACAGTGCGTCACCCGAAACCAGGGTCGGTCGATCGATGATGAGGTGAGTGGAGGTGATATCCTCGACGCGCGCACGGTACCTTCCGATGCGTCCGCCGTCCTCAATCACGAGTTCGAGTTTATCCCACAGTTCAAGCAGGCCCGCAACATTGTGCCGAGCACCATCCTTCTTCTGACGAGCTAGCTGCACTATTTACCTTCGGTAGCTGATAAGTTCTTCTTGCCTTGAGCCACGGCCAGATCGAGCACTTTGCGAGCCAGAGCGGTGCGCGTCTGGTCCCCGCGATTGTCGAAGATGTACTGCTGGCCGGCCTTGATCGTGTTATTGAAATAGAGCTTGGCTTCTTTGTTTCTTCCGATCCTGCGCGACAGCTCAGCGATCAGGTAGAGCGCCTGAATCTGCTGATTGCCGGGCTGGATTTCATGTCCCTCCTCGAGCGCGCTCTTGTAGAACTCGATTGCATAGAGGAGTGCTTCCTGCTCCGAGAGAGGTGCGTACTCCCAGCGCGCCTTGACCTCACGAATGAAGTCCTCGAATGAGGCGAAATGGGCGTAGGCTACCGATCCTCCGGCGGAGATGGACGGTGAATCGAGTCGCAGCTTGCTGTTGGTGTGCACGGTATGAGACATCTCGTTGACTGCATCGTTCACTTCACCATGGAGTCCGCGCAACCGTTCGAGCTGCTCACGGAAGCCGTCATGCACCGCGAGGAACTGCGAATCCGCGGGACCGGGGCCTGAATCTTCCGAGAATGCTTCCTCCACCAGCTTGGAGAGCGACTCGACGTTGAGGTTGAAGTAGTCACGCGCCTGTTTCAGCTTGGCGTAGGCTTTCTCGATATCGTGCGCGAAGTGCGCACCTTCGTTGAGCACCACCGTCTCCGTACCGTAGTGTTCGCGATAGAGCCAGGCGATGCGCAGGAAGAAACGTCCGATATCGAGTTTGCGCGGGTGTTCGAGCAGGAGTTCGTCGTAGATCCCGAGCAGGAACTTGGAGACCGCGGTTGCAAACGGATTGGTTTGCGCGTCACGGGACTCACCCAACATTTTCAGGACCGATCCATCCACCGCGAGTGCTTCGAGGTGCCTGGAGCGAACCGTCTTGAGCCGGTAGGTCTTGAAGGCGACATCGTTCTTCCAGTCTTTGTATGACTGGTTGAATTCGCGGGTATAGAAACAGTTTTCGCAGGTCGCCATGAAGAAGAGCAAGGGATTGTAGATTTCATATTTGGGATTGCGCCACTGTCGACCGACCGGACAGAAGTCGGTGTCGTGCTCTTCTTCGACATAGGACCCGACTCTGATGTTTTCGAACTCGTTGATGGTCTTGCATACCGGACACTCGACCTTGGTCAAAAAGAACGGTGATTCCTGCGCCATATCTATTTACCTCTGTTCCTTAGCTCTTGTCTGCTCACTTCAGTTGCCCGAGCAATTCCAGCTCCATGAAGGAGATACCCAGGTTGTTTTCGATCTCGTCACGGCCTCTGCCATCGCGGTACATTCTGACCGCTTCGAGATACTTCTCTGTGCGGCTCATGGCGGCAGGCTTGCGCATCTTGCTGCTGCTTGCGTTCAGTTCTCTATCTGATCCGGCGGTGGAACCACCGACTTGATATCTGGCAACCAACGGCTTTGCGGCGGATGAACCGCGCACGAAAGCGCTGGATTCGTGGATGGGCCTGATGTTTGTTTCGGGGCGCGGCTGCGCCTTGGCGGTCGGTGTGATGCTTGCTGCAGGGCTGGCGGATTCGTTGTATTCCTCCTCCACGGCAAGCTGTGCCTGTGCGGCGACATAGTCAGCGACCAGCCTGCGAATCTTCTTTTCTCTCATGTAGAGGAAGGTCACGATTGAGAGTGTGACCACTACTCCAAAGCTAATATCCAATATCAATTTTGCGGCATTCCATGCGTCCATGATTGACTCCTCAATCAAGCTTTGATTTAGGACTGTGCGGTCGAACTGGTTCGAACTCAACCCAGTCTGTTGTTTCTCCCGATGCGTCAGCCGGTGACATCCAGTCCTCCGGCGTGTTCTTTCTCTTTGTCGTCTTCCCGATTCTGCTTCTGCTTCTGTTCCTTCTGCTCTTGCTTCGGCTTCTCGCGATGGATGATCGCCTCGTCGGTCTTCTCGGTTGGAGTGGCTTCCCGTTGCTTTTGCGCCTGTTGCTTCGCCTGGGCTATCGCCGCCTGTCGCTGATCCCCTTCCGGGGCAGCCTTCTGAGCTTCGTTGACACGCTCAGCCAGGGGCGTCTTGGCGAGATTATCCGCAGCATCGATCGGCCTGACCATTACGTCATCACATCCTTCCGGTCTGTTCCTTTCCGCTAGACAGCGAACTTCTCACGGACCAGGTTACGGAGCTTGCCGACAGCCTTGGTGTGAATCTGCGAAACGCGCGATTCCGAGATCGACATGACTTCACCGATCTCCTTCAGAGTCAGTTCTTCGTAGTAGTAAAGCGCGATAACGAGTCGCTCCTGTTCGGTCAGGTTGGCGATAGCGATTCCGAGATAGGCTTTCAGCTCCATTTCTTCTATTTCACCCAGGACACTGTTGTCGCTGGGACCTTCGATTGTCTCGATTCGTGGTATCTGACGGTTGTCTTCTTCCTTGTAGATCATCTCATCCAGTGAAAGCAGGGTTGCTCCGCTGACGTCGCGCAGGGTTGCTCCGAATTCATCGATTGTGATGTTGAGATGGTCGGCCAGCTCACTTTGAGAGGGTTTGCGGCCGAGACGGGCCTCGAGTTCGCTGACTGCGCGGTCCATTTCGCGCGACTTGGCGCGCGTCGAGCGTGGTACCCAGTCGAGACTGCGCAGTTCATCGAGAATCGCGCCGCGAATCCTCGGCACGGCGTAGGTCTCGAACTTGATTCCGCGTTCGGGGTCGAAGTTGCCGAAGGCCTCGATCAGGCCGATGACGCCAGTATTGACCAAATCTGGCAGTTCTACTGTCTTCGGAAAACCCATCGCCAGGCGACCGGCTACGTTGCGCACGAGGGGCAGGTAGTGGTCAAGCAGCTGCTGTCGGACTTCCGGGTCGCCGTTGGCTCGATAGTCTTGCCAAGCCTGTGCTACATTCATCTGCTTACGCCTTTCATGTGGTATGGTGGTCATCATGGTCAATGTTAGTCCTTTATTCCTGGGAGAAATGTACCGTCACTTCTCTATCGTCAAATGCCGCAACGCTTTTTAGATCAAAAGCGGCAGGCGTAAACGACCTGCGAGACAGTGCTCTCCGGGGTTGAGTTATTTCTTTCTGATGTATTGCTTTAGCCACGCTGTGCAGATTTTTCACACTCTGTATAGAAGCTGCACTCGGGCGGTAAAGGCCTTGGTTGTCTGCAAGATGCGCCAGCTGGGCGTCGGTCGGCAGCCAGAGCAGCGGATCGACCCCGAGACCGAGGAATTTCTCCGACATCTCGATGAACTTGATCAGCGCCTGCTCCCCTTCCGCTTCCGACATTGCCTGGTTGATGATGAGAGCGGCCTTCGGTCGACGGAGGCTCTCGCTGACTTGTTTCAGCTGTACGTAGGAGTCTGCAATCGCGGAGATTCTCGGCGTGGTCACGACGATAGCGCGGTTACAGCGTCCGATCAGATTGAGGGTCAAGCTGTCGATCGCCGCGGCGGTATCGAAGATCACGACATCAAAGCGCGACTCAAGTTGGTCAAGGGCCTCGGCCAGCGTCGGTGTAGCCACTGCGGCATCGAAGCGAGCACCGGGCCTGGTTCCGATCAACCAGAGGTTCGGTGAGAGCTGACGCGCAGCTGCTTCGAGCGTGGCCCGCCCGGCGAATAGATCCTCGCTTCCGATCTCGATACTGGCATTGGCCAGAGTGGCGGCATCACCGACTCCGAAATCACAATCCACGATTGCGACCTGCTGGTCGAATTCTGAGAGTGACCTGGCCAGCAAAGCGGCGACGGTGGATTTTCCGGTTCCGCCTTTACCGGAGCAGACGGTGATGGTGAATGCGCTCAGCGCACGGTCGCCGTTCGGGCGAGAGAATTTCGAGCGAGAAAAATCAGTCATCGATCTCCCCTATCAGCTTTTCGAATTCGGTGTTAATGTTGAAATCCCGCAGGGCATCGGTGGGCTGGCGCGAATCTGCGATTCCCCAGACCGGCGGATACTCCGCCGCCGCATAGTTGAGGATGGCCCCGCAGCTATCGGAGGCATCGAGTTGCGTGAAGACGACGGCGTCTATCTCCAGCGACTGCGAGAAGGTCAGGAAGCGTTCGAGCTGACGCCAATTCGACGTGAGCGGCAACGCCGCCACGATAAATCTCTGCTTGATATCCGCGAGTTGTTCGCGCAACTCAGCGAGTGCCTCGGTATCGCCGGTAACGATACCGGGTGTATCGATCAGCATGTACTTCGGCGAACGTTTGCGGAAATCCTCGCGGGCTTCGCCCACCATCTCGACGATCTCGTTGAGGCTGCTGATTTCCTGTTCGGCGCCGGGGCGGAAGTTGTCGAGCGTGGTGAGCTCCACCTTCTCGCGCTCCTGGAACACCAACTGAGTTGCAATCTTGGCCAGCAGCGTGCTCTTGCCGGAGCCGCACGGCCCGATGAAGACGATATTGCTGCCGGACTCGGGCCACTCCCGTGTGAGCGGAGCGATAGCGGCAAGAATACTCTTGAGTGATTCGACACTCGATTTCTCCTGCGCCTGCCAGCGGCGGCAAATCTCACGCGCCAGTTCCGAGGTGACGTCATGGGTGCGCAGCCGCAGGAAAATGTCGCGGGAGGTACCCTTGAAGAGCTCCGGAAGGACCACGTCGAGGATCGCGCTTTCCAGTTCATGCCTGGAGGTTCCGATCCGGTCGACCGTCGCCCCCGGCTCAATCACAGACTGGTTGCTCGGCAGAGCCGGTCTTGGACTGGCGCCGTTCTCGCCGGCGTGAGCCGCGGTTGCAACCTGGATCGGCTTGTCGCCGGCTTGATCGCGAGCAGCTGTGACGCAGAACATCTTGATACCGCCATCACGGACGACGTCAGTCTTCAGCACGACGGCCTCGCGTCCAAACTCAGCGCGCACCATATCGAGTGCGGCCTTGATGGTATTCGCCTGAAAGTTCTTAATCAGCATCATTCACACTCACTGCAAGTTTTGAATAGACTTCGACTGTCGGGAGGATCTCCGAATAGGAGACTATCACGAGCCCCTTCACTGACCCACGGAGATACTTGTGCAGGGCCATTCTGACATTGGGACCAACCAGCAGGATCGGGCTGTAGCCCTCGCGAGACATCGCCTCGACAGCGTTCTTCACCTGGTTGGTCAGGCGCTCACCGGTCTCAGGCGGAATCACCAGCATCAGTCCCTGTTTGGTTGACTGCACGTTCTCGCCCAGGAACTTCTCGGTATGAGGATCGAGCGTGAAGACAGTCATTTTCTTCCGGTCATCGACGCAATCGGCCGTGATCTGGCGGCGGAGCGCCATCCGGACATACTCGGTGAGCACATCGGCGTCAGTAGTCTGCGGCGTGTACTCGGCGAGAGTCTCCAGGATGGTTACCATGTCGCGAATCGAAACCTGTTCTGAGAGCAGATTCTGGAGCACCTTCTGCAGCGTCGAAAGCGGCACGACCTCACCGACCACATCTTCAACCGCTGCCGGCGCTTCCATGCGCACACGCTCTACCAGGTTCTTGACATCCTGGCGCGTAAAGAGTTCGGCGGCGTGATTCTTGATCACCTCGGTGAGGTGAG
>JBECKX010000032.1:0-9739 GCA_040235515.1 Candidatus Zixiibacteriota bacterium
AGCGTAGACCATTCCTCGGGGCAGTGGCCAACGAACGCCTTCTGTTTGGTGCGCACTACGGGTGTCCGCAGCAGCAACGGGTCCTCGGCCAGTTCTTCCTCGATGTCAAACTTCATGTACTGCAGCCCCCGCTTCTGAAACTGTTTGCCGGCACGATCGATAAGATCCTCTGCCGGAACATGCTGAAGGATACTCCGCAGCTCACCGGCGCTGAGAGCCCGTTCGTTCAGGTCTACGAAGTGAACCTCTATGCGACGTTCCTTGAAGAAGCGGAGCGCTTTCTTCGTCTCCTGGCATTTCTTCGTGCCGATAATCTGTATTACCACGCCCGCTCTCTCTCCAATAAGCCAACGATCCTTCAACCTGCAACTGCGCCTATGCCGCTGCATCGCCTATAGATACGACAGCGCCGCAGATTCTTCAATCAAAAACGCCGTTTTTGTCTCGTATCACAAATGCTTGCAATTGTCGCTGGAGATTGCAATATTCTCTCGCGTCGCGTAAAACAGCCGCGAGTCGATTCAGTCGAACAGCAAAGAGAATGTGAGAGAACCGGGAAAATGGAAAAACATAAGCACGAGTGCCCATACTGTAAGAAAATCTTCGAGTGCGAGGATAGCTGCTATACCGGCCGCCTGTCGAACAAAATCTGTCCATCCTGTAAGGCTATCTTCGATAAGCAGATGGAGGAGATCAAAGGGAAGGGCAGGGAGTGGCACCGTAATCGCAATTTCTAACCTCTCACCAACTCCCTCCCAACCAAACGATAGCCCATGCGGTTAGAACGCACCGGCTGCGCCAGATAACCTCGTCCGATTCAGCAAATCAAACCCATTTGGGCGAAATTGCTTGCCGATCGCATTTAACTTTCTTTCAGTATTGTACTTAAGCGAATCCCCTAATGCGAAAAGAGCGCAGGAGAGGAACTATTATGGCCAAGACGGAGAAGGCAAAGAAGAAGGCGGCAAAAGCGAAAACTGCCGGTTCAAAGGCCGCAAGATCAAAGACTTCCAAGTCAAAATCCACCAGCGCAAAGGCTGCCTCGGCAAAGAAGTCTGCGAGCAAGAAGCCCGCGACCAAGAAACCAGCCTCTCGAAAAACTGCTGCAAAAAAGACTGCCTCGAAAAAGTCTCCAGCGAAGAAAACCGTCGCGAAGAAAACCGCAGCAAAGAAGAAAGTAGCAGCGAAAAAGGTAGCTGCGAAGAAACCTGCAGCTAAGAAAACCGCTGCCCGGAAGAGTGCCACAAAGGCTTCCACTAAATCCGCTGCCAACACGGCTTCTAAAACAGCTACAAAAACAGCTACAAAATCAGCTACAAAACCTGCTGCGACCGGAAACGCCTCGAAGCCATCCAAGCCCGCCGTGAAAGGAACCGCCGCTAAGTCGCCCGCGAAAAAGCGTATGCCAAAGCGGAGTCCGAAGAAAGATATCAAGACTCTCCGTCGCAAGTCTGGTAAACTGGTCGAAGAGGATAAGGTTGCCGGCGTAGGGGACAAGACGGTACAGAGCAAAACTGGCCATACCTGGTCCGAGTGGTTCAAGCTGATCGACAAAGCAGGGGGGAAAGATTTCGATCATCGCAGCATCGCGCGCTATCTCTACGATACTTATCCGGACCTCAGCAGCTGGTGGTCGCAGATGATCACGGTTGGCTACGAACAAACCCGCGGCAAGCGCGACAAGTATCAGCGCATGGAAGGTTACGCCGTGAACGCCAGCAAGACAATAGCCGCCCCCGTTGCGGCTGTCTACAGCGCCTGGATGAGTGCGCCCAAGCGGGCCAAGTGGTTACCCAAGGTCAAGTTCAAAGTCTCGACGAAGCATGAGAATAAGACTCTGCGTCTCGAATGGACCGACAAGATAACCCGTGTGGATGTGCACTTCTATGAGCGTGGCATGGGGAAGAGTCAGATCACGGTGCAACACCGCAAGCTGCCGGATGCCAAGAAGGCTGATGAACTCAAGACCTATTGGCGTGAGCGACTCGCCGTTCTGGCAAGCCAGATGCGGGGAAACAAGATGTAGGCGCCTGGCGCTCACACGCGTCAGTCAATCGCTCTCTCTAAAGTTTGACTTCAGATAAAATGCCGCGACCTTGCAGTTGCGGCATTTCATTTAAATTTCCCCCACTAAAATTCATTCTCTTCTGTAGCGCTGCTACTTCTCCTCAGGTACCGCGGGAATCACTTTCACCCAGAGCTTGAGTTGCTTCGGCATCTGAAACTCTCCGCCCGGTCGGCCGCCAGGGAAGCCACCACCACCGGGTGGCATGCCTCCGCCCGGCATCCCGCCTCCTCTCATACCGCCACCGAATCCTCCACCCCCGGGAGGGCCACCCGGACCATCGGGACGTTGCGGCTTCTCAGATTCGATTCCCAACCCCAGCTTGCCTGACTTGAGGTCGTCAAGGGCGATCTGGTACGGCGCTAACACACTCAGCGGGATTCGCAGCTCACAGCAGTAGTTCCCATTGTCGAGCGTCGCCGCCGCAAGCACCGAGTTGGCATCCGCAGACTCAGATTCCATGATTGGAATCTCTTCTCGCTTATCATCGAAGAGCAATGCCAGCGAAGTCGTTGTGTCTATTCTCGGACGATCCTCATCGCCGAAAAAGTCGCGTTCCGGCATTTCCCGACCCGATGGCCTTTCCATCCGAAACGGTCGGCGGAAGTTGACGCCCAGCTTACGGTCCTTGTTACCTTCTCGATTGAACCAAAAAGTAACACCCCTTCGAGCCACCAATGGCAGGTAGCTCTGATCGCGGGTTAGAAACACCAGGTACAAGTTTGTTGCGTCATTGCGGATGGCGATGGCGGACTGCTCGTCATCGAAGTAGTTGTATCGCGCATCCTGCCAATCATTCGCCCAGCCGTTCACCACGATATCAGCGCGATTCCATTCGCATTGAATATCTTCAGCTAGAAGCTGGGGGCTGGAGATGAGTGTGATAAGCCCCAGGGATAACAGCCCGAGATTCCTAAGCATGGCTACCTCCGGTAATTCGACCTCTGAGTACATTGAGACCAGTCGCAACTGCGCAGTAGCTAACTGAGCTTCGCAGTCGCAACTGTTACATAGGTGATAGACAGCTCACACCGCCCCGGACTTGCGAACTTTGTCGGCCGACTCGGCTCTCCTTCGTGAGCGGCACACTACGGATTGCTGTTATGGGGGAGTAGGGAGGGTAGTTCTGCAGTGCCGGGCTAACGCGGCCCACCATTTTGACGCTCGTAGTTTCTCTGCACCATTCCGAACGCCGCTTTCAATCCCGCTTTCTCATAAAACTCGCGCATATCAAGATCACACGTCAGATCTACCATGTAAAGATGCTCGAGCTTGCCAAGCATCCTCGTCACCAGCTCCCGCCCGATTCCGCGTTTCTGGAATTCCGGCAGCACCTCCAACAAAGGAATGTAGGCACTCAGCACGCCATCACTGATCGCGTTGATGAACCCAACCACCTTGCGAGGCGCTTTCGCAATCGCCAGCACCACATGGTCGCTCCCCAGCAGGATATCCAGGTGTCGGCGCGGAGATGGCGGATTTTTCCAGCCGACAAAGAAACCATGAAGCTGCTCCACTGCGACTCCACGCAGGCTCTCGGTATAGATTATCTCATTCTGATGTTCACAATTAGTCATGACTGGATCTCTCTTGTTCAACGCAAGATATCATAATAGCCTCAGCGAGCAATCTGATAGTTCCGCAAAGACTAACACCGAAAGACAACTCATCGATGCCTGAGTATTCGTAAATAGAATCTTGCGTCCAGTTTGCATATTCCGCAATATAATGATTGACGCATGTCGATAAGAGTTAGAGGAAGGATTTGATTATGCCGCGCGGATTTCTTGCTATCGCGGCGGTGGGACTGCTTCTGTGCGTAATGTCCTGCACGACTGCCAACCACAATGTTGATATCACCGAAGCCAAAGAACTTTTCTTCGCCAACAAACTCAGCAGCGCCAGACCACTTCTTCAGCAAGCCTACGATGCTGCCCCCGGGAACGCTGAAGTTTGCTGCTACCTTGCCGAGACCTGTCGTCGCCTCGGACAGATCGATGAGGCAGTCAAGTACGCCAGTGAAGCGCTCGATAGCCAACCCTGCAATGCCTTCGCACACACCGTCCTCGCCTCCGCCTATGAACCGATGTGGAGTAGCTGGGATGGTACGTCGGACGACATCTGCTGGTCGCACGCGCTCGCTGCCGTCGAGTGCGACTCGCTGGACGGCAACGCCTGGCTGGTCATCTGGGCACAAGCGCTGAAGCGCGGTGACTCCGCAAAGGAACTGGACGCGCTCAGAGCACTCCGTCAGACTAACTTCTTCTCCCAGCCCGTGATTGAATACAATCGCTGGGTGCTCAACTCCCTGCCCGAAAACTCACTGCTTCTTACCAGCGGCGATCTCGACACCTACCCGGCGGTGATGCTGCAACAGGTGGATCGTATCCGCCCCGATGTGGTAATCGCCAATCTCTCGCTGCTGAATACCGACTGGTATGACCAATACCTGAATAAGTCGGTCGGGCTGCCTCTACCCTTGCCTGCGGGAGTTGACCAGAACCTCAGGAGCAAGATCAACGGCAAGGAGATTGTCTCACCGGCAATGCAGCGGATCAATGCCTGGATTGAGTTGAAGTCAGCAGGGCAGCTCACACGCCCGATCCTGCTTGCAACCACCGCCAGACCAGAAAACCTCCCGCCCGAACTGCGCGATAAAGTCAGCTTTGCCGGCGCCTATTTCACCATCGGCGATGCCGCTCTCGAATCGGCAGAATTGGCCGATGCTCTCGGTTCGTCATTTGATAGCGTAGACCTCACAGCCTTCGATCACCCCGTAGTCAGTCAGGCGGATCGTAGCCCGGTGCGTAGAACCACCAGCCATTTTTGTGCTATGAACATCTGTGAAGTCGGAATACGGTTGTGCGAGGCACTGAGAGAAAAAGACGATCTGGAGTCCGCCGGGCGTTGTCTTGAAACCGTAAAGAGCCTGGCAGTCAGAAGTGGTGTGGAGGCGAAATTCTCCGAGAAAATCAAAGCTGTGGAGGCTTCACTCCAGAGCTAGTCTGCCACGATCAAAGTAGATCACTCTGCCGCACCAGAAAACTCAGATAAAAAAACACCGCCGGATATCCGGCGGTGTTTCATTTGGCAAACTATGTTCAGCAGAATCAGTATTGCAGCGCGCCGAGCCTGGCTCGATTGCGCTCAGGCAATACGATCTGCGCATAAGCCGAACTCTTACCAGCGACCTCCGCGACCACCGCCGCGTCCGCCGCCGCCACGATTCTCCTGGCGCGGACGAGCTTCGCTCACATTGAGCGTGCGACCGCCAAGGTCCTGCCCATTAAGACTGCTGATTGCCGATCTCGCCTGTTCGTCATCGTCCATTTCGACGAATGCAAAACCGCGTGACTTGCCAGTCATCTTGTCCGTAATAATTGAGACACGTGACACCGCACCATGCTGTTCAAATGCGGACTTGATTTCCTGTTCCGTCGCGTCAAACGACAGATTTCCTACGTAGATGTTCATCAAGAACTCCTGTTTGGCCACCCAATCTTATTCATAGGCATCCGAAGATACCCGCGATTGCGACGGCACAATTCAAACTGCGCACTATTGCGCTTACGATCTCCGTTATAATAATACTTGTTCAAGAAGCGAGCTTTGCGACTGCCTTGATAGGACTTACATAGCGGAGTCATGTCAACGCTTTAATATACGGTTGCTCGGTTGCAACGCACAAGATAAATCTGAAATTCTAACAGAATCCTTACCTCCCCCGGAGCAGCCCGATTCCACATAACCCCATGCTAAGCAACAAGGTAAGGGCCTTTGCCCGAAACGCCATTTTTCCGGGGACGCTGTACGGAATAATAAACTATGTGACTCTACCATATACAAGATAGGAATACGTCGGCCCCGTCCTGAGCCTCCAGGTCAGGAAAGTGTGGCTACGGGTGAACAAGTTCTTCAGGAGGTTCCAATGAAATCCCGCAAACTCGCAATGACCACCACCGCAATCTGTTGTCTCATCCTGGCGCTCGGACTCTTCGGCTGCTCGAGTAACTCACCGCTCAGTCCGTCCAATCAGCAAACCGAAGTTGGCGTGTCTGACGTCAACCAGGCCGCCGTTACCGCCAACGTCGCTCAGACCGGTACCGCGCCGGTTGCCGCTCTCGATGCCATCCAGCACGAAATGGGTGGAGAGTTGATCGAAGCTTCCGCCATTTCATTCCTCGGCGTAATCGGAACAGTGAGCACGGAAGAATCGACAATCCAGTTCTGGAATCAGGACAACAACTTTACGGTAGTAATCGGACACGTCACGGCCGCTACCGAACTCCTCGATGGCGACGGCAATCCGGTGCAAATCACCGACTTCTCGGTCTGTTTCCAGGCCCAGGTTACCGGTGAAGAGATAGGGGAGAATGAACTCGAATTGACTTCAGTCATCATGGTGCCCTTCTAAGACTGCCGACTTACCACGGATCTTAGGCGTGACAACCTGACAACACGGTTTCAGCCTATGTAGCGGCACTGGAGTCTCTGGCTCCAGTGCCTTTTCTTTGTGGCTCCCGCCCGAATGGCCGCCTATCACAATTGAAGCTCGCGACTCGCACGACGCTGCAATGGAGCGACCGACGACTTCACCGATTCCACTTGCCAAACTGATTTCTCCCAGACTATCTTTTGAACGCACCTAAACCAAAACCACATATCTCCAGTTTATCCTGGCAGGGAGGAAAAATGCTTAAGAAACTGTTGATCGGTGCGCTCACACTCACATTGCTGACATCGCTCATTTCGATCGCCGCGGATGAAACCCCGTGGTACGATTTCGAAAACTGCGCAATGTGCAAGAATCTCACTCTGGTACCTGACTTCATGAAGAACCTGCATCACGAACTCGTGAAAGTCGATCGGGGCTTCCTGATGGTCACTACCGCTGATCCGGGGTTCGTCAAGCAGTACAAAGAAGCCAGCGCGAAAATGAATGCGGTAGGCGAGAAATTGATGGCCGGGGAGCAACTGCCGATGTGCGGCTGCTGCAACGCCTTTGGCGCGCTGCTGATGAAGGGTGCCAAGATGGAAGCGCGCGAACTGAAAAACGGCGACGTCATGCTGGTCACTTCAGATGACCCGGCGCTGGTTCAGGAGCTTCACGCCTATGTTGACAAGGACATGGCCGAGATGGCGAAGCTTGGAGCCGCTATGCCGAAGAAGGACACCAAGTAAGCAGCGATTGCAGCGCGGCGATACACCGTGACGAGATAATCGATAATCGCTTCGACTCTGGATCCGTGTCAGCCGCCACCAATCTGCTTACCGATCGCCAATCGATTGCCGGGGCTCCCTAAGGGGCCTCGGCAATTCATTTCGCTCTCACCGCTCTTGTGGCGTGCAGAGTCGTCACGCAAGACTCATCAATTCCTCCAATCAAATACCTCCCCCAGGCCGATTGACCTGTCATGCCAATAATCTGCCAGGAGTCGGCATGCAACCATTGCGAGGCACACGAGAAAGTCTTTCCACTGCGTAACAAATTCATTAAGCTGTTTACGGATCAGCAGTTCCATTCGGTGTGTCGCCGGCGAGGAATCAAGATCGACGACCTGCGCCTGGCCACTTCCTCAAACCAGGCAGCCACAAGAACTGCACCCGCAAATATGCCAGTCCAATCGAGGTAGTCAGATGAAGAACAATCCCAAAAGTTATCGATCAGACAAGATAGAAGTCAGTTATGATGTCACCCGCTGCATCCATGCCGCCGAGTGCACCCGCGGACTCCCCGCAGTCTTCGACACATCCCGGCGCCCCTGGATTCAACCGGAGGGGGCTGACCCCGACGCGATCGCGGCGGTGATCCACAAGTGTCCTACCGGTGCACTTCACTACACTCGCTCCGATGGAGGTGCCGCCGAAGCGATCCCGGCGCGTAACAGCGTCAAGCTTGATCCCAACGGGCCTGTCCTGCTACGCGGCGACCTACAGTTGGTAGATGCTACAGGCGAAGTGGTTCTGAGCGACACGCGTATCGCGCTCTGTCGCTGTGGCGCTTCAAAGAACAAGCCGTTCTGCGACAACTCGCACAAGGATATCGACTGGAAGGGGGAGGTCACCGTCGCCCAGGCGAAAGCCATCACTCCCGATGCACAGCCGACCGGCAAATTTCAGATGCAGCCATTCGCCAACGGGCCGGTCGTATCTCAGGGGAGCATTGCGGTCCTGGATGCGCAAGGTAATCAGACCCACGTTTTGACCAACCCGGCGTTTTGTCGTTGCGGCGGTTCGGTAAAGAAACCATTCTGCGATGGTACTCATAAGACTAACGGATTCAAGTCAGAGTAGGGCGGGTTGCCGAAGTTGAGTATTCTCGAAGAGATCCTGAATTCCGCGCGGGCATTGATCCCGGTGCTGATCGCAATACTGATCGCGTGTGGCGCGCTCTGGGCTGCACGCAGCATCATCAATAAGCGCTACGCCGGGCTTAGCGGTCTGGCATTCCGACGGCAGGTAATCTCTCTGGCGCTGGCGTTCATCGCGTTGATCGTCGTCATCATCCTGCTCCCGGTCAGCGACAGTTTTCGCGGGCAGTTGCTCAGCTTTATCGGCATCCTGCTTTCCGCCGCGATCGCACTCTCCTCGACGACGTTGCTCGGAAACATCATGGCGGGTCTGATGCTGCGAATGATTCGCTCCTTCAAACCGGGTGATTTCATTTCGGTCGGCGATCAATTCGGCCGTGTCTCGGGACAATCGCTGGCGCACGTCGAAATCCAGAGTGAGTTTCGTGATCTGGTCTCGCTCCCCAATCTCTATCTTGTCTCCAACCCGGTGCACGTCATTCGAACATCAGGTACAATCATCCACGCCGAAGTATCGCTCGGGTATGATGTTGGACACACTCGAATCGAGAAGCTGCTCGCCGAAGCCGCCGGCAAAGCTGGTCTGGAGGAAGCCTTCGTTCATGTCATCGAACTTGGCGATTTCTCCGTGACCTACCGAGTGGCGGGGCTGCTGAAAAACACTTCAGTGCTGATCTCAACCCGTTCGGCGCTGCGACGCGAAATGCTCGATGCCCTCCACGACGCCGATATCGAGATAGTCTCGCCCACCTTCATGAATACTCGCTCCACCGACAACAAACCTCCCTTCATTCCTCGACCCGATGAGCGGGGAAGCCATCCCGCGGCTAAGGCTGAAGCGGCCGAGGCCGAGGCTGCCGGAAAAGATAGTCCGGAGAAAGTCATCTTTGATAAAGCCGAAGAGGCTGCCTCGCTCGAGAAACTGCGCGAAGCCCTCCAGAGTACCGATCAGCGGATTCAGAAACTGAAAGCCTCGAAACGCGAACTCTCAGAAGAGGGCGAATCGAACGTCGAGGCGCAACTTGAGCACCTTGACCGACGTCGCGAACGACTGCTGGCGCTGATCAAGGCGCAGGAAAACGATTCTTCCGAAGAGAGCAAGTAGTCCGCTAACTTGATCCGCGCTATCTAAGTCACTTCGTGGTTAAGAACCGGATCGACGAAGCTGGCAACATCTTCACCTCACAACAGGGCGAAACTGTGACCAAGAACTTGCCGCGCTTTAACCGCGAGCAACCGAACCGCGAAATTGCGCTTGATGTTCGCCGCAGGATCACTAAATTCGCGCAATATGGTATTGAGCAAGGCTGCCCAGAAAATCGCGCGTTCCGCTATCGAGGCAGGCAAGCGCGTCTATATCCGC
>JBECKX010000172.1:0-21932 GCA_040235515.1 Candidatus Zixiibacteriota bacterium
ATCGTTGGGCTGGCATTCCTGCTGACCCTGATGATCGGTCCCGCCGCAATGGCCCAGATGTACAAGTTCTCCGGCGGACCCTCGGGCGGAACATTCCAATACTACGCCAGCGCGATTTCAACAATCGCCAAGAAGGAAGGTTTCAAGGTCCTGGCGGCGTCCTCCGGTGGCGCCATCGAGAATATCCGCACCGTCAACAGCGGCAAGTCGGCATTCGGTGTTACCTACTCCGGTAACGTTTATGCCGCTCGCAACGGTGGTTTGCGCAACGACGACGCCAAGTATGAAGATGTCCTGGTGGTCTCGTTCCTCTATGGCGCACCGGCACAGCTGGTCGTGAAAGAGGGATCCGACATCATGACCCCGAAACAGCTCGAAGGCAAGCGCGTCGGAGTCGGAAACGCCGGGTCTGGCGCCGCGGCGAACGCCGAGATTTTCTTCCGCCAGATCGGTATCTGGGACAAGATGGAACGCGAGAACCTCGGCTATCGGGCGGCCGCTGATGCGTTCAAGAACGGTCAGCTCGATGCCTTCTGGGTTTTCGTCGGTTTCCCGAACGCGTCGGTGCTTGAAGCTGCACTGCAAACAGATGTACGCCTGCTCGACACCTACAAAGCTGGTGCGGAAGCGGGCTTATTCGAAAAGCATCCTTATTTTGGCAAGGTCATCATCCCTGCTAACACTTATAACGGCCAAACTGAGGATGTCACAACTTTCCAGGACGCTGCTGTCTGGATCGCGAACAAGGATGTCTCCGAGGATGTTGTTTACAACTTGCTCAAGGCAGTCTACAGCGAAGAGGGCCTCAAGTACATGGTTGAGGTTCACAAATCCGCCAAGGCTATGAGCATCGAAAGCGGTACAACGGGAGTAGTGACACCGTTCCACCCGGGAGCGATAAAGTTCTGGAAAGAACACGGCGTTATGGAGTAGGCTGCTTTTGAATTTGCATCCGAGGGAGGCCCGTTTGGGTCTCCCGCGCCATTTTATTCGATGAGTCAAGATGAGAAACGGACTTCAGCACTGAACCTCAAACTAATCGGGTAGAGTTAGCCATGTACGACACATTACATCGTTTCGAGAAATTCGCATTCTCAGTTATGTCGGTAATCTTGGTGTTGTTCTATTCGATCTCAGCAGTCTGGATCCCGGCATCGACGCAGTATCACCGCGGCATCTATGTGCTCATCACCTATATCGCCGTCTTCCTGATCTATAAATCAAAAAGCAAAATCGGGCGGGTCGTTGACTATCTGCTCATGACCCTCTCGGCAGTATCGATCGCCTACTGGATCTACAATTTCGAAACCATCAGTTACCGCGCCGGCGCCGAGACGATGATGGACAAGTACATCGCGGTGATTGGAGTGCTGCTCGGAATCGAAATCGCGCGACGGGCGGTCGGCAACGTTTTTGTCGGCATCGGCGTGTTGATGCTGATCTACGGTGTCTATGGTGAGTATGCACCACTCCTGATCGCACACCCAGGCGATACTTTTCTTGGGGTGTGCACGACCATCTTCTTCCGCGAAGATGGCGTATTCGGAATCATGGCGAACGTGCTGGCAACTTACGTTCTCTTGTTCGTGCTGTTCGGCGCCTATCTGGAGAAGTCGGGGGCGCAGAGGTTCTTCATCGACTTCCCCCTGGCGGCGGTAGGGCATCGTACCGGCGGTCCGGCTAAAGTTGCCGTGATCGCCAGCGCGCTCTTCGGCTCGATCTCCGGCAGCGCCATCGCCAATACCGTTAGCACAGGTTCATTCACGATTCCTTTGATGAAGAAGGCGGGCTTCAAACCGCACGTTGCGGGGGCGGTTGAGCCTGCGGCATCGATCGGCGGGATGTTCATGCCACCTGTGATGGGGGCCGGTGGGTTCATCATGGCGGAGCTGACCGGCTTCCCATATTCCTACATCATGCTTGTCGCGATCTTCCCGGCTCTGATGTACTTCTTCAGCGTGTTCGTGATGGTGCACTACGAAGCAAAGGTGCACAACATCAAGGGTGACAAGTCGCCGATTCCCGCATCGCAGATCCTTAAGAAAGAATGGTACTATATCGCGCCACTGGTCTTGATCACCGCGCTGATGCTCTTCGGTTTCTCGGCGGGCTTCGCTGCGGTCGCGGGACTCGTCAGTTGTATCGCCGTTAGCTGGGTCAAGAAGGATACTCGCATGAAGCCGAAGGAGATGGTCGAAGCGGCGCGTATGGGTACCGAGAGCAGTCTCAAGATCGGTGCGACGGTAGGTATCATCGGTATTATCATCTCAATGCTCACGTTCAGCGGGCTGATTCTCACCTTCGCCGACATCGTGATCGAACTCGCCAGCGGCAACCTGGTCCTCACGATTCTCTTCATTGCGCTAGCGTCGCTGGTTTTGGGTATGGGGGTTCCGGTGACTGCTGCCTACCTGATTACCGCCGTTGTCGCGGTCCCTGCGCTAACGCACCTCAACGTCAACCCGTTGGCAGCACATATGATCGTCTACTGGCTCTCGCAGGACTCCAATATCACTCCTCCCGTTTGTATCGCCGCCTTTGCCGGCGCAACTATCGCCGATGCTCCGATGTGGCGTACCGCGTTCACGTCATTCAAGTTTGCCAAATTCCTCTACCTCGGTCCATTCCTCTTCGGATTCGTCCCCGGGTTTACTCTGCAGGGCGACGTCTGGGATATCGTGAAGGCTTTTGGGTTGATTATCGTCGGCAACTACCTCTACTCGTATTTCCTCAGCTTCGCCTGGTGGCACAATCTCAAAGCGTGGCTCAACCGCCGTCGCGGCGATGTACCCGCTTAGCCATTCCGAGCGATCACAACCCCCCGGGCGGAAGCAGCAAAAATGGCAGTTGCCCAAATTCCCGAGGAACACCCCTGCAGTTCGCCCTGTAAGCCATTGTCTGACAGCACCCTATGATGTTCGCGGCGAATGCCGCTCTGGAGCCGCTCGCGATCACAAAGCCAAAATAAACCTCTCATATCCATAATAATTGTAGGAATCTCTCGTCTGAGCCGATATATTGGGTGAGTAAACTAATTTGAGTTCGAACTTATCGTAGTCTTGTCCTAATCCACAACTCTCCGCTAAATCGCTATCTCGAATTGAAAGCGCAATGGTGCGCAAACAGCTTTTTGTCCCGAGGACCCTATATCCGGTTCGACTGAATCCAGTTCGACTGACGGTTCTCGCCCGGACAACCAACTATGGAGTGTAGAATGAATATCTACATCGGCAACATGTCGTTTGATACGACAGAAGATCAGCTTCGTCAGGCCTTCGCCGGTTTTGGCACGGTTTCGACAGTCAACATCATCACAGATAAGTTCAGCGGTGACTCACGTGGATTCGCGTTCGTGGAGATGTCAACAAAGGAAGAAGCAGCCGCAGCAATCAGCGGGCTCAATGGCCAGGAGTTGAATGGCCGCACGCTGACTGTCAACGAGGCCAAACCACGCACCAACAGTGGTGGTGGTGGTAGCCGCGGTGGCAACAAGGGCTTCCGCAGATCATATTAATGATCATCGAAGCGGCGTAAACTGGCAGGTAAGGATCGGTTCTGATCCATCTACTTCCAGAAAGCCATTGACAATCAAAGACCGGTCGTCAAACCGGTCTTTTTTTTTTGCATACCACAAAGACTGCCTGCGTTCGACAACAATCACAACGGTTCGGCTCGCCTCAGGAGTCACTTCAGGTTGCTGGCCAACCAAACAGCCACGAACGCAGAGAGTACTCAGATAACACTTAAAGAGCACTTACCTGTCGGATCGATCCAGTCGCTTCCGAATCGGGTCCCACACTTTCTTGCTCAGAAAGCTCAACGGCACATCCTCCTCCATCTCGAGATATGTCTTGTAAGGCACAGTGAAAGTGAGGATATCTGCCGGCAATACCTTGCGCGCCGCCAGATCGATGTTTCCGATGATACCGCGCGGTTGTTCTTTGAGTGATTCATTGTAGGGAATGACACAAACCGACTGACAACCCGCACCGAAGGGTGCAGCAACATGGTCGTTGCCGCGCCGGCGAAAATTGATGAGGGCAGCGAGAGCCGAAAGTTGATCGGCATTGACCGGAAACGACACCAGTACCGGTTCCTCTACAGCCGGATCTACATCGATGAGTGGCTTGAAGATCACGTTTTTCTCCGGTACGTCGACATACCCGAAATTATCCATAAAGTCGTCGACCAACTCGCGGCTCTTGAAGTAGCCCTCTTCGTCAGCCAGCAGGTTCTCCATGAACTCACGAGCCGGTGTGTAAGTATCCCCGAGACAAAGACCTACTCCGGCGCCCACGCAGCCATAACTTGTGCGGTCGAAGGCAACGCACTTGCCCTGTTTCATCGTGAGCACGTACAGCGCCATCGCGCACCCCCATTTTCCTTCTCCAAGCTGGTGAGCATCCTCCGGCTTGCTGTCGGAGAAAAGAATCGCGACGACATTGTGAGTAAGCTTCAGTTGATCGGCCAGTAGGCTCTGCATGGCGACACTCCGTGAGTCAAATTCTCATCTATGCATCCTGCGCATACTCGACAATCTGGTGCCGAGAGTCAACTATAATAGAGTCTTTACGCGCTATTCAATCCGTCGCAGCAACAAAATAGTTGGAATCATTTTCTCCGATTCTGAATCCAACTGATAGCAATGAATAACAATCGACTGAGAGGCTTAAATTTATGGCGAAGGTACATACGCGTGGTCTGACATCGTTCTTTACACTCTTCGGATTCCTGATCATGTCGATTTCAGGTCTGGTGCTCTACGTTGTTCCGGCCGGGCGAGTCGCCTACTGGACGGACTGGGCGCTGATTGGACTTGATAAAGATGGCTGGGATAACATCCACATACTCTCGAGCATTCTGTTCGTCATCGCCGGTGGTTTCCACACCTATTTTAACTGGAAACCGCTCATGAATTACTTCAAGGACAAAGCCAGGCGAGGTGTCAAACTGCGGCGTGAGCTGGCCCTCTCATCCATCCTCTCGCTGCTGATTGTCATCGGGGGAATCATGCCGTTTCCGCCGCTCTCCTACCTGCTCGATTTCAATGCCTGGTTGAAGGAGACCTGGATTGTTGCCGCCGACTACGAGCCTCCGTTCGGACATGCCGAGCTCCTCTCGCTCAAATCTTTCGCACAGAAAATGGATATCGACCTGTCGCTCGCGGTCGCGGAGTTGAATACCCGGGGTCTGGTCTCGATTGACCCGGAGTTGACCCTCGCGGAGTTGGCAGAGGCGAACAAAATGTCACCCATGAGCTTTTATCTGCTGATCAAGCCGTTTGAGGCGAAACCGACGCAGGAGGACTTGCAAGCATACACGCCCGAATCGGTGGAGGTAGAGTTCGGGGGAACCGGCATCGGTAATCAGCCGATCGGCGCTGTTTGCGATAAACTCGGTCTGGATCCAGACCTCGCCCTGGGACGTCTTTCCGAGGCGGGGCTTTCCGCTCGCCTGGATTCGACGGTGAAAGCTGTAGCTGCGGAGGGTGGCGTGGCGCCGCTGGAAGTAATGAAGGTGATGCTGGTCGAGGGCTACTCACCCATGCCCGATCAATCGGAATAAATGATCGGCGGATACCCCTTTGGATATCCGCCGTACAAGGTAGTGTTGAAGGTTTGGGTTGAGTAGTGTGTAACCGCGGGTTGTCTTGTCAACTCCGTTGGACTACCGGCTTAGAAATCGTGAATAATCCCGGCCCGCAACATCACCGCATCAAGATCGGGGAAGAGGCTGAATGCCAGCAGCGGACCGAACGCTTCCGGCGGACTTCTGTCGCCGCGCTGCGAATACCATTCGAGCGTCAGTGATAGTTTCGTCTGTGGACTCGTTGGAACCATGTATGAGACACCAGAAGTAATCGCATCGAACTTCGCCAACCTGCTATCGGCTGACACATATTCCGGAAGTGGTTCACCCTGGAGCAAGAACGGCCTCGAGAAGTCTGCGCGGTTCTGATGATACCAGCGCAGATGCGGCCTGATCGCGCCGATCTCATGCATGTCGAGTTTGATCGCCAGGTACGCCGTGTGCGAGGTCACACCCCAGTCATCCCAGAAAAAGCGGTATTCGGATTCGGTAAAGAGACCGAGTGTGTATGTGCGAATCTCACAGGAGACGGCATTGCCGATTCGCCGATCTGGTCGCTTCTCGAAGAGGGCCTCAACCGGCTCACCGGGATCTTCACCATCGGCCGGCTGTACGACACTGATTACCTTGTATGGATCAGTCAGGTATCCAGCGGCGTAGTCGAGCGAATAGCCGATCCGCGCCAGCACCCGTGGACTCAGCACCCTGGTGAGACTGATCGCCGCATCGACGACATTCTTATTGCGTCCGCCGTTGGTGATCCGCCTGCCGTACTCATCCTCCTCGACTTCGGCGGTGGTCGACGCGAACTCGGTCGGGACACCATCGATTGGCTTGATCGCATCACGATTTATTGAAACCGAGATACCCAGTGATGTCATCGTACTGTCGAGTCCCTTGGTAATGCTTCCACTGAGACCCACCGACTTGTAATCGTGTTCCCGTGACAGGTGAATTCCACCACTGATGTCGGTACCGAAACTAACGGTTCGCGACAGCGAAGCGTCGAGAGCAAAACGCGTGTCGGCAAACCCATCGTCGGTCGGAATCTCACCGGCGGGGACAACGGTTCTGGAACCACCCGAGGGTCGTGTCACGGTCTGCGCGCGTTTGGAAGGCGACTCCCCGGTGGGAGAAGCGCCGGTCAAACCATCGTAGGTGAAGCGCAAACCGAGGAGATCCCCACTCTGCATTCGCTTCTCGAGGCTGAACATCGCCTCGGTGGCACGCACGCGATTACTCTCGGAGTAAATCAGCAGTGAGGTCTCAGATTGGTTGAGACCAGCCCCGCCTGCAGGGGAGGAACCCACCAGTACCGCAGTCACGGCGGTCAGCGCCTCTCCAATGGGACGTAGCTTCTTTAGTTGCACCCGCAACCTCCACCACCCACTCCCTGGCCGCCGCTGGTGGCTTCCTTGGAGAAGTAAACATGATCGTCGAAGAGATCACGGTGTGCCGTATCATCGAACCTCATCTCCGGACGTTCCAGCGGATCTCGAACACATATCTGCGAATTCGAACTCGCGCAGCCGGCCAGCAGAGCCAGCAATGTCAGCGCGAGCACGAAACAGGTAATCACGTTAGACCTTCTCATGGTGCACCTCCCGGTTCTCGCTTGAGTCGGTCGACCATTCAGTAAGACCAGACTTAACGGTTCGTTGGCTGCTAAAAGTGATAGGCAAGGCCCACCATCAGTCGGGTCAAAACATCCGGCTGAGCAATCGCCTTGTCGGCATCGGCATAGGTATAATCAGCGATCGGATGCGTGTGATCACCGTCAGGACGATAGTAGGTATCGTGCCCGGAGAGCGTACTCTTGAAGTAGTAGTCGGCGCCAAGGGTGAACACCATGTCAACCACCGGGCTTAACGCAAAGGCGCTCTCAAGTCCACCACCGAGACCCCACTGCTTCGATATCACGGAAAACGTCTCGGCGCCACCGATATACTCGAAGAAGGCATCGAAATCGGAACGTCTCGGGCCGAAGTAGAGCTGCGACCGCTCGAGCTGCAACAGCTTGATCGGGTAGATCAAATCCATCCGCACATCCCACACGTGGGCGTCCGAGCGTGCCGTTCCATTGCGGTTGTTGTCGATGAATATCCGACGGGCGGCCCACTCATCACCGGAGTCAACTCGTGAGTAGCCAAGCCCAACTCTTACTGCAAACGGAAATCCTCTGGCGAAATCCTGCGCGGTTGCGCTCATGTGGAATCCGACGCCGGAGTAATAACCCATCTTCATCTCGCCTACCAGCCAGTGCCTGCCGTTGTCAGCTTTCTCACCCATCATCGCCGGTGATTCCTGGGCGAACGCACTCGCTGAAACCGTAGTCAGCGCCATCACAAGGATGACAGCCCTTAAAATTGTTCGTTGCATGGTCATCTCCTCACAACAGAAGTGTTACTTGACTGAGTAGGCGGTCCTAACGAACGGAAGTAAGGAAGCGAAGGTTTACCGCCTAACTCTACGTTTCGGTGTTCCAATTTGGAATCTTTAATTTCTTCTTGAGAAAATCGTAAGCTGCTGGGCAGCAGCAACTAAACTGTGGTGGAGCGCGAGTGCGGGGGGCTATTGCGGCCCTGTTTCGGCCCGAAACAGCCGGATCGATCCTCCCTGAACCACCCTGATTGACACCGCGGCCTGCGCGAATCGCCGGGCAGAACCGGCAACCATACCGCCCCGCCGAGGTGATTTCACTCCCGCGCCGCGAGCGAACTGGTCAGAAACTCCCTTCTCCCTGTACGATATTCACCTATATAGACCTCTGATGTTGAGTAGGACTTGCAGGTACCACGCTGGACCACCAACTCTGATCCGGGAGATTAGATGATTTCGAACCATCGTTACTTGATAGCCATTACGACCCTGCTGATCTCACTGGCAGCTCCAGTCAAGGCGGACCCGGTATGGAGTAGCCTCCCTGTCTTACGTCCCACCGGTATCGCGAAAGACACGGCGGGGGTACTGTTCACCTGTAGTGCGGGGAGCATCTCTCGTTCCAGCGATCACGGTGAGACCTGGGCGGTGGTGGAGGATTCATCGCTGTTCCAGGACGGTTTCGCCATGACGGTCAATCCGGTCACCAACGATCTCTTCGTCGCCGTCGAAGCCGGTGTGTTCCGCACTCATGATGAGGGAGAGACCTGGACCAAGCTGACGAACGACATCGTCGGCACCTACGCCATCGCTGCCCGGATCGATGGCTTGATAATCGCGGGTGGATCACCGGGGGTTTGGAAGAGCACCGACAATGGTGACAACTGGACCAAGGCGAACGAGACCCTCGGGCCGCTGCATGATGCGATAACGTTTTCGCGCGAAGGCACCATCTTTACCGGCTCGATACTCGACGGACTCTTTCGCTCGACCGATGATGGCGTTACCTGGCAGAATTTCAGCAGTGTCTTCGGGGATACCAGCAACGTGCAGGATGTTGTCGCGGACACAACGAACGGTTACGTCTACGTCACCGCGTACCACCAATTCTTCAACGAACCCACCTACAACAAAGTGTTTCGATCTTCCGATGATGGACTGACCTGGGAACTGGTCGACAGCACGGGTGGAATCGGATTGGGGATCGGCATCGACGCGCTCGGCAACGTCTTTACTGGCAGGCACCCGACAGCCTATTCAACCGATCATGGTAACACCTGGACTGAATTCACCGGCGGGATCGACTCCGGCGATCGTCTGGTGGATTTTCTCGATACCGATGATGGCAATATGCTGATCGCCGATATGGATGACAGCCTTAAGGTGTCAAACGTGATTCAGAGTTTTCTCTGCGGGGATGCCGATGGCAGCGGCATAATCTCGATTGGTGATGCGGTGTTCCTGATCAGTTTCATCTTCGGTGGCGGGGCGGCGCCTGATCCGATCGGTGCCGGTGACGCTGATAGTAGCGGGGGCATCAGCATTGCGGACGCGGTCTTTCTGGTTACCTTTATCTTCGGTGGTGGTCCTGCACCCTGTAGCTGAGTTCGTCCTTCGCAAAACGAAAACAGCCGGCGCGACGAGCCGGAGAGACCTTGCCTGAATAACAGGGAGGAGACCGAGAGCCGCAACAGACTCCCGGTCTACGTGAATGCTTGGTCTGTAGTCGCCGTTCAGCTACACTGATCTATAGCTGCGGCTGATAATCGCTCCTGCTCTAACTGATCCCATACTTCGAAAAGTGGTGAATCTTGAATGTGACGTAACCGTCATCATTCCGTTCGGTGTCTTCCAGTTGCCAGAAGTAGGAGTAATCACCGAGATAGAACAACCCGGACATGTCACCACCGGGGCGACTGAGGGGATGATACACCTCAAGCGGGCGCTCGAAATGAATGCCGGTAGGCTGGCAGTCATACACGAAGACTTCGCCGAAGCCAGACTTGAACTTGAAGCCCCAGATTTCGATCTTGGTACCGACAGGCACGGCGCCGGCAGGAATCGTGAAGATGATTTCCTGGTCGTCGATTTCAAGGGTCAGAACGCCACCCTCTTCGTCAGCGACAACGCTACCCTTGTCGTCGTCGACATAGTCGGGGTCATTCAACAGAGCATCTGCTTCCGCTCCCGAGATAGCTGTAGCTCCGGGACCGGCCACATTGCCCTGCAGCCACTCAAGTGCCGCGTCGAGTCGATCCGGCTGCGGTGCAGTGCCGTTGTCGGCGCAACCGGTAAGAAGGAGCGCAACGAGTCCTAACGAACTGAGGAGCGTCATACTCCAGAACGTTAGCTGCTTAAAGATTTGCTTACCCACAGACCATTCCTCCTTCCCAGCTCCGTTCGGGAGGCTGGGATAAAATTCGTGATTCAGTATGGAGCAAAGTTGTTGCCGAACTGAACGGCTGCGCTGTACCACTCTGAGCCGTCGAGCTAAGCCGCTTGAAGGTAAGCACTTCTGGAGTTGAGATTCTGCTCAGCGCCGCTGCGCAAACCGTGAACAGCTGGAATTTTCGGGGAAAATTATTGGATTTAAACTATATGCTGTAGGCTGACGCCAGCAGTTGAAGCCGCCAGGACGGCATCGATCGACTTCCTGAAGAAGCGAAAATAGCGGGATGACCTGATGATCTCGATCGCAGTTTCGCCGTTATCCTCCACGAATTGCTTCAAAAGCGCGCTGGTCTCGGCAGTTGCCCAATTACGTTCCTGCGGGCTGTTTTCGAATATTCGCAAAGATGACTTGAGCGCCAGCTCGAACTGGTGCTCTCTGCGGCCGAACTGGTAGCACTCGCGAAACTTTTCGATCGCCTGCTGAGGTTCACTGCGCAGACGACAGATTTCTCCACCGATAAAGAGGGATTCGAACTTCAACCTGTCAGAATTCAAGTCTGCTGCGACCGCGTCGAGTTGCCGACGGTAGCCGGAGGCAGCATCGGCGTTCTTGGCGCCGATCGCCATACGCGAAAGCCCTATCAAGCCACGAATCTGAAATTCCCGCGAGCCGATCTGCTCTGCGAGCTTTACCCCCTGCAGGTAAAGCACCTCGGCTTTGGCAGGCTCACCGTAGTAGAACTCGAATTCACCGAGGCGGATGGTCGATTCCGCTTCAAGCTCCTTGTCTCCCACACGGGTGGCGAATTCCATCACCTGGGCGTAACGCCCGGCCGCGTCGCCGGCATCCCCCAGGATCAACTTGAGATCAGCGATATTACCTACTGTATAATAGTGTGGATGCTCCTCCCCGAGCGACAGGAAGACTCGGTCCGCCGATTCGAACAACTCAAGGGACTCCTGGTATTTCCCGAAGTAGCTGACGATGTTCGCCAGGTTTCCGGCACAATAGGATGCGTTGCGGCGATCGCCAAGTTCGATGAAGATTGCCCTGCTCTGCTGCAGCAACTCCTCTGCCCGGAGATAATTGCCGGATTCCTCGGCCAATATCGAGAGATTGTTGAGAGCCCGTGCTTCCATACTCTTGGTCACCGAGTAGTGAGCCCGATCAAGACTGGCAGTGAACGCCTCCGAAGCCTGTTCCAGCTTGCCCGCACCCCAGAGCGCGAGGCCGAGGTTGTTGCACGCTGAGGCGCGCTTCTCCCAGTCTCCGAGCGCCTCCGAGAGCTTGACCGCTTCCTGCGCCAGCTTGATCGCCGCACCAAAATCCCCCTGGCGCCGACAAAACTCTGCCTGGATCGCTGAAAAATCTGCCTTCAATTCGCGGAACCTCTCGGGCAGAGCAGCGCCAAGAACCTCAAGAACTCGTTTGAGCCGCTCGAAGCGTGACTTGAGCCAGAGCAATCTCGCCTGCTGGATGACAGAATCGAAATACTCTCGGTCATCTGCCTTCGACCTGGCGTAGCGACGAAACTGTGAGGTAATCTGCAGAGCACTATCATAATCGCCCTCTTGAATCGCGAACTTGCTCGATAAACGAAAATGGCTGTAGCGCATCTGGTTCTCGAGTTGATTGTCAGCGATTGCGGTGATAATCTCGTTACAGCGCTCGTTGTAATTGCCTGCCTCAACCAGCATATGCCTCTTGAGCGCGGCATCCAGACCCGAGAGTGCGTAATTCAGAGCGGTCGCCGGATCATCACAGCGCGAGAAGTGATAGACGATTCGGGGATCGCTGTCATCCAACTCCTTCCGCTTCAGGTGTTCGCCTATCCTGCGGTGCATACGCCTGCGGGAATCGAGCGGCAAACAACGATAGAGAGCGTCGCGCGATTGCTGACGCCTGAACCGGTAACTCCCGTGGCCAACAGGCATCAATATGTCAGCTTGAAGCAGCTCCTCCAGCTGGCCGCTCAATGCAGTTTCATCCTGCTGCTGAGACAGCGCACTCAGATCGGAAATCGTGAAGTCATCGGCGTACACCGAAGCGAGCTTGAGCAGGTTGCGCTGCTGCTCGGGAAGGGCATCGATGCGCGACAGCTCGAGGTCCTCGAGACGCGCGGGTAGTTCAACATCAGTCAGTGACCGGGTAACTTCGAGGAGATTGGGATCGCTCAGCGGAGCGATGACTCCCTGCGAGGAGAGTGAGCCCAGCAGCTGACGCAGGTGAAGTGGATTTCCTCCCGAACTGGTCTTGAGCATACCTATCAGCTCACGCTCGCGCGCCCCATCGAGAAACACTCCATCCAGTACTTCATCAAGTTCAGCATCTGCCAGTGGCGTGAGTTTGAGCAGGTTTGAGTCATGACCCGCAGCGGTTCCCTTGCCGAAGGCGCCCGCAATGAGCAGAAGCATCCCCTCCGGAAGCCGCGATTGTTCGAACTGATTGATCACCGCCAGCGAATAGGAGTCGGCCTGTTCCATATCATCGAGGATGACTATTCTGCTGCCGGGGGATTGCGATTCGATGATGCCAAGCAGGATCTCAGCCGCTTTTGCCACGCGCAGCTCGAAGCTCAGGTTGCGGGTCCATTCGTTGTCTTCCACTTCGGCACCGAGGATTTCAGCCACGATTGGTGTCCATTGCTGTTCAACGACTCCTTCATCGCACAACCGGGATAAGAGTTCAGCCGGCTCGGCGCGACCTCGAATCACACCCCAGGCATCCTCCAGCAGTTTGAGCAGAAGCCGTTGCAGCACGAATCCGGGTGCGTGGAGTTGTGATCCGGATGCGGAGAGGTAGAGCGCGCTTGCAGCTTCCACGCGATGCAGCAACTCGGCGCAAAGGGAGGTTTTTCCGATTCCGGGATCGCCGGTGACGACGACCGTGGCGGCATCCTGATGCTTACAACGCTCCCACGCTGCCATCAGAGTTTCAAGCTCGCGTTGCCGTCCCACGAACTTGTCCGCCGGCTGCAACTCTGAGTCGCCGACTTCAATTCAGTCAAGTCGATAGACCGGCACGTTGTCGCCGACACCCTTCAGCGCAAACCGCAATTCTGTCAGTTGATAAAGTGTCCTGACCCCCGAGGCAAATTTTTCATCCATCAACACAGTACCGGCAGCGGCTTTCGACATCAGGCGTGCCGCCAGGTTGACGGCTTCCCCGATGATTGTGTACTCACGGCGCCGCTCAGACCCAACCTCGCCGCAATAAACATAACCCGAAGTCAGGCCCGCCTTCACTACCGCGTCAGCCTGATTGAGCGCCGCGATCTCACGCGCCACCTGCAGGGCATTGGGATCATCATTCACATTCTTGACCAGCGCGCCGAACAGAATCAGGAACTTGTGGGATGTCCCGAACGGATCAACGCGGGCAACGGTGGCGCCACGCTCCGATACAAGTCGAAACACTTCGTTGGCGACGTCGTTGAGCGGCGTGTTGCTGGAATCATCCGCCGACACCGCCTCCGCCTTAACCGAGACAAAGAGCACCGTTACGCGGCGATGCTCGCTCGAGACTGCCTGAAGTTCCTGCGACTCTTTGAGACGCTGGTTGATTGCTTCCGGAATATACTTTTTGAGGGTTTGCGGACACGTTGAGGCATCACGGGCCTCGGCAATACGGCGCTGTGGAATCTCCGCGGAATCCGGGATGGCCAGATAGTGATAGCCAGCATCCTCGGTTGGGCTGAGCGCGGCGGCCGGAAAACTGCCAGCGGCGGATTCATGTATCACCAGTTCGTTCGACTCGGCGATCTCGGCTCCCTGATATGCCTGCATAACCGAATCACCGACGATTTCGAATTCGAGCCTTGTCGATTGGGAGCCGAGGCTGATCAGTCCGATCATGCCCGCCGCCGCTCCCGCGTGCAGGGTAATCGGGTTCTCGCGACAAATCTCCTCGGTCTGATTGAGCGAATCTATCTGGTTGAGCATCTGGCGGTAGCAGTGCGGCAGGTCACAGGAATCGGGCAGATAGCACCAGATCGCGTCCCCGGCGAACTTGAGGATGTCACCGTTCCACTGGACAACGACGTCATCCAGCGAGGAAAACATTCTGTTGAGGAAATTGGTGAGCAATTCCGCGCCTTCGATGCCCCTGGCCGCCAGCCGGGCGGTCAACGCGGTAAAGCCGCTGGCGTCAACAAACAGTAGATAACCGGCCAGTTGAGAATGTCGATGGAGGGCCGAGTCGCCTTTACCTGCATACCAGTCGATCAAGGCATTCGGCAGGTAGCGAGTAGCGACTCGCGTTGTACTCTGCGCCATCTGTACTACCTAGAAGAATATCCTGATCACATATAGAGTCGCCACATGAATCGCCTGGTCAGCGTAGTAGCTCTGCTTGCTTCCATTCAACCACTTCGACTTAAGAAAGTCCTGCAGCCAGTGAATCACATAGACGACTACAAGGACTCCCAGCATGGTCAGAGTACAGAGCGGAGTAATCTCGTGCAATGCCCTGCCGAAGCACCAGAAAACTCCGACCGTGATCGTATAGACCAGAACATGACTGGTAAGAACCAGCTTCGACTTGCCCTTGGTCTGTGCCATGTAGTCGGTTTGCAGGGCGTAATCGCCTACGAAATGCCCCAGGAGTAAGAAAAAGAGAATATCCGGCATTGCATCCCCCTCAGGCTGGCAGACTTATGATGAACTTCGAACCGACGTCAGGAGTGGACTCGACGACGACGTTGCCGCCATGAGCCTCGATGATCTTGCGTACCGTGATCAGGCCGATGCCATGACCGCGCTTTTTGGTGGTGATCTTCTTGTGGAAGAGATTCTTAAGCAACTCCGGTTCGATACCACAGCCATTGTCGCTGATTACCAAGATCACTCGCGCTTGCTGGCTGTCATGGTGAAGCTCAACTTCAATCACCTTCCCACGGTCATCTGATACACGTTGCAGCGCGTCGGCCGCATTCATCAGAATATTGAGCAGGGCGCGATGTATCTGCGCTTCGTCCAATTGCAGCGCCTTCGGGAAATCCGGGTCTAGCTTCGTTACGAAGTCGATATCCGCGAATCTGGTCTGCGGCTGCAGGAAGCGTGTGAGGGCGTCAATCGTCTGCACCAGGTTGCAGGAAGTGACGGTCGCGGTATCTGGACCGCCCGACATCACACTCTCGACGTAATCGCTCATGTCGGCGATCGCCTTATCGATCATGCTGATATGCTTGGTGTGCCGGGCGCGGAACTCCTCGCTGTAGCCATTCTGCAACAACTCGAAGTAGCCTTGAATCGCAGCCAGATAGTTCTTGATGTCGTGCGCGATTTCTGAAGCAACTCCATACGCTGTTGACACGCGCTCCAATCTCAGGATCTGTTCATTGAGTCGCTTGATTTCGGAGATATCCTCGCAGATCAGGAGGTACTCGTTGCTGTTGTCCTTCGACTGGAGTCGCGAAACCGAGGCAAAGACGCTGCGTTGTTTCTTGCCGTTAACGATCACACATTCACCCGACCAGCGTGTCGACATCGACCGCCACATTTGGTGGATTGGATTCATGTTGGTGAACAGCTCGAAAATCGACCGTTTGGTGTCGCGGTTTTCGAGCCAGAAGATCTTGTCTGATGCGGGGTTGCTCCGCCGGATGCGACCATGCTCATCAACGATCAGGATCGCGGCCGAAGATTGAGAGATCAGCTCTTCAAGGAACGAGTTGATCTCCGAAAGCTGCTTATTCTTTACAGTAAGGGTGAGGTTCTTATGCTCGAGCTCTTCGAGACGAATAATATCGGACTCGCGTAGTTTCTTGCTCAGATTCTGCATCACCGTCAACGCGAGTTCCGGGGTCTCCTGAATCGCGCTGGCAAACTCCTCGCGACTGAATTCACGAATCTCGCAATCTGTCTCTGCGACAACTGAGGCCGAGCGTGGTTCGCTCTCGAGCAGCGACATTTCACCCACCAACTCACATGCTTCGCGGCGCGCAATCTCTATCCCTTGTTTGATGATCTTGACACTGCCGGAGATAATGTAGATGAGGGAGTTGCCGTCGGAGCCCTCCGCGAAGATCTCGGTTCCTGCAGGATATGTAGTCGTATTGCCTGTTTTCGAATCAGCAAGCATGCAGCGACCCTCAGTCTGAAGCGTAGTTCGCGCCAAAAGTTTTACCCGTTATCAGTTTAGTTATCGGCAAGAGGGACAATGAGTTTATGGATTGAATCCCGCGACGCAAACCTTTCGGCGACCTTCCGGCGAAGACACGAGTTGCCGGGCTGGTTTGCTCCCGATTGCTGTTTCAACCTGAATCAAATTGTTGTGAAATCCCCGTTTTTATCAACGCCGTTGCAGCCAACGGCTTATCGCTTCATATCGATCACGACTTTGGCGCGCGCATGTCCCTCTGCGACATAACGTACGGCATCGGGGACCTCCGCCAGAGAGTAGCGACGTTCTATGACAGGTTTGACCTGGCCCGATTCGAGCAAATCTCTCAATGTCAACAGATCCTTCTGGTTCGGACTTGCCACGAACCCCTTGAACTCCATCTTCCCTTTTCGCGAATAGAGCGGGGCAAGCAACGAGAACTTGAGGAACTGACTCACCGTACCTCCAATCAAGACCATTCTCCCCGTCGGGATCAACGCCCGCTTGAAATCCCGAAGCGATCGGTTGCCGTTGACCGCCAGAATCAGGTCGTACTTCTTGCCGCTGTTCGCGAAATCATCCTTGCTGTAGTCGATCACGTGGTCAGCCCCGATCTGCCGCGCCGTTTCGACGTTGCGGGCGCTGCACACCGCGGTCACTTCAGCACCGAACGCCTTCGCGATCTGAACCGCAAACGTCCCCACTCCCCCGGACGCACCATTGATCAGCACCTTTTGTCCAGCCTCGATCTTCCCGTGCTCTCGTAACCCCTGAAGCGCCGTCACTCCCGCCAGTGGTGTGGCCGCAGCCTCCTCCATCGTCACGTTTTTCGGTTTGATCACCGCGGCACTCTCGCGGACGACAGTATATTCGGCGAACGCACCATTGAAGAACGCCGTGACATCTCCGAACACTTCATCGCCCGGTTTGAGTTGCGTGACAGCGGCGCCGACCGCCTCTACGCGCCCGGCAAAATCTGCGCCGAGGATTTGTCGCTTCGGCTTGAACATTCCCTCCCCCATCAGCCGAACGAAGAATGGGTCCGCTTGCAGGATATGCCAGTCAAATGCATTCACTGACGCCGCATGCACCTCAACAAGAACCTCATTCTCCCGCGGAACCGGCTTCTCGATCTCCCGCAATTGCATGACGTCGGGAGTTCCATATCTGGTATTGACTATAGCCTTCATTTTGACACCAGCCTTCTTAGTGACACCGCCCACACGATTATATTCAGATCCCGCAGATGTCGCACAACGGGGTCACCTGCTCTTACGTTTCGATGGCTCTGCAGGTTGTCGATTACTTCTCCACACGATCTGATCAACGTGCAGTTGCGACGACTGCCATCTCGGTGCAAGTCTCAGTGAAGCTGTCGCCGGCAACATTGGCATAGAAATCATCGACTGCAAACCCACCCGCCGTCAGTTCACCACTCAAGCTCTCCGGACTGAAATACTGCAACCAGTTGTACACTACCCGCAGACCCGACTCATCAACTATCGTGTACTTGTCGAGAGCGACCTTTACATCGTCATACTTGAATTGATTGACGAAACAATAGTAGTCATTGGGAGACCAGAAGCCGTCAAGGTGATTGAACGCAAGCTGCGCCGACTCCCGCCTCTCCTCAAAACCCCTCAGCGTATAGACATCGAATAGCAACTTCCCCCCCGGCTTCAGGAAACGCAGGAAGCTGGAGAGCAGCAGGTTGCGCTGCTCAGGGCTGAGGGCGCAGTAGTCGCACATAATCATGATGATCAGATCAAACCGTTTGTCGGTGTCGAAGTCGAGATAGTTTGCCTCGACATACTCAATTCGCAACCCCTTCTCTGCAGCGACTTCTCGGGCGTAGCGCAATGAATTGCCCGAGAAATCGATCCCCGTTACGCTTGCACCCCGCTCAGCCAGCGGTGTCGCGTAGAGACCGGGACCGCAACCGAAGTCCGCGATGCTGAATCCGGTGCCTACCTTGAATCGTTCCACCAGCCATGCGACCGAGCGCGCTATGAATGGCCGCCTTCTCGATGCAGCATCAACCGTATCATCGAGATGATACTGAAGCATCCTGTGACTGGTGTGTTGGTTTGTCCAAAGCTCGGGCGCGGTGTAACGCTCAAATGGCTCTGGCTTTCTGCAGATTTCTTCGAGTGTAGTGAACAGGTAATGTTCGTTAGTGGCCATAGTTGCGTTATCTGCCTCCGAATCGGTCGCTCGTCTTTTGCAGTGCAGGGAACCGTTAATGACAGGTTTGTCAGACTATTCCCGCATACCCGTCGCTGTGTGATCTCAGAGCCCGCTGAATGATTTATTCCCTTCTCTTGAGCGAGCTGTGTTGCTTCAGGCGAGTTATAGAGCTCGGTAACTGAAGGAACAGAGATGAACTTATGCGCAAGCGATCACAGGCGCGCCAGTGAGGATTCCATTCCAAACGCGCGGCGCCAGGCGGCGAGTTGAGCGAGATGCATTGCCTCGTGAGAGACACACATGAAGATCAACATATCGCCAAACGTAGGATAGTAGTTTGAGAATCGCCATTGGCACGGTTCGAAGAATCGGTCGTTATCCAACTCCTCGATTCTGCCTTCAACTATTCGGTGCCTGTCAGTCAGTTCCTGCAACAAAGCAGCTTTTCCGGGCAGATCGGGTGCATCATTGGTTGGCAGCCTCGGATCACCGGGCCCCCTGCGCAGGAAGAAATCGTCCCAACCCTGCGGCAGGCTGCAATTCTCTCCCAGATCTTGCGCAATCAGGGTCGAGCCGGTTACCAGATGCCCCAGCGTGAAGCCCGGCGTGTTCTCCAATCCGGGCGCCGGCACCGAGTAAAGCAGATCATCCTCGATATCTGCAACCAGGTCGGCAGCGTACTTCAAATTGAAGCGGTACGACTTCAGCAATATCTCACGATCAAATTCCATCATGCCTATTTAGCGTGTCAGCAGTGGCTGGCGCAAACGGTTTCTAAAAACATGGATGTATTGTGACTCCCCATTCGTCTGGAGCCGGCTCAGCAATGATCCTATAGGTTGATATTCAGCAGCACGCGCCATCATAGAACGGGCTGATCTATGTTATCCTTTTCACAAACAATGTGCGCAGCAGCCATGACAACCTATAATGACACCAATATTCACAAATGCCGACATGGCACCACTGCACAAAGTGCACTCTTTTTGTGATAATTTTCACTTGACAAACATAGAATGAATAGTTAATGTTAACTAAAGCGTTTGTTAGTGTTCACTAACTTCATCTCGCGGCGAATCATAATGTTTGCCGATCTGGCTGCAAGCGCGCGGTGATTCAGGTCACCTCAATCTCGGAATTGGAAACTTAGAGATAACTGAACAGGATGCTCAGAGGGTCCTGAAGGAGAGTTATGGTTCACTTGAGAAGAAACCTCGCAGAGCCGCTCGCTTGTTTGTTTCTAGGTGGATTGTTGATTGCAGCCTTCCTCCTGCCGGCACCACTACAAGCTTCAGAGAATGATGAAGCTTGCCTGGTCTGTCACGAGGAGATGGAAGAAACATTCACCCGCACCGCCCATGGTATCTACTTCAAGAACGACAACAAAACGGGCAACTACGGTTGCCAATCATGCCATCTCGATGGAACGGCTCACATCGAGAGTGGTGACCCCGCGTTGATCTACAATCCGGCCAGGATGCACGATTTCGACGAGGCCGAGAGTTGTCTGAGTTGCCACCGAGGTGGGATGTTCAGCGACTGGGAATTCTCGGTTCACTCAGGCAGTGAGGTCAGTTGCGCGACCTGCCACAAGGTGCATGTACCGGCAACTGAGTTTGCAACTCAATCCGCTACCGAGCTTTGTTACGGGTGCCATAGCAACGTGCGCTCTGCAAGCTATATGCCCTCGCGCCATCCGATTGCCGAGGGCGACCTGGTTTGCCAGGATTGCCATGCAATTCACGGCGGGGATAACCGGCTGGCAGCCGACGGCAACATCTCACAACTCTGCTTCAGTTGTCACGCCGACAAGGAGGGTCCGTTCATCTACGAACACGCTCCTGTTGAAGAGGATTGCATGATCTGCCATACGCCGCACGGGTCGGTTGCAGATAATCTCCTGAAACAGCAGGAACCAAACCTCTGCTTGAGCTGTCATCCGATGCATTTCCACGCGACGGTGGAAGGAGTCGATGGCGAATTCGACGTCCCACAGGCGCCGGAACGCTCCGGCATATCCACCCCGGATGGCTTTAAGCGCGCGATGCTCACCAAATGTACCCAGTGCCACACGCAGATACATGGCAGCGACCTGCCCGGGCAAGCGATAACCTCTGGCGGCGGAACGCTGGTTCGATAGGAGTACTGATCATGATTAAGAAACTGATTCAAATCTCGGCGGTACTTATCGCACTCACCAGTTGGCCGCTGCTCGCACAGGAAACGGACCCGGCATTCTATAAGTATTCCCTCTGGCTCGGCTCCCACTACACATCCTTCAACGATAACGCAAAGAAGGTGGGTGAATACAACCTAGGGAATGATGAAATCCTGCCCGAGCTGAAATTCAATCTGGTCGCCACCAAGGAGAACAGGAGATTCACCGCCAACCTGCACTACTACGATCAGAAGAATATACTGACGGTGCTGCAGGGAAACGTCGGCAACCGGCTTAATGCGCGTGTGCGCTACCGGTCTCTGGTGCGGCAACGCGCCCAGGATATGCTGACGAACCTGTCGACTCGCGAGTGGCTCACTGACACTCCCGGCGGCAAGATGATCACGCACGAAATAGAGAATCCCGATGCTGATTTCAACACCCACCGCAACGAGGTGGAAGCAGAACTTGAGCTGCTGCTGTCGAAGAAAGGCAATCTGCGGGTCATGGCCGCCCACCGCAGCATCATCGAGACCGGCACCGAGCAGAAAATCGCATCCGATCACTGCTTCAGTTGCCACATGCAGTCAAAGTCGGTGGATGTTGATAAGCGCACCTACATCGTAAAAGCCGGCCTTGAAGCCAACAACGACAAGATCGATGGTGGCTATACGGTCGGCTATTACAAATTCCATTCCAAAGAGCCTGACCCGACCGCGTATTTCGATCCCGCGAAACACCCCGTCAATGGCGGCTCAGCAGAGGAATTCGGCTCGCGTGTGATCTATGACGATGCGACCCTGCCCTATGCGGTCTATCCGGAAACGGAGAAGTTCTCTCACAAAGCACGCTTCGGCGCCGAAGTGGGAAAGGGCAGACTCTCAAGCAGCGTCAGCTACGTGATGAGTGAGAACAAGCGTTCTGATCTCAACACCGATGCCATCACCGGAATCGCTCAGTACCGCGTGCCGCTGTCACCCAGAACGCGACTGACCGCCAGGGCTTCCGCGCTGAAACTCACCGCGGATGATCCCTTCATCGATCTCCCGGACTGGCGCGAAGGACGCCCCGGAACGCCCGTAGATTTCGACTACACCAGGTACTCCGCGCTCGACCGCGTGGAGT
>JBECKX010000004.1:0-9490 GCA_040235515.1 Candidatus Zixiibacteriota bacterium
GCCTTGGATTCCTCGGCACGGCCGCATATCGGAAAGTGAGAGGTTAACCCTCACCGAGTTAAACCATCACCAGAAACAGAGCCTGTTTGCAAACCAGATCAAAGGGGATATCTTTTTGCCGCAACCGATTGACACACCGGAACCTAAACGTCACCTTCATCGCAACTTGAAGTTAGTAGATACGCTTCCTCCCCGATTTAGCTTGCATCTTCGATTTGATTTGGTTCATTAGCTGGGCTCCTCGGAAGCAGCTTCTGACCGGGACGACCAATCCCGATCTCGCTCTCCGCGGAGCAGTGAAACGCCTGGCGGCAGAAGGGCAACTGCGTCGGGCTGGTCCTGATGCTAAGTTTACCACTCATTGGAGGATGCCGATGCGGGCCGAATCTCGCGACACTTCTAACAACAATCGAAAACCCGACTTCACGCTTCCACGTATAGTTGCTCGTCACCAAAAATCTGAACGTAACCGCAGCATCTGGCAACTGCTGAATTCGTTCCTCCCCTATATCGCCCTGCTGGTCGGAATCTATTTCGCCATCAAGGTCACCTACTGGCTGGCAGTGCCTCTCTCGGTCCTGGCGGCTGGATTCCTGATCCGCATCTTCATCATCTTTCATGACTGCGGCCACGGCTCCTTCTTCAAGTCCCAAAAAGCTAACCGCTTCTGGGGACGCGTCACGGGAGTGGTCACCTTTACCCCCTTCTATTCGTGGACCAAGAACCACCGCATTCACCACGAAACCTCCGGCAACCTCGATGAACGCGGCATCGGCGATGTCACAACGATGACTGTGAAAGAATACCTCGAAGCATCCAAACTCGAGCGCTTCAAGTATCGCTTCTACCGTAACCCCTTTGCGATGTTCCTGCTCGGGCCGCTGCAGATTCTGCTGGTCCAGAACAGGGTCAAATTGATGACCTCCGACAAGCGCGATATCCTCAGCGTTATGGGAACCAATCTTGCCATCGCCGCTATCGTCGTCACCGTCTGGCTCACAGTCGGGATCGAGTACTATCTGCTCGTCCAGTTCCCCGTCATATTCATCGGGCTGGTCTTCGGAATCTGGCTCTTCTACGTTCAACACCAGTTCGAAGGCGTCTATTGGGAGCGCGAAGAAAACTGGGACTTCATCGAGGCGTCCCTCTCCGGAAGCTCCTTCTACAAACTGCCGAAGATCCTGCAGTTCTTCTCCGGCAGCATCGGCTTCCATCATATCCACCACCTCAATGAGCGTGTGCCGAATTACAGGCTCGAACAATGTCACAAAGAACTCAGCGAGAAACGCGCGGTACCGACAATCGGATTCTGGAAGAGCCTGAAGGCGCTCAACTACCGGCTCTGGGATGAAGACAACAGCCAGATGATCAGCTTCCGCAAGCTGCGCGAAATCCGTAAGCATCCCGCCACAATCGGGGCGTAGCTCGGCTCGTCAACCATTCTCGAAATCGTTCCGGCCGACGCTTTTTTGTTGTGCTATCGCAGATTGGCTTTTATCGTTAGCATAGATTTCGAAGGAGTGCAGCCGCCAACTCGCCGGCTGCAATTGAATAGCTCAGCAGAAGGAGTTACAGCTATGGGTGAAGGTCATAGCAAAGACAAGGGCGCTAAGGAATCGAAGAAAAAGCCGCAGCGCTCGGCCAAAGAGAAGCGCAAAGCCAAACAGGAGAAGAAGAAAAGCAAGTAGCTTCTCGGCTCAATCTTGAGAACACTCTAAAATCTCTGGGCAGCTATCACTCGATGGCTGTCCTCTTTTTTTTTGCGATCCGATTACCAGGAAACCGCGCCCCCACTACAACCTGCTCGATCAGCCGTTGCCACGATCAGATTTCCCCCGTATAATCAATCAATCTCCCCGTCTTTACATCATACATCATGGCGTAAAGGCTTATCTCCTCCGGTACCAGCGGGTGTGATTGAATCTTGCGCGCATCCTGCAGCAACGTGTCAGGCTGATTCTCGATTGCCAGCCAGTCGATCGAGCCGGCATGATCCTGCTTCGATTTGAATGAACTGACAATCTCATCGCCGCTGACGCTCTGCATGCCGCAGTCGGTATGTTGAATGATAAACCAGACCACCGAGCCAAGGAACTTGGTCGAAATCAGCAGCGACCGAATCGCGTCCGCGCTCGCTCGACCACCCGCATTGCGGATTACGTTCATATCCCCGATATCCAGACCCGTGATCGCGAATGTATCAATGCGAGCATCCATGCAGGTGAGTATCGCCACCTTGCGGGTCGGACGTGCATCCAGCTTGCCGCGATCCCCGAATCGCGCAACGAATCCCTGATTTGCGTCCAATATCTCGCGTACCAACTCACCCATCTGCTCTCCTGTAACATTTCGTGTGACGTAACAGCTCGCTTCCTCAACTATCAGTACGTCGTCGAACGGCGGAAGACAAGTCGAATCTCATCCGCCCAGCCCGTTACAGGAGCAAGGCCATAGCTCTGTTCGGATGCAGGTTACAGTCTGGCGTTTAGATATTGAGCGCGGTCGCCACCCTTGATCTTGCCGCTGATCCGTCCGTAGCCATAGCTGGTAATCCACGACGCCGGCAACGATAACAGCAGCAGAATGATATAGCCCGTCAAAGTGAGATTTCCTTTGTAGCCGGCGATGGCAGGAAGCGTGTGCACGTAGATGAATTGTGTGATGTAGGTAAACAGGGAGGTTCTTCCGAACACGGTCAACACCCACACTGGCAGCAATGATCCACTTCCGGCGCGCACGATCCGGAGGATCAATGCCAGGACCGCAAGCAAAATTCCGAGGTATACCGGCAACAGAAGCGTGCTCCGCGTCGGATAGATCACATGGAAGAACTCTGTGGAGAACAGGTCTCCGGCGTGAACTCTCAGCAACTTGTACGCCACCGATAGTGCCATGCCGCACGCAAAGAGCAATAGCGAGACTTTGAGGAAATCTCGCGACTTGCGTTCAACCGACTCCGGTTTCTTCCAGATCTGACCTATCGCAGCACCACCAATCGAACCGATCAAGAACACCCCCAACCACGGCACCAGCGGCCAAGGCACGGCAATCGGTGTCTCCACAAACGGCGCACCGAATAGCGCCTCCTTGATGATAATCGCGAGCTTGCCTTCAACACTCCAGAGCAACTGAATCGCGGGAGTAACCACCAGAAGCGCAATCGCAAGCATACCCCGCTTCCTGCTACTCATGCGCGTAATGATAATCACCCCAATCGCCAGACACACCGCAATCGTATCGGTAATCGGATAGTCAGCCGCCAGGTTGTGCAGAAAACGTCCCCCTGGGTCTGCTTGATAGTAGAAATATCGCACCAGCGGTATCAGCAGATGTCCCGAGAGCGCCACCACAATCGCACGCTTCAGATAGCGCCGCACCAGCTTGCCCTGATCAGATGCCTTACTCTGAAAGAACCCGATCATCGCCCCGGAAACCACCATGAACGCCACCGACGCCATCCTCGTTACGGCATAAATCAGCGTACCTACAGACGACTGTGCCAGATCAACAGTCGCCAGATGAAAGGCGTGCTGCGTGATAACCAATACCATCGCGAACCCACGCATGGCATCAATGGAGGCGATTCTCTTCATGCGGCTGAAGATGTCATGATAAAACGGAGTTTGTCAAGGTTTGAAGCAGACCGCCTTAAAGCGAGTCCGAGACGAGGTGATAGACCCTGTACTCAAACGGTCTAGCCCTGAATCTCTCGCGAAGTTCATACAACTCATCAAAATCAATGTCGTAAATGAACTGTGAGATTGGGCTTTTACTGTTTGCAACTACCCAGTCTGGCCGCAAATCCCGAATCAACTGCAGATAATCTCCCGATCGGTTGTATGGAATTGCCTCAGGCGACACCAACCCGTCTCTATCCAGAATCGTTGACCTTGAATAATAGCCCATGTAACCGATATCTTCCGCTGCTACCACTTCTCCTGCAGAAACATGCTCAGCGAGATACAATCCGACATTCTTGTGGAGGTGCTCCATCCAGTTTTGTTCGAGGGCATAGCTATCTGCGGATAGCGCCAGGGCAAAAGTGAGAACTGCCGTGGTCGCAATACCAGTAACCAGCCCGGCGAGGTAAGATGGCGTTCGTAACACAGCAATCGACTCGACAATCTTCCGAACGCTCACGAAAACTAAGAACAGGAATACAGGGTACACCGGCACAAAATACCAAAAGAAGATATGCGTCCCGCTGAGCATGAAAAACGCCAGCATCAGCGCTAGCCAGCTCGTTTCCGGACGCGGCAGGCAGTCATCTTTCACTGCCACCGCAATTCCCGCCGCCGCAAGCAGTGCAGCCAGCCAGCCGAATGGTGAATACAATGCCAGCAGAACTTCCAGACGCGCAAAAAAACCGTCGCCGTCAATCTGACCATACAAGGCCAGTTTTGCGGGAATTGAATTCGGAATGATCGTCCCGAAATAGCTGAGCGAGAATCCTCCCCACGCTGCAAGAATCAGGGCCGGCAGAATCAAGTACCGTGAGAGCCCCCACTTCCATTCTTGAATCAGCCCGGGTAGCACTACAATTCCAATCAGCATCCCCTCTGGCCGACATATTGCAGCGAAGGCAGCGAGTAGCAACGTTAGCTGCGGACGCCTCACCCGGTAGGCATAGAAGCTACCAATAGCCAGCAACGTGAAGAGCGATGTTTCCATCCCGCATGTCTCCGCCACAACCGAGCGCGGCCACAGGATGTAAAACACTACCGGCATCCATGCGAATCGTTTGAATCCGTAGAGCAGAGTCAGCCGGTAAATCAGAATAGCCGTAATTCCAGACGCAATGATCGAAATCGCTATCGAAGCATTCGGCACATCTAACCCCAGCAATGCAGGAATCGTTAGAAGCAGTGTATAGAGTGGTGATGAAGTCCCAAGTACATGCTGTCCGGCGTTATAGACGAAGCCTAATCCATTAGCGATATTCTCGACATAACGAAAGGTGATGAACGCATCATCCGCGATGAAGCCGCTAATAGAGTAAAATGCCGCCCGCACTACAATGGCAGCGGCAGCGAAGAAGAGGAGATTGCGAGTTAGAACCTGCATGGTTTTCTGAAGCTAACTGCTGTAAACACCTGCGCCAAATGCTTTGCAGTCACACATCAAAGAGTATTTCAATTTCGACGTCTATCTGATATCATTCTACTTATGAACATCGCAACCCTCCCCCGCTTCCCCCTGGCATTCTTGCCAACTCCAATCGCGGAGATGCTGCGCCTCAGGGGCAGCCTCGGCTCCGACACCCGGGTACCACGTCTCTATATCAAACGCGACGACCTCACTGGACTCGCCTTCGGCGGCAACAAGACCCGCAAACTCGAATTCTTGATCGGGGATGCTCTCGCTCAAGGCTGTGATTCCGTCATCACCGGCGGTTCGGCCCAGTCAAACCACTGCCGCCAGACAGCCGCTGCTTCGGCAAAAGCTGGTCTGGAGTGTCACCTCGCGTTGGCGGGAAATGAGCCTGATCGTCTGACCGCCAATCTCCTGCTTGATCGGATCGTCGGAGCGCAGTTTCATTGGTGCGGCGAATACCGTAAAGGGGAGAGGATTCCGGAGATCGCCGACCAACTCCGCACAGGCGGCAAGCGGCCCTACATCATCCCCTACGGTGGCTCCAACGCTGTCGGCGCCGTCGGCTACGCCCTTGCCATCAAAGAACTCGCCGCACAGATGGAACAACTCGACCTGCCGTTCACTCACGTTGTGGTCGCATCAAGTTCCTGCGGCACTCAATCCGGAATGGTCCTTGGCGCACGACTCTTCTGCTCGGATATCAAGATTGTCGCAATTCGAATCGACAAAGAAGAGATGCCGGTCTCGTTCGAACAACAACTGGTCGAACTCGCCAACGAAGCGGCCAAACATATCGGCGCCGCTGAAACATTTGCCATTCAAGACTTCATTGTGCAAGATCAATATCTCGGGGGTGGCTACGGCGTAGTGGGCGACCTCGAACGCGATGCCATTTCTTTGTTGGGGAAATCTGAAGGTATCATCCTCGACCCTGTCTACACGGCACGCGCCTTCGGCGGGATGCTCGACCTGATCAAGCAAGGCTACTTCAGCAGTTCAGACAACGTCCTCTTCTGGCACACCGGCGGCGGCCCGGCGGTGTTCACTGGCAGCATCTGAAGCATCTGGGGTTGCTTAAGACTCCCCTACTCAACAACCCGCATCACCTCGCGCCTGCCGCTCTGAAACAACTCCGTATACTTCGACATCGCCGCTACAGCCTCAGGATCCATCCCCTTGAACGCCTCTCCTGATCTGTACTTCTCAACCTGTTGTTCAAACTCAGCCAGATTCTTGACTTCTGTCTCGATCACCACCGTGTTGAAGTCGCCGATGTAATCCGTCAAAACCCGCACCGTCCCCCGTTCCGGCATCACTTTCTTAAACAAATTTGCGAGCTTAGTTGCCTGCCCCGGCTTTGCCGTAAAGATCTCCCGTACTACCAACATGGCTGTTCTCCTGAGATGGATGTTTGCGTAAGCAGTCAGTTGGATGTGATACGCAGATTGTCCCGGAGTCGTAAACAAGATTCGTGTTCTCCGATTACGTTCCCCTCACGCTCTCGCAGAGAAACCTTTCCGAATCGCACCTCCTGCGGTAGGTGCGCACTCCCTGGCTCAAATCCGCGCCAGGTACTTGATTGCCGTATAGGCAGCCTCCACAGCCCTGTCACTGGCAATCACAGCCTCGGAGTCATTCCAGGTCATGACGAGAACAAACCTGCGTCCATCTGAGCGAGTAGCCAGCCAGGTGAGATTCAGCACACCCGGCTCCGATCCCCCCTTGTACGCCACAACCGGCCAGATACTACGGTCCCACTTAAGACCCGCATTGTCGGTCAGTGCTCGCTTTAGCGTCTCCTCCGGCCACTTCTCGGCCAGTGAGTCGAGCTGAATCATCAAACGGCACAGATCAGCCGCCGCCGCAAAATACTCGATCTCCCCAATCAATGTAGGCATCTTTGGCAGGTCCGGATCAGGCATGAACGCCAGTTTCTCAATCGTGTTCTCGAGCAGATGCCGCCTGTCGTCGCTATCCGACCGAGCAAAGAGTAACCGAATCGAATCTGGAGCGGCAATCTTCAACTGAAAGAATTCTCGCGTAGTAAGGAATGGCCGATTCCGCTCCGGAGCGCTGCAATGCTGCGACATGAAAGCCTCAACCGCCGATCGTCCCACTGTACGAATCAGGTGGTCGGTCGCCGTGTTGTCACTGATCGAAATCATCAGGTGAGCCACGTCAGCCACCGATCGCCTGCTCCCCGCCGGCTCATTCTGCATCCTCCCTGAGGGCAGACTCTTCCACTCGTCCCTGACTGTTATCGAATCACTCCACCCCAGTTCACCCTTTGCGATCTTCTCCTCCACTGCGCCCAACACCCACAGCTTGAACGCTGACCCTACCGCCATGCTCCGGTCAGCATTGTAATCGAATAGTTTCGACTCTTTCCCCTTCTCATCCACTTCCCAGACACCAACCGCGACCTCACCGGCAAAGCCATCCAGGACGCCCCGATACTCCTCCCAATCCGCCACTTCCGGTGCATTGAGATCCTCTGCCAGATTGTAGGAAAGTCGCGTGATTCGGTGCGGTGGGACATCCTCAACCCGCACAACAATCCGTTGCCACAATGAATCGCGCCGCGAACGCGCAACGGCGACTACCGCGAAGTCATCGGCATCCTCAACGCGAGTCTCATCAAACCCGCCGGTCTCGTCGCCGAAGCTCTGCAGGAATGCGAGAATACTGCTCTTGGGTACCTTCTCAAAGAATCCCGGTGCAAAGATTGTGTCGATGTCACCGTGCTGTTCCTCGCCGATAGTCTCGATTGCCCACCGGAGGCGTTCGCCTGCCGCCGTACCGGGAAAACGATCTGAGGGAAAAGCGCCCTGCCACGCAAAGGTGAGACAAATCGTGAACAGAATGAGAGTACAGGCTCGCATGACAACCCCGGCTGATTATGAGTGAGCAGGTTTGAAAAAGTTTCTTGATAGTGACTGTGTACGCCTCCGCACCTGCGATGTTGCAGCCGCGAGTAGACTTTTAAGAGAAATCCCTCCTCCGCCTTCAAACTTCCGACCGGGGATAATCTACCCGCTCCATTTACGTTGCCCCGGATCGTCATGCGCTACAGGGAACCGCTCATCTGCTCCATATCTAACAGCTTGCTACGACAGCATCCCGCTCGCAATCCTCGCCAGGCTCATTACAACGATTTTGTCTCGGCGATCTCATGTACGCCTATGGTTGCATTGCTCATCACATTGCCCTCAACTCGTCCCCACAGTGCCTTAAGCGCCGTTTCGGTAGCTGTAGCCTGGTCAAGTAACTCGAAGTCCAATTCTACGATCACATGCCCGGCGTTGCCAACCTGACGCAGAATGCGATAGCTCCTTACTCCCATCTTGCGTCGATCGATTGGGTCGCCGTCGAAGAGTTTCTTCCAGCCCTCGTAGCTTTTTACATCATGCTCGATGCGGACACAGTACATCTTCTGCTCCATTGAATGATTTTTGTGCAAACGTATCTCGCACTGATACGCTGGCTGTGGTAAGCCTGTGAGACAAATATAGACGAGAGCTGTCCACTTGGCGGAAACTTGCGTCTTCAGGCAACTGGGCGGGAGTGAGCCTTGACAGGAGCGTGCGAATTGAAGAATTCTGTGAAATGATCGGGAGCTAAGACCGGGACCTTTTTCTAACCCTTTTTGATTGTGGCAAAGAGACTCGATTCATCCACCTCCGCAATCGCGATCTCCACCCCAAACCCGGCGCACAACTCCACAAACTCCTGTGGTCGCACCGTATCTGCCGTGAAACCATCCTTGCACACAATCACGCCGTCATGCGTTCTCTCATGATCAATTTCACCCAGCAGCCCTGCATTCGCCTGAATCTCGAACCACTCCAGCCGCGCCTCCCAGAACGAATCCGCATAGCTCGAAAACAGCACTACTCCCCCTCGCTTTGTGATCCGAATCGCTTCCGCCACCAGCCTTCGCCGATCAACATGAAACGCCGATATCCCATTCTGAATGCAAAGGACCGCGTCAAAACTCTGATCCCCGATTCCGGGACTTGCCGCATCCATTCGCGCGAAACCGATATTCCCCCAGCCAGCCAACTCCCGGCGCGCCAGTTGCAGGCTCTGAGCCGAGTTGTCGATCCCCACCACGAACTTCGCCCTCTCCGCCAGCGGAGGCAAAACGCGACCATACCCGCAACCAAGCTCCAGCACCGCATCATGAGGCCCGATCTGCCGCAAGACATACTCGATCTCTGCGTTCAGGTATTGCCTCACTCGCGGCGTGGCAACCTCATAGACATGTTTCAGCTTGGAAGCCGACAGCTTTTCGTCGTAGTAATCAAACATGCATCTCATTCATCACTTACATGACACAACCCACCGTAACGAGCAACCTGGCGGATTTCCGTTCACCCCGTGTGCCGCGCCCGTC
>JBECKX010000090.1:0-14799 GCA_040235515.1 Candidatus Zixiibacteriota bacterium
CTCCACCCCCAGTCCCGACGGGTCGGCATCGACCGGAAAACGGTAGGTAAAGAGTTGAAAGATCTCCGGGTGACCGGTCACCGTCTCATCGGCCAGCGCCATCAGGCGACTGCGCAGATCACCCACCGATGGCATGGCGAAGGCGTCGCGCAGGACGCGCGAACTCCCACCGGAATCGAATGGGGTCACGATATGAATCGAATTGTGCGTGTACTCCGCCAGGTGGCGGGAGAGCGGATTGAGAGCCGTCCCCCCCGAAAAGAAGAGCACCCGTGGCCCCACTTCAGGCGCACGATGATATCGAGCCAGCTTCAGTTCATCGGGGATTGAAACGGAATGAGTGACCCTGAGCATTGCTGACATCTCTCTATTCTTTCGATTCCTGTAACCCGGGGGCTGCCCGCTAGCTATACTTCCGAATCGACTTCCGTATCGGCGCGGTCGCCTTGCAGGAGACGCATACAGAAGCTCGCAGCTTTCTCGAAGTTAACTCCGCCACTCAACTCAAACGCCGCAGCCACAGGCAACAGTTCAAGATAGCAATCCTCATCGAACTCCTCCCTGACGCCGGCTGTGGCCCTGTAAAACAAACCTGGCTGCTTCATGATTGCACCCAGCAGATCGCGCCGCCGCTGAAGATCGACTCGCTGCGCAGTAAGCGCTCTGCTGTCTCGTTGCCAATTCAGCAGTATGATGACGTCGAGCGAAGTCCGCAGCACGAACCGATCCTCCCCATACACATCATCAATAATCACATCATACTTTTGCTCCAGTTCCCACAACTCATCGGGGGGGATCGCCGCGAGCGCCTTCCGCTTTTCGGCAGGCATGACTTCCGCCAGCTCTGCATTATTCAACACCGTGCCCGGGTTCACGCGCGGATGCTTGGCGATCCCGAACATCTCAAGCTTTCCCGTATCTCCCGCTGAGCGGATCACCAGTCGATCGTTCGACACAAACCGACAACCGCGATTCATCAACTGCAGCGCTAGCGTCGATTTGCCCATCCCCGAGAAGCCGGCTATTGCCATACCTCTGCCGTTCAATTCCACGCCGGCGGCATGCGCCAGTAGCCCGCCGTGCTGTAACTGCCACTCGATGTAACGATTGTTAATGAAATTTATCACCTGATTGCTGTTCGCCAGACAGGGGCCAAACGCCAGGTTGAGATCATTTGCCATCGCGAAAATCACGCCGGTAAGGCGCTTTCTTACCAATCGACCATCAGCGAAATCGAAATACTCCTCCTTGATCTTCGACTTTCCCGGATCAGGCTGCTTGATCGTCCAGTCAAGCTCAAGGTCGGCGGCGGGCATTTCAATCGCCAGCACTTCGAGACCCGGGTCACCAGCTTTCCCGACGAATCCACCGAAATACTCCTTCAGCGACGCGATCAGTTCCGGCGAATTGCTCGCGACTCGAATCGCGAACTCCTCATCAAAGGCCACATCGAGGGAGACGTTACAGTCGACCTCCGCAAGCATGCTCGCCGCAATCTCGCGAACACTCTTCATCATAGTCAGTCTCATCCCCTGCACCGCATTTGTTTGACTACATAACGGGTATATAGTTCAGCCGCATGAATGTTGTTAGCGGCTTTAAGTCCACGGAATCCACCGAATGCGGACACTTCGAAGACAACCGGTTCCTTCTCGGTGAGGGCAATATCGACACAGGTGAAGTCCAGCTGGAACAGGCTCTGCGCCCTGCGGGCCAGTTCGATAATCTCGGCGCTCGGTTCGAATGGCTCATATTTTCCGCCATGATGAATCGTCGTGTTCCAGGTACCCCCCCCACTGACCCGAGCGTAGGTCGCCAGATACTCTCCACCTAAGAAAGCCAGCCCGAGATCACGGCCGTTGAGTTGCACCTTCTGTTGCACATAGATCATCGGATTGCCGTCGGCCCGGAATGCCTCTATCGTTTGCTGCAAATCTCCATCCTCCGCCGACACCAGCACCATTCCGCGCGCCTTCGACGAATAGAGTGGCTTCAAGATCGCTTTTCCATAGCGCTTGACTGCGTCGACGGCAACTGCGACATCCTCAGTCACGACAGTGGCCGGCATCGGAATTCCCCCGGCCTGCAGGGTCAATGTGCCTGCCAGTCTGTTGATAGCCAGCGCCAGCGATTCGGGGCGCGAGAATATCCTCACCCCGCGCCGCTCGAGGAAGCGCAGGATTTCAAGCCTGTCGAGAAGCTGAGGCGAATAGGTGCGCCCCATCTTCTTTACGATGATCGCGTCGAGTTCCAGCAGGTTTGTACCATCGCATTCAACCGTACCGCGCGCGAGGTCCGCCGAGATCCGATCCATATCGATCAACACCCCAAAGCCCGTCTCGCGCTCCACTGAAGCAGTCAACTGCTGTGAGGACCAACCCTCCTCGACTCCGATCACGCCAATCCGCAACGTACCACCACTATCATTCATGTTGATTGTTCCGCTTTCCATGCGTGAGGTAACTTCCATACACTCGCGTGCCGCGATACACGCCGGCCCGACTCGAGTCAATATACGAGCGCCTGTTGAGGCATCCTGAACTGGTTCCACGGTTTGCTCTCGTGATCCAGCATTTTCTCCAGCAGGAATGTTGCGCGCATATACATCGACTTGGCGAAATCCTCTTCCAGTTCAAAACGGGTCGAAGTCGCGAATGAACGTATCAGTCCGAGAGTAAGCCGGGCCTCGAATGTGTCATCGTTGCTCGAAGCGGCATACCCGCGCGCGAATCTCAGCAACTCATTGATCGCCCAATTCACCAGTGCGCGACGATCATTCTGCAGGATCGGCAGCCGGTACGCGGACACGATAAACACCGAGATATCCTGAACATAGTCCATATTGCGCGAACGATGGAGATCAATGTAGTGAACTCGCTTCTCCTTATGATCGAAAATCACGTTGTCGACATTGAAATCGCCGTGGATGAAAACCGAAAACGGCGCGCTCATCTGCTCTTCGAGATGTATGGCACGTTCGAGCAACTCCTCGAATGAAGGTGCCTCCAGCGATCCGATCTGATTCATCGGGAGACGGTAATCGGGATGCACCTTCAGCACATCCTCGATCCGCGCCTTGAGCTGGGCGAAAAAGCCGGCATTCACACTCTCTTCCGTGCGGGTTTTTTCCCAGGTCTGCGTGAGCGTCGCTTCCAGTGACTGCATCGCTTCCTTCAGCAGCGCTCCCCGGTTTTTCAGCAGCATGTCCTTTATCGTATTGCCGGGGAAGAATTCCAGCAGCAGCGACCCGTTGTCGCCATGCTTCTGGAATCCGAAAATCTTCGGCGCTATCCCCGGAATGATCTCCTGCCAGCGCTCGATATTCTCTTTCTCCTCCTGGAGCTTGCGTAGCTTTCCCTCCTTGAAAATCGCTGCGCCGGCGCTGTCACCACCCTTGCCCTTGACACGCGCGATCCGGCAGCCCGAACGCGTTTCCCATATCGATTCGAGGTCAAGATCGGAAACCGACCCCGCCAGATGGGCGCCCTCGAGCGATTCCTCCAGCGCCTCGAATTGATGTATCTTGAGTTTTTCCCCCACCGCGGCCGAGATGATCGCTTCCCCGATATTGAGCAGGCAATCGCCGATTCGTTCGAGATAGCGAAAGATGAATATTGCAGTTACGTAGTCTTCCGGTTGGTCGGTTCGACGCAATTCGTCGAGCAGACCCCGAAAGGTCTCTTCATACAACGCGTCAACTTCGGTTTCCGATTTGCAGATCTCGAGCGCAACCTGTATGTCGCGGCTGAAGACAGCTCCCTGAATCCTGTCATAGGCCTTCAGGATAACGTCGAATGTTGGCTTAATACTGAATTTTTGGAAGATGTTGGCAGATTTGAGGTACTTGGTCTGACCCACGAGGTTGTTGGCGAAGTCCGCGATACGCTCCAGATTGCTGGTGATCACGATTACCGACTTCATCAGGTCGACTGTTACCGTGTCATTCCCGCTTACGGTGAATATCAGCGAGAAACACTTGCTCTCGATAACCCCCTTGAGGTTATCGATGTAATCATCCCGAGCATCGAGCGTCTCCGCCGGCACACTTCCCGGTTCGGTGAGTACCCGCTGCGCATCCTGTAACTGAGATCGAACTTCCAGAATCAGAAATCGGAAATTGTCTTCAATCTCTTTCCGAGTCAGCAATCGCTACCTGAGCCTTTCAACAAAGCAGTCTCAAACAAAGTATGAATATCAGCTCCATTCACTCCACGCTAGCTCTTCTGGGAATCGATCACCAGTGGCTTAGCGTCAATCTGCTCGGAAACATCCTCCTCTTTCCAGGAGACCTTGATCGACAGCTTGATCCTGTCATCTTTGCGGCGCGCCTTCAGGTCAAGCTTCAGCAGACCGGTCGGCTCAAGCACTATCGGATCTCCACCATTCGCCAACTGCAAATGGCCGTTCTCGAAGCCCTCGGTCAGGGCCTTCAGGTACTTCACTATCGACTCGCAGTCCTGCAATGACTCGTGCCGAAATTCTCCCGACTCTCTTGCCATAAGAAACGTTCCTCCGTGGTAGACTACTGTAATCTGCTCTTGTATTCCGAAATCGCTCTCCGGCGGTCGACGCCGGCAAAGATCAGACTCTTTCTGATTGCCAGGTCATCCCAGGCAGGCTGCACGCCGATCTCGCGTGAGGCCTTCTCCCGGTCCTGAAAACGCGGCTCTTTAACCTTCTCTCCCATATGGCAGTCGTCGCCCATCGTGATCAGCAGCGGTCTGCCCCGGCGTTGCGAAGTCTCATTCTGGCGATTGACGACATTGATCAGAAACTCGGTGTACTCCTGCGATTGCGGGTTCCAGACCTCGTAGCCGTCGACATCATATCCTGCCAGCAGGATAGGCCAGAATTGTTCGGGATGCGGAATGATGATTCCTCCCCCCAGTGACCTGATCTCTTCTATGAATTCATTGACCTCATAAAAGTGACTGAGCGAGAACTGGCGCTTCACGATCTCCTTGACCGCTTTCAGAAAGATCTGTGCACGGCCAATGGTGCGATCGTCGCAGATGTCGCGCAGGGCGTCGAAGTAGTTTCTGATCAGCTTGTTGCGCAGCATCTCCTTCGGAGTCTCGTTATAGTGAAGCTCGACCAGCTTGCGGAGCTTGTGTGTGCCTGTCCTGACAAATTCCACCAGCACGTCGTTGGCGCCGGTCGATGCTGCCGCTTCATTCAGGCGATCCTCATAACGACTGTCGAGGATCGTATCGAAGTATTCATCGAGCTGTCCAGAGCGGTACTTGAAGGTATGATCGAGCATCTTCTTGAAGACATCAGCATCCGCGACTCGTTCCTCCTTGAAGTGAACCAGGAACTGCACCTTGCGGTGAAACGCCTTCGCGTAGCAATCAATCTCCACACCGGCATACCCGTTGTAGCACTCGAGTCGATTGTGTTGTGTGGGAATGATCAGTTCAAGATCGCTGTTAGGAAAACTTGCCGCCACCCTCCTGGTGATCAACTCCATCGGGACAAATTCCGGGTGCCAGTGAATCGCCAGGATCGCGTCCTGGTCAAAATGCACACGTGGTGGCTCAACTATCCGCTTCTGCTGATCCGGCGACAGATCAACCGTCACCAGTCGCAGGTAGGCGTCGTGGTCAAAGTCGGTGATCTCCTCCGTGAGCACCGCCCCCTGGAAACCCGGATTATCTAATTTTCGCGCTTTGGATGATTCCATGCCTGAATTTTGTCCTTATGCAATTGGTACGCAGGAAGAGCGCAATATACGTAGGATTGTCAATTTAGCCCAAGCGGGCCGTGAGTGTCCAGTTAGAAATTCATTAGGATTATGTTAAACGCAGGTCTTTGACCCGGCTAAAGTTTTTGCTCTTTTGAACTTGCGTGCCAGTCCTGTTTACTATATCGTCCACCCCTACGGTAATTTGTAGACGTTTCCGCTCTCTGATGGTAATTCTCACCAAAGGTGTACCTCAGAGGGCAACAATCACGCGCAAACAAGGTATCTACAGGGTTATTCGATGAGAAACAGAACCAGGATGCGCAGCATCCTAAGCCTTGCTCTGATAACATCCGCTCTGGCAGCCCTGCTGCTTGCCGGGTGCTCACAGAGCAATCTGAGTCAGGGCAGAAAAGCCCTCGACGATGGCCGCTATGATGCGGCTGAGACCTATCTAAAATCCGCATTGCAGGAGAATCCGAACGATCCTCGTGTTCTCAAGGCGCTCGGTCGCCTGCAGTATCATCAGGGCTCGATCGCGGAAGCCAAGCAAAATCTTACGATCGCCCAGCGGTCGCTCCCTGCGGATCCGCAACTAAACCTCTATCTGGGATTCTGCTCCGAGGCCCAGGGTGATTTTGCCACAGCCGCGAATGCCTATGAGCAGTTCCTCGAGCGCAACCCCAAGTCACGGGTAGCGGACAACGTGCGGGGACGGTTGCTCTATGTCAAGAATGAGCGCCTTCGGAAACAAGTCGCCGAGGCGGTGAAGGCGGAAGCCACACTCGGTCAGGCTGAGCCGCAACCGTTGACCGTGGCAGTGCTTCCATTCGTCGTGGCCGCAGATGCCACCCCGCAGGTGAAAGCCCTCGCGGATGGACTCGCCGCCACCCTCTGGTACGATCTGGCATCAATCGAGGAACTCACCGTCGTCGAGCGTCTCCAGGTCAACTACCTGATGCAGGAACTCCAGCTCACGCAGGAGGGCCTGACTTCGGAAGAATCAGCACCGCGGGTCGGCAAAATAGTCAGCGCGGCACATCTGGTGAACGCCAGTGTCAACGCCCCCGCCGAGGACAAGCTCTCACTCGATGCGGCACTAGTAATGACCACCACGTCAGAGTATAAGCCTGCCTATAATGCCGACAACGACCTGAAGAAAGCTCTCGAACTTGAGAAGAATATGACGCTGGCGATCCTCGACTCGCTCGGCATCGAGATCAAGGGTAGTCGGCGAAAAGCCCTGCTCGATCAGCCCACCGACTCGTATGAGGCCTTCCTCGCTTTCAGCCAGGGAATCAAACTCTACGATCAGGGTAACTACGTGGATGCAAAGAAGTTCTTCGATGAAGCCCGCAGTATCGACCCCCGCTTCGGATTGGCCGGTCAGTTCGCTTCCGAAACTCAGCTTCTGATCAGCAACGCCGGAGACTTGCAGCAATTCGACAGCATGGTAATGGCGAGCATCGAAGCCACCACGCAGGTCATTACCAGCCTTACCGATGAATTGCGCGCCATCGGCGCGCCTGATACGAACCCGCGCGTCGAGGATGAACCCTCCGAGGGTCGCTCTACCGCTACGGTCTCCGGGGAGGTGCGCTAATGAAGCCTTTGAATAGAACCATCACGCTGCTGCTTATCCTCAGCCTCGCGCTGATGGCAGTTGCAACCAATGCCGACGCGGCAAGGAAAGAGTCAACCCGTGGAAGCATCTATTTCCTTTACAACGGCTGGAGCACGGAGTACACCGGCCTGGGTGACTTTGACATCAAACAGACCGTGTTCGGGCTAAATACGGTGCTGATGCCCTCGGAAAGCTTCCGCCTCCAGATCGATGGCAAGCTCTCCGGCAACTCCGCCAAGGGACAGGCTACTTTTCTCGGGATGCAGGGCGACGCAGATGTCTCCTTCTCCTCGATCAATGATACGCGCGTCAAGGCGACCTTCTTCTCCGCCAATCAGGCCACCGCGCTGAGTATCTACGCCGGCCTGCCAACCGGCAAAACGGAACTCTCGCTGGAGCAATATGCGATTGTCACCCTGCTCTCCGATGCCTCACGCAAATACATCGTGCGTCGCGTCGGACAGGGGCTCGATCTGGGCGGTGAAGGGTTGTTGCTGCCACACTTTGGCGATGTCACGCTGCAACTTGGTGGAGCCTTCTTCTATCGCGGACCATACCGTGCCCGCGAGATTGACACCGAGGATTACAAGTACGGCAATGAAGTGCATGGTATCGGTGGCTTCGATTATGATGGGCGCCAGGTAGACTTCAGCGGGAACGTGACCGTCATTTACTATTTCAAAGACAAGTATGGCGATGAGGAAATCTACCAGTCCGGCATCACCCAGATCTACCAGGTGAATGTTCAGTACACCGATATGTTCAGCCTCTTCGCCGGCGGCAATTTCCTGATTCGCGGCGCTGCCAAGCTCCCGAATGAACAGGGCGGCGACTTCATCGAAGAGCAACTCAACTCCGGACGCAATGAGATGCTGATCTATGGCGGCGGGTCATATCCCGTCACGCCGGAGTTAAGCGTTCTTGCGCAGCTTGAGTTGAAGTCGATGAGCGAAAATGAGTATCCGCAGAATTCGTTCCTCTATCGTCCCGGTTCCAGCTACGTGGGCCTCAGCGGCGGCGCCGGTTATCGGCTGACCGAGGTTGTCGGGATCAGCGGTATGCTCAGTTACTATAGTGGATCGATCGATGGTCAGGCCGGCGTGATCCCCGACGCCGATCTCTCAGGATTCGGCGCTACCATCGTCATGACAGTGAGGGCTCAGTAATGATGAACACTATGATGAATACGAAGAAGTCCTCGCTCACAGCCGCAGTTATCGCCCTGTTGCTGTTGACGCTGCTTATGACGCTGTTGCTCAGTTGTTCCAGCAAGCCGACTGCGGGCTCGGAGCGAGTCGACACCAGCTTGAGTATCACGATCCCCAAAAGTTCGCTGGTAGATCGCATCGACCTGATTCGCCTCCAGATCATCGTGGAAGACGAAGTCGTCGACGAGCGTGAGACTCAACTGGTGGATGGCCGTTTCGACTTCGGCACGATTTCGATCCCGACCGGGCAGGTGATTTTCGTCGTTGAGGCAATCGAGAATTCCATAGCCGACGCACCGGAGCATGTGCTCTACGCCAATACCGCCATCATTGAGGTGGAACCGGGTGATGAGGTCACTGTGCCTATTACCTTGCTTCCCGCCGTCCCGATGGTGAAGCTGACACCCTACCACGACCAAGCGACTTCGCAAACGCTTTACAGCACGACAATCGAGCTGTGGCGCATTGGAAGCTTCAATAACGGCATCTTCCGAATCGCCTACGACACCGACCACTTCCAGTTCGCCAACGCGGTGCAGGCCAACTCTGCCTGGGGCACCCTCGATATCCTGGCGGATTTTGAAGCCGGTGAAGTGTTTCTTGATGTCAACCGCCCCCTTGGACTAGAGACGATCCCCGTTACCACCGAACTGGTGCGCGTAAACTTCAATGTCCTCGATGCAGGCACTGCTACGCTCGACCTCTCTGTTGATGCCATGTCGAACAACAGTGGCATTATCCCGGAGTTGGTTGCAGGAGTACTCTTCGTCGATGATGCAACGGTCGTGATCTCCGCCGAGGGCAGCAGCGGCAACATGCAGGGCACTGTGGTCAACGCCAGCAATAATAATCCGATCCCGAATGCGGATGTCACGCTGAGCGGGCCGGTATCACGTCAGGCGACCACCAACGCGCTCGGCCAGTTCAGCTTTACGGACTTGCCGTTTGGCACCTACCAGTTGCACGTGGTCGCAGATGGTTTCATCTCCCGCACCAGCACTCAAGTCGTCGATGAACTCGACGAGCAGGTGACCGTCGCGCTCTCCACGCAACTCGGTGAAGGTGAGTTCAGGATCATTCTTTCCTGGAGCTCGCAACCGGAGGATATCGATGCTCACTACTATACCGTGGTTGACAACATCCTCTTCTCTGTCGATTACGTGAATACGGGCTCGGCTGATCAGCTCCCCTACGCGGTCCTCGATGTGGATGACCAGGATGGTTTCGGGCCGGAGACGATCACGGTTTACGATCTGGTTGGACCGGCCGCCTTCGCAGTTCACAACTATGATCAGGATGCCGGCGGTACAGCGACCTTCGCACAATCGCAGGCAAAGGTCGAGGTTTACTCGGGCAGTTCCCTGCTGCAGACATTCACCGTTTCACCTTCGGCAACGCAACTGTGGTGGTATGTGTTCAATCTGTCTCAGAGCGGTACAATAACGACCGTGAACACCTATTCTGACTCACCACCCAGCTTTGCCTTCAAGGTTGGGGAGTTTGTCCCCGAGACCCCGTTGATGCCCAAGCGCGTAGCGGGAATGCTGAAGTAAGATTCAGTGTCAGCGACCTTAACGGGTCAAAATGGAGAACGGCGCTTCCAGTTGGAGGCGCCGTTCCTATTTGTTGTTGGCCATCCTGTATTAAAGCGGAGCAACCGCTGGTCTTAGACCGCTAGTCTTAGACCGCTAGTCATCACGATCAGAGAGGCGACTCTCCTCAAGCAGAGGCAACTCGCCATCATCGCCATCCACAGGCTCCCCTGCCTCGACACCCATTCCCTTCTGGGTGCGTAAGTCCTCGATGCGGTTCAACACTTTCTCCAATTGTCGACTTCTCGTACCGGCAACCTCCTCGTAGCCACGGTGCGCCGTCTCGATCTGACGGCCCAGCTTAGCCAATCCTTCACAGAACTTGCCCCACTGTTTCTGGAACTCACCGTACAATTCGACCATCTTATGAGAGGTTCTTTCCAGGGCGAAGTTATCGGCTGCCTGACGAATCACCGCAAGAATCGCATAGAGGGTAAGGGGAGAACAGAGGATCACGCGACTCTCCAGCGCCCGGTCGATAAGGCTTGCGTCGTGTTCGTGGACGAAGGCATAGACCTGTTCATTGGGTATGAACATCAGAGCATAAGCCAGTGTATTTTGCTGCGGATTGATGTACTCGCGCTTCGAAACCGCCTTGATGTGGTTCTTTATATCCTGAACGAAGGCTGAGGTCAGTTGGTTTCTCTGGTCTTCCGACTCAGCTTCCAGGTAGCGCAGATAATTGTCCAGCGGGAACTTCACATCCATGTTCAGGACCTGTCCCTGAGGAAGCGGGAAGGTGAAATCAGGTCTGGTTCCGGCCCCTTCAATCGTCTTCTGTTTTTCGTAGTTGACTCCCTCGATGAAACCTGCCAGCCTGAGCACATCCTCCGCCATGCGTTCTCCCCATTGGCCACGTGCCTTGGTAGAAGCGAGAGCTTCCCGCAACGATGAGGCAGTTTGCATCAATTGCTGAACCTGCTGTTGTTGCGATTCAAGATTGCTGCTGAGTTGTCCGAACTTCTCGGAACGATCCTTCTCAAGCGCTGTCATCAGCTTCTGCACTTTGTCCAGTTCGGCGTTCATATTCTGCAACTGCTGGTCAATCAGGGTTTTCTTCGACTCAAGCTCTTTCGCAGAGATCTCGCGGTCGGAATCAAGCAAGGTCTTACGCACCTTCATGAATTCGTCGCTGGCCTTCGAGAGCACTTCGTTCGAGATATTGCCGAAGCTCAATTTTAGATGCTCCGTCAGCGCCGCCAGGTCCTTCTCGCGCCTTGCTTCTGCATCCTGCGCCATCTGTTCCGCCAGCGCAGCTGCTTCGCGCTGCTGACGCGACTTCAGCAGCCACGTGATTGCCACCCCCAGCAGAAATCCAACTACGAATGTGATTATGGCAATGAGCAATCCGCTCTCCATTCAATCCTCCTTGAGGGAAGATATAACTCCCCGACTTCCCCCTCGTCAAGCTACATCTGACTATGAAACGACCCGGGTTATGACAATCGCTTTTTGATTTCAGGTTTGACGACAGGTTACGACTTGAGGAACCGATTGAGTGATTCCTTGAATTGCGAGCGCTCGATGCCGCGCCGGAGCGTGCCCTCGTAGGCAATCGAGATATCCCCGGTCTCCTCGCTGACCACGATACAGATTGCGTCCGATTCCTCGGTGATACCAACCGCGGCTTTGTGGCGCATCCCATACTCGCTCATGTAAACGGGATTCTGCGAAAGGGGTAGCATGCATCCGGCAGCGATTACGCTGTCGCCGCGAATGATTATCGCACCGTCATGCAATGGCGTGTAAGGAGTGAAGATCGTGGTAATCATCTCCGCCGAGACGGTAGTATTGATCATCTTGCCCGATTGCACGAAGTCCTTCAACCCCACCGTCCGCTCGATCACGATCAGCGCGCCATGGTTTAACACCGACAGGCGCAGAACCGCCTTGGCGATCTCGTCCACGCTCGCACCCTCTTCACCCCGATAGAAATATCGCACGATTCGAGAGTGTCCGATCCGCGCCAGCGCACCGCGAATCTCCGGCTGGAACAGGATCACCAGCACGATGAATCCAACCGTTGCCAGGTTGGTGAATAGCCACATCAAACCCTGAAGCTGGAACCAGTAGGCGAAGAAGGCGATCACGAAGAGCAGCGTCAACCCCGTGATCATCTGCGCTGCCCGCGTCCCCTTCAGTAGCGTGAAGAACTTATAAAAGATATAGGCCACGACCACGACATCGATCAGGTCGAGCAGCGAGAACTTCAAGAATTCAAAGCTAAACAGCTCCATCAGTCCTCCAGCCTCAGTCGCACCGCGATATCCACTGCCTGACGGGTTGCGGCGACATCATGTACGCGAACCGCAACCGCACCATACAACACAGCCGCGACAGCCACCGCCACCGACCCTGCCACTCTGTTCTCGACCGTAGCGCCAGTAATCTTTCCGATGAATCCTTTGCGCGACGCGCCGATCAGAATCGGGTAACCGGAGCGGGCAAACCGCCCGACCGCTTTCACCAATTCGAGGTTCCCTTCAACATCCTTGCCGAATCCGATTCCCGGATCAAGCATAATTCTCTCTTTCGCGACACCGGCCGCAATCGCTCGGGCCGCTGCCGCAGCAAGGTAACCGTCAACTTCTTCAATCAAGTTACCATATTCGGTGTTGAGTTGCATCTCCTTCGGCGTGCCGCGTTTGTGCATCAGGATGGCACCGGCTCGATGCTCAGCTATCACACTCGCCATCTCCGGATCACCCTCAAGTGCGGTGATATCATTGACGATTGCGCAGCCTGCAGCCAGTGCCGCCGCTGCAACCGGTGCTTTCCAGGTGTCGATGGAAACAGGGATGGCGAGCTTGCCGGTCAGCTGCTCGACGACCGGCAGGATGCGCTCCAGTTCCTCTTGCTCCGAAACCGGTTCTGATCCCGGACGGGAGGATTCCCCGCCGATATCGATAACGTCCGCGCCTTCCGCCTCCAGCCGCAATGCCTGCTGCACAGCGTCGGATGTAGCCAGATAACGCCCACCGTCGGAAAAAGAATCGGGAGTGACGTTAATCACTCCCATAACAATAGTCTTGGATTTTCTCGCGAAGAGACTCGCTACATCAAACTTTGATCCTACCTGCGTACCTGAACTCATGTTTTCTCGGTTGGATTGACCGGTGTCTTGTCGAGTTTATCGCCCTTCAAGATAACATCGATCTCCTCACTGTCAAGAATCTCATGCTCAAGCAATGCTGTCGCCAGCAGATGGAGCTTATCGAGGTTCGCCTGCAGCAACTCCTCGGCGTGGTTGTATGCGGTCTCCACGATGTTGCGAACGGCATCATCGATCTGCTGTGCCGTCTTCTCGGAGTAGTCGCGATGCTGCTGAATTTCGCGGCCCAGGAAGACCTCCTCCCGCGACTTGCCGAAGGTCAACGGACCCAACTCCTCATTCATGCCCCAGGAGCAGACCATCTTGCGCGCAAGGTCGGTAGCCCGTTCGATATCATTGCCCGCGCCGGTGGTAAGCTGGTCAAAAACCAATTTCTCGGCGGCACGGCCACCCATGAGATAAACAAGCTTGGTCTCCAGGTAAACCTTGCTGTAAGTGTGCTTCTCCTCCACCGGCAGGAAGCTGGTTACACCGAGCGCCAACCCACGCGGGATAATAGTCACTTTATAGACCGGGTCAGCCTTGGGCAACAGCTTGCCGACCAGGGCGTGCCCTGCTTCGTGGTAGGCTGTCGTCCGCTTCTCCTCCTCGGATATCACGAGCGAACGGCGTTCGGCACCCATCATAACCTTATCTTTGGCCATCTCGAAATCGACCATCGAAACCTTATCGGCGTTTCGGCGAGCCGCCAGCAGCGCTGCCTCGTTGACCACGTTGGCCAGGTCCGCGCCGGACAACCCCGGAGTACCCCTTGCGATCAGTTCGGCATTTACTGAATCAGAAACATTGATCTTGCGCATATGAACCTTGAGGATTCCCTCCCGGCCTTTGACGTCAGGCAGGTTTACTACGATCTGGCGGTCAAAGCGTCCGGGCCTGAGCAACGCCGGATCAAGCACATCGGGTCGGTTGGTCGCCGCGATCAGGATAACGCCCTCGTTGGACTCGAAGCCATCCATCTCAACGAGCAACTGGTTGAGCGTCTGCTCGCGCTCGTCGTGTCCACCACCAAGCCCCGCGCCACGCAGGCGTCCGACGGCATCGATTTCATCTATGAAAATAATGCAAGGGGCATTCTTCTTGCCCTGATCAAACAGGTCACGCACACGCGAGGCACCCACGCCAACGAACATCTCCACAAAGTCTGAGCCTGACATCGAGAAGAACGGCACCCCGGCCTCACCCGCGATCGCGCGAGCGAGCAACGTCTTACCGGTTCCGGGGGGGCCGACTAGCAAGGCTCCCTTAGGGATCTTGCCGCCCAGTTTCTGGAACTTGCCCGGCTCCTTCAAAAACTCGATGATCTCCGCCAACTCTTCTTTCGCTTCATCAGCACCAGCAACGTCGTTGAACGTCACCTTCGGGCGGTCCTCGGTCAACAACTTGGCTTTCGATTTTCCGAATGAGAATAATCCCTTCGGGCCGCCACCCTGCATCTGCCGCATGATGAATACCCATAGCAGGATAATCAGCAGAAATGGCGCTAAAGTAATCAGGTACCCGACCCAGCCGTCATCCGACTTTTCAGCACGGATCTCGACTCCCTTCTCTTCCATCTTGTCGACGAGATCGGTGTCGGC
>JBECKX010000103.1:0-7320 GCA_040235515.1 Candidatus Zixiibacteriota bacterium
ATCTTGGTCAGTAAGAAACTCGCAAGCAACCGAGATCCAACAATGATCAGTATCACAATAACCATGCTGCCTATTGTAGACCACTGCCCGTTGAAGAGAGCGGCTAAGAAGGCTGTGAAAACTGCGCCGATTCCAGCAATCGCCAGGCCAACCAGCAGTCCTATGAAACCCCAGAGTTGATAAGTAATTATGACGCTCCATGCCCACAGTGTAAGTCCAAATACGTACGACGAAATGTAAAGGCTACCAGCTGCGAATCCTCTAGTCATTTTGAAGGCGGCAAGTGGTAACAGGACTACTACATCAAATATGAAGACAATCCAAAAAGCGATGATCAGCCACGGGAGCATCTTTGTGCTAAACCATACGGCACCGTTGATAAATCCTACGACTAGGAATACTGCAGCAATGAATATGACGAAGCCAAGCGCGCCGCTGCCAATGTTCTGAAGAGTCTCCTTCATATTAGTCCTCCGCAAAATCGAATTGCTGAATTTGGTTTGCTCGACTGCTCGTTAGCAAGATCTGAAACTAGTTGCGGCACTAGTTTCCATCCATGATTCGGTAAGTGCCTCTCCATTGACCGCTTTAATGAGAATGGTTGTAATTAGCGCGTGACTATTCTGCTATTTCGCGATTCTGTCGTCGCTGTAGAAAGAAGATTGAGACAATCATGAGCGCGCTTGCTGCCAAGTCGATTGGACGCCAGGAATTCCGTGAAAGCTGCACTTTGACGAGAGGATTGAAGATCACCGCCACAACCACGAATGACCAGAACCAGCCATCTGTTTGTTCGTCCTTAGCGACGTATGAGAGGTATGCCATTGTGATGGACACACCGCAGACGATCCAGCGCAATAACGTATAGTAATCGTATGGGTGGCGGTCAAGCGCCCAGATTAGCATTGCTGCGGCGATGATTCGCAACAGAATCGACCAAGTGAATTGAGTCTTACTCACATCATTAATCCTCCTCTTTTGCTAGTGCAATACCCAAGCTAAGCTAAACGCAGAGACATGTCAATACGAACCCGATCGCTTTCGGCACCATACTTGATATAGATTGCGATTATGGCTTGCTTCTGTAAGGCCCGTAGCAATCTACCCAACTACAGAGGAGTTGTGAGAATGTAGCGGAATATTGAACTTTACCGTTATTAGCTAATCCTGTTTCTTTGAAAATCTTGGATCGAAATTCCTAGTTGGTAACTCATGTGGTTGTGGGTGGCTATATGCCAGATTTCTGCCGCTCTAGGCGTTTTCTGAGATAGAGAAGGAACGATGAAGTGCGAAAATTGCGAAGACATAGTTGATATTAACTCCAATTTCTGTTCAAACTGCGGTGTTGAGATAGCTGGAGCCGATGCTATCATCTCTCACGACGAGTGGAACTTGGTTTCAATGCTTGAAATTTTGACCGAAATGGGCGATGAGACTCAGATAGATAAGGACATGCAAGTTTTTCACTTCCTGAGCATTTGGAGCTTTACTAGGCCAGCTTTCGGTACTGTGACTGACTTCCACAAAGCGTTAAACGCGGCCAATCAAGCAACTGTCATTAGTACCTTTACTGTCGCTGACGATTATGACAGTATTCGAACTGTCACATTCCTTTATGTTACCGAGTCAATTACCAAGAAAGACGTTTGTCGCTTCATAGAGTGGTTCGGGCAGGATATTAGGGTCGGCTTCACTCAAAGTGGTCTCAAGCGCTGGGGATAGCAAACAAATCGGAGTTCCTATATTTTTACTGGGAATCCACGCAGCCAAGGAGGTCGGACCCCTGTGGTTCCGGTATTCTATGTATTGGTAGATTGATTTCCCTTAAATGCTAGTCAATCAAGCGACCCCGACGGGAGTCGAACCCGTGTCGCCGCCGTGAAAGGGCGGTGTCCTAGGCCTCTAGACGACGGGGTCGTGATTAGCCTGCAAATCTATTTGAATCACAGCGATTGTCAAGAGCTTTGTTTGGGGGAGATTGTCGGAATGGGTCGCGTTGAACGGTGTGGTCAGTTCGTCCCCGCAGAGGATCTTGAGCGCACCCGCGGATGGTGCGCCCGGAGACTAGAACGAGATGATATCGAAGAAGAAGAGCACCGTCACGATCAGTGCCACGAGGAAGAGTCCGCCCCAGATCATCAGGGTTTTCATGTTTTCGTCCAGGATGGTGGGCAGTTGATCCTGTCGATTGAGCTTTCGGTCGTCGGCCATCTGTTCGAGCGAGCGGACGATCTCAGCGAATGACTGGTAGCGTTCCGACGGTCGCGTGGCGATCATTTTCTCAATCAATTCACGCTGTGCCGCATTGGTTGTGCGATGCCCGTCGATCCAGGTGAACTTGCCGTGCGTATCGAACGTAGGTACGCGGTTGGTGAGCAGTTGAAAAAAGACGATTCCCGCTGAATAGATATCTCCCAGCTTGCTCTTGCGACGCTCCGGCGCCTGATACCAGTTGGTAGCGTTTTTCTCGACGTTCGGCATCAAGGCGAAATCGGCTATTTTCAGGTTCTCATCGCGATCAAACAAGATGTTCGACGGCTTGATATTTCCATGCACGATGTTGTTCTTATGAGCAAAATCCAACGCCCGCGCGATTTGCAGCATCAAATTGCGAGCCTCGCGCCATTCGATCGGCTTGACCAGCCTGTCGGCGAGGGAGCCTCCCTGGGCGTAGTCCATAACGATGACCAGCTTCTTGCCGTCGGACCCCGCGCCGTGGATCGGCAGGATATTCGCGTGCGAAAGGTTTGAGAGCAGTTTCGACTCGCGCAATCCGATGTCCGGCTTGCTCTGCTTCTTGATCACATAGAGCGACTTGTTCGACTGGTCCTCGACAAGATAGGTAGAACTGTAGATGCCATCCTTGAGCGTATCGAGGAAAGCGCAGTTGCCGACGAAAGTCTTCACCTTGCCGGTCGGAGGATTGGTCAGTTCAGACTGGTCCAGCGTGTGATTCATGGTGGCGAGCAGATCATCCTTGAACTCGACGGCTTTGCGGTAACGCTCGCGTGGATTGGTGGCAAGCGCCTTGGTGATGATGCGATCGAATGCCTGTCCATAGTGGAGACTTAACTCGGAGGGAAGTTTGAACCGACCCGCCGGGCGTTTGCCCGTGAGGACTTCATAGAGCATCACACCAACGGCGTAGAGATCGGTTGTATGATCGATCTTGCTCGAATCCTCCCGCTGTTCAGGGGACATGTAGGCGTAGGTGCCCATCACCATTCCGGTTTCGGTGCGGTCCGCCTTATCCTGTCCCTTGCCCGTGAACTGGGCAATTCCGAAATCGGCGATCAGGGCGTTGTTTTCGCGATCGATCAGAATGTTGGCCGGCTTGATATCGCGATGAATGATGCCGTTCTTATGTGCGTAGTCGAGCGCCTTGAGGACCTGAACGATGATGTCCAGCTTTCTGTCGAGCGGCCAGTCTGAGTGGCGCAGGATATCCTTGAAGTCGGTGCCTTCCACCAGTTGCATCGCAAACCAGAGTCGGCCATCCGATTCGCCGCGGTCGATGACGTGGACGATGTTCGGATGCGACATCTTGGCGAGCGTGGTTGCCTCACGCTCGAACCGTGCGACAAGCTCCTCATCGTCGCAGGTTTTCTTGCGCAGGATTTTGATGGCGACGTAGCGATTGAGGGAACGCTGGTGGGCCAGAAATATCTCTGCAAGGCCGCCCTCGCCGATCTTACGCTGAATCACGAATTCACCCAGCTTATCGCCGGTTTGCAGTCCCGATTGGGTCTGCGCAGATTCCTTTGAAGCGCTTGTTGTCATCACACCACTTCGGTTAGTCTACCTTGATTTTTCGGATTCATCGCCTGAGCGAGGCCGAAGATACCACACCCCTGATTAGGTTTTCGACACCATTTGTCGAGAACTTGAGCAGCAAACTTGTCGCTAACTATTTGATTACGACCATCTTGCGGGAGATTGTGCCTTCCGGGGTAACAAGCCTGTAGATATAGACACCACTGGGGTAATCGGTAGCATCCCACTGGCGCGAGTAGGTCCCGGGCGGAAAACTACCCTCGGAAATCTGCTCCAGCTGGCGACCCATGCCGTCATAGATCTGAAGTGACACCTGACTTGAGTAGGGCACCGAGAAGGTGATTCTGGTGGTTGGATTGAACGGATTCGGATAGTTCTGTTTCAGTGCGAAACTGGTTGGCAGGACTCCCGCCGGGCTCTCCTCACCTGCTGTCGAGTCCGCTTCAACGGGGCGGAAAATAGTGATTTCGCCCGGTTGAAACGAGGGGACGATTCGATTGCCGAGCGGGTCGGAAGCGTCGAGCTGTTCAACCAGTCGGGTTGTGCCGACGGTGATGACGTTCATGAAGGAGTCGATCGGGGCCGATCCGTTCGGCGCGAATTCGTCAACGGTGAAATAGACGCGGCAAATCTCACCCCCCGGGGGTGCGATCTCCGGCACAATATTAAGCGGCGGGACGACAGCGATGAAGTCGCGGCGATTGCTGTTGCTCAAGCGGGAATTGAGGCGAAACCCATGCGCCTGTGTGTAGCGGAAAGAAACCGAATCGATGGTGATATCGGGGCTCGGCAGGTAGACAGGAATGTTGAGGGCGCTGATCGAGATATCACTGTCGAGGAGAATACGAAAGTAATCTTGCTCGCCCGGTTCCACCGATACCGATTCGAAGCTGATTTGAACCTGCTGCGCCCGGGTGGTAGCCGACATGAAGATCGCAATGCCCAGGATCGCCACCAGGAGCCGGTGGGTTTGCCGGTATGTAATGAGTCGCATACGCCGGTTTCTCCGCTTAACAGACAGCGCCGGGATGGTTGGCGCACCCCGCAGCAGCCGGTAACGCGCCGCTGCCGCTGTAATTCTGTTTCTATCGGGTAATAAGATACACTATTATTGTAAGTTGATATGCACGTCTGTCAACAGGAAATCAGGTCATTCCTGGATCGAAATAATCTACGAAAGGCATCAATCCTGGTCGCCCTCTCGGGTGGTCCCGATTCGGTGGCGCTGTTGTGGCTGCTAAGAGAGTTTGCTTCGGAGTTCAAGCTGCGACTGGCTGCTGCGCATCTAAACTACAATCTGCGTGGCACCGAATCGCGCGAGGATGAATTGTTCTGCGAGAAACTGTGCCGGGAGCTGGGTATCAAGCTGCACATTAAACGCGTCCGACACAGCAAGTCGAAGGGCAATGTGCAAGCGTGGGCGCGCGAGTTGCGGTATCAGTTCTTCGAGCAGTTAATGCAGAAGGAACGATTCGAGTACACGGCCGTCGGGCACAACCGCGATGACAACATCGAAACCATCGTGATGGCGCTGGGGCGTGGCGCCGGGACATTCGGCCTCTCAGGCATGACCGAACGGAGGGATAACATCATCCGGCCTTTGTTGCGGGTCTCGCGGCGGGATATCGAGGATTATCTCAGCACGAACGACCTGCAATACAGGACCGACCGCAGCAATCTGGAAGAGAAGTACCTGCGAAACAAGGTCAGGCGACGGCTTCTCCCTCTCATGCATGAGCTGTTCGGTGAGCCGGTCAGCGACAACGTTCTCCGGGCGGGACAGATCCTTGCGGAGCATGAGTCGTATTTGCGGGAGGTGGCTGCGCGGGAGCTTGACAAGCGGGTTTCCCGAACAACGTTTGGGAAATTAGTCCTTGATTTGACTCGTTTTCGGAAATATCATCCGTTGATTGCGCGGGTTGTGGTAGCTTTGTGCTACGAAGAGTTGCATGGATCCCTGGATCGATTTGAGTACGCGGCGACGGAACGCTTGTTTTCACTGGTAGAGAGCGGCAGCGGCAGGGCAGATTTGACCTCCGGTGTGACAGCCGAGCTCTGCGGAGAGAGAATCTACATTTATCGGAATCGCCGTTCACCGCGGCGGGTGGAAGTAAAACTGCCCGGTGAGACAAAAATTGAACCTTTTCGACTCGTACTCAAGGCAGACATCCACTCTGGCGTGTCGCCATCGCCAGCGGCTCTGCGCAGCGGTGGAAACAGGAGTATCTACCTCGATCTGGCAAAGCTCCCCCGGAATCTCTATCTGCGCAACTGGAAGCGCGGCGATCGTTTCCGCCCGTTGGGAATAGCAGGAAGTAAGACGCTGGCGGACTTTTTTACCGACCGCAAGATCGACCGACCGCTGCGAGAGGAGATACCGCTGCTCTGCGGCTGCGCGGAGAAGGGCTCAGGAGCGGGGGATGAAGTCGTTTGGGTGGTCGGATACGAGATTGGTGACCGATATAAGTTAACGGAGCGCACTAAGCAGATTATGAAACTGGAGGTTGTGCCTTATCGGGGCGTTTGAAATCGAGAACGACTACACGGTCCTTCTGACGAAGGAAGCGCTGAATAAGCGAATAGCTGAGTTGGCCGACCAGATAAAGGAAGATTATGGTGGCAAAAACCCGGTGTTGCTGGGAACCCTTAAGGGGAGCTTCATATTCCTGGCGCAACTGGTATTGAAACTCGACTTCGAACTGGAGATTGATTTCATTTCGGCCCGTTCGTACGGAGACTCGCACGAGAGTTCCGGAACGGTTGACCTTTTCAAGAATCTTTCGGTCGATATCCGAGACAGGGATGTACTTTTAGTCGAGGATATTGTAGATTCAGGATTGACGCTGCGTATTATGCTGGCGGATTTCGAACTGGCACGGCCGAAATCGGTTAATGTAGTCACGTTGCTGAATAAAAGCGGCAACCGGAAGACGGAAGTACCGTTGAAATATGTGGGATTTGACATAGATACAGAATTCGTCGTAGGCTTCGGACTCGACTACTCGGAAAAGTACAGGAACCTGCCATTCATAGCAGTGTTAAATCGTTTGGAATTTGACGATTGATTTTAGTGGAGAAGAGCCAAGTTGGAAGATAAACATCAGCGTGGCGGCCCCAAACTGCCGGCCCGCCCCCCCAGAAAAAGTAACGAGGACCCGGAGAAGCGCCCGGATGGTCCCAATTGGAAGAAGAACTCCAAGACAATAGCGTTTTGGCTGGTCTTCCTGCTCATCGTGTTTATTGCACTCCGTTACCTCTCCGCACCGGGCGGCGAGGGATCGGACGTCAGTTATACTCAACTGCTGAAACAACTCGACCAGGGGAACATTGACAAAGCCACATTTGTCGATCGGGAGGTCAGGGGTGAGTTCAAGAGCGCTGTTGACGGCAAGAAGCGTTTCGTGGTTCGCATCCCGTTCGCCGACACCGATCTCGTCGACAAGATGGAAGAGAAGGGAGTCGAGATCCGTGCTGAAAAGTCGGATGACGGCTGGGTCGGGTACCTGATTACTTTAGCGCCATTTCTGCTGATTATCCTGCTATGGG
>JBECKX010000167.1:0-7603 GCA_040235515.1 Candidatus Zixiibacteriota bacterium
ATCGATGGAACCGGAACCCCCAACTCCTTTGAAATCTCCTTGTAACCCGGCTGGTCCTCAGAGAAGAACTTGAGCCGCAATAACTTGGCGCGCTTCGGAGGTAGTCTGTCGATCGCCTCCTCCAGCATTTCTCGCAACTCATCCATCAGAAGCTCCGCGTCTGGCTCTGGTTCCGGGATCGGTTCGAATTCGAGCAGGTCCTGATCGACAATCTCCTTGCGTCGACTGTCTCGCTTCCGCAGGCGAACCGCCTCGCGGCTGGCGATCTTCATCGCATACGATATCACCGAACCCGGCTCTTCAATCTTGTCGATATTCTCAAATAGCAGCGTGAAAGTCTCGCCCCGGATATCCTCCATATCGTGCCCCACAACCCCTCTTTTCCAGCAGGTGACATCGATCACCGGCGTCAGCAAAGCCACCAGCTCGCCCCATGCCTCACGCTCATCCTCCCTGCATCTGGCAACTAGAGAACGGATATAGTCGGGCTCATGCTTGGTCATCTGTCGATCAAACCTGCTTCTGGTACCGTGCCGGGCATGGCTGCCCACACGGACTCATACCTGTGATGATGGAACGACCGACCAGCCAAGGTCATGGAGGAGTTGCTGTTCTCGTCTCTTGTTCGGATCGTCTATGGGGCCTGTGGATTCTGAGCCGGTCGGAAAATGACTAGACGATCGCAACTTCCATCCTCCTGAAGCACAATATAGTAATTTTCGCGCGCTGTGTCTAACCTTCCGGCTCAACCAATTTTATGGCGTACTCGCGTCCCTCCGGCCAGATCACCTCCACGGCAAACATACCGCGCAAGTCCCCCAGTTGAAAACCGGTTGCCTCGTCAGAGGGATACAGCTCTCCCAGTTTCTGCGCAACACCCTCTCCCAGCTTCGAGTTGTCACCGTGGCAGTTCAGGCATATCTCTTTCATCCTGATCGGCTTATAGTAGTGGAACTCTTCCTTGTTCTCCGGGTCTCCCCATTGAGCGATGAAGGAAAGCGTGGTGTCCGCGGCGAACCGCTCAAGGATAATCTCCTCATCCCGGTCCGCTTTGTTGTTCGGATTCCTCACCTTTGTTGCCAGCCGCGAGAGAAACCAACCGTCGCGGGCATGAGCTACCGCGATATCGGGAGCAACCACATTACAAACATTCAGCGCTTCCGCTGCGCCATTTTCATTGATTGCGTGAGTCAGGGCTGCCATCATTTCCGCCCCGAAACGTGCGATAGCCTGTTCCGACGCTCGTTGCAGGAGTACTTCATCATCCTCCAGCGGGGTCTTCATGGTCAGTTCACGATCCTCAGCTCGACTCTCTGGAGTAGAATCAGACTCGCCGCCGCTGCAACCACATAGGAGCAATGCACAGAAGAATAAGGTGCAGAAGCTATGAAATAACTTCCTCCTCATAGCTTACCTCCCGAATTTGGTTTTTGGGTGATCCCCTGTAATTTGGTCACAATTATCCCAATTGTAAAGATAAAACTAAGATATCATTGTCCCCTTTATTTACCGGTAGTGCCGCACAGAGGTTGCGACAATCCGCTCACGGCAAACAAAAACGGGGTTATCCACCTCGGACAACCCCGAAAACTTGCTCAAAGTCTCTGCGCGGGAACTATCTGTCTTGAAACTCTGACCCTTCGGCAGCCCGGCGGCTAGTTCTCCAGCGTCGGCGCGGTTGAGACAGCTTGCTCCTTCATGCCGAACAAAGCGCGCAGCTTAAGCACCGCTTCGATCGCATAGGAGAAGACCAGCGGAGTAAGGATCAGCGTAATAATCGTCGAGACAGCCAATCCACCAACAACGACCGATCCCAGCCCGCGATACAATTCCGATCCTGCGCCCGGCATGATAATCAACGGCAGCATGCCGAGGATCGAGGTTCCGGTTGACATAAAGATCGGCCGCACGCGAACTCGAACCGAATCCTTCACCGCCTCGCGGGAAGATGCCCCCTCTCGCATTCGTTGAATAGCGTAATACACCAGCAGAATCGAGTTGTTAATCACCGTACCGACCAGGATCACAAAACCAAGCATCGTCAGGATATCAAGCTGCTGACCCGAGTTGAAGATGCGGACTATATCGAGCCCCAACACCCCACCGAACGTGGCCAGCGGTACCGTGAGCATCACCACGAATGGGTATGTAAACGACTGGAACAGCGCCGCCAACAGAAGATAGGTCAGAATGATCGCCAGGTGGAAGTCACCGAGCAGTTCATCCTTCAGCTTGGTAAGATCATCCGCCGTCCCGGAGAGGTTCACATCGTAGAGTCCCGCGATGGTCCCTTCCTTGCGCATCGGCGTGATTATCTCATCATGCAGCTTCAGCATCGCCGACTCGAGCGGGATATCATCGGGAAGAGCAGTCTCAATCGAGACTACACGCTGCCGCTCTCTGTGATTGATCTGCACCGGCCCTTGCCGTTGCTGAACATCGGCCACATCTTCAATCGAGACCACCTGGCCGAAGCGCGTGGCAAGCGGCAGTTCCGCGATGCTTTGCGTATATTGCGTCCACTTCGGATCGGCCTTGAGAATCATGTCGATCTCACGGCCCTCGTGGAAATAATCACTCACTATCGCGCCATCCACGATGGCGTTAACGGCAAGCCCGATCTCCGCGGCGGTGAATCCGACATCAGCGGCGCGCACGCGGTCCGGATAGACTCGTACTTCAGGATTTCCCAGGTCAAGCCCCGGAATCGGCCGCGAGTTCGAGCCGGGAAGTACCTGTCCGACCCGTCCGAATACCTGCTGAGCAATCCCCAACACCTCCGGCAACTCAGGCCCGGTTACATCGATACGCACGGATCGCGTGCCGGCAAAGCCACGACCAAACAGGGACGCCTGGCTGGCAAAGCCAATCATGCCGGGGATCTGGAACATCGCCCCATTCGCCAGCGGAACCAGCTCCGCAGCGCGTGCATCATCACGAGCGCGCATCCCCATGAACGCCTGATTGGTCAGGGCGACGAAGAAGAAATTGTCTATCCCTCCGCCGGGCAGCGTGTCGGCAGCCGGACCCTCCGCCTCCCAGAGCGGTCTAATCTGATCCTCGACCGTCTTGCCGGCGTTGATCATCTCATCAATGTTGTAGCCGGGCGGTGGAAGCATCACCCCGAAAATCAGATTCCGGTTGCCGCTGGGCAGATACTCCGATGGCGGCATCAGGACCACAGTCATCAGCACCGCGAATCCGATGATAGCTCCCATCGTAATCAGGCGACGCGAATTCTTTGCGTTGACATAATCCACAAAACGGGCAATACGACTTGAGAACCTACCCAGCCAACCGGCGTCCTCATCCCCGCCGTGCAAATTCTTGTTCACATTCAGCACGCGGCTCGACAGGGATGGAATCACGCTCACCGAGACAACGAGCGAAATCGCGATTGCGCTGCAGATAGCGATCGCGATATCACGGAACAGCTGTCCGGCCTGCTCCTCCACGAACATGATCGGAAGGAACACCGCGATCGTGGTGACCGTTGAAGCCAACAGCGCCCCCCAAACTTCTTTGGTTCCGTCGGCCGCCGCGGTCCAGCGATCTTTTCCCATCTGCATATGTCGATAAATATTTTCTAATACTACAATGGCCGAGTCTACCACCATCCCGACGGCGAAGGCCATGCCTGCCAGCGAAATCACGTTGATCGTACGACCGAAGATGAACATCGAAAGGAAGGTGGAAATGATCGAAATCGGTATCGCGAGCGAGATCACGAGAATCGCCGAGGCGGAACGGAGGAAGATGAACAGCGCGAGGATCGCCAGGAACCCGCCCAGGAAGATGTTCGAGAAAACCAGGTCGATGGCGGAGTCGATATAGATATTCTCACGGTAGACATTCTCGACATGCACACCCTTGTCGTTCAGGACCTCGGCGTTGATCACCTTCACCTGCTCAAGCAAGCCATCGATTACCGTGATGACGTTGGCGCCTACCTGGCGCTGAACGTTGAACGCGATCGCGGGCTCGCCTTTGTGTCGCACCATGGCGACCGGCTTCTGATAACCTAATTCTACTTCGGCGACATCCCCGATCCTGATCGGAACTCCATTCTCAACCTTCAGAACCGTGGCTTCCACCTGCTCCGGTGTCTGGAAGCGCGACATCGTACGAACAACATACCGGCGCTTGCCTTCCCCGAAGTCTCCGGCCGAGATATCCTGATTCTCGGAGCGAAGCGCCGTGGCGAAATCGCTTACGGTGATCCCGGAGGATGCGATCTGATCGGGGTTGAAAATCACATGGATTTCCTGTTCCAGCCCGCCGAAGATATTGACCGACGCTACACCCTCAACACGCTCCAGCCTCGGTTTGACCAGATCCTCGATCATCGTCTTGACATGTGGCACATAGACGTTGCTGTCATTCTTGATGACGAACCACGCTATTGCGCCCTCTAACACACCCGAAGTCGTAACCACCGGGCGGTCGGCGTTGTCCGGGTAAGAGGGTACCTCATTGAGCTTATTGGTGACCTTGACCACCGTCGAAACCAGATCGGTGCCCGCCGGGAACTCGAGCGTGATCGTCCCGCGGCTGTCCTGGGACTCGGAAGACATCTCAAGCAGGCCCTCGACCGACTTGAGGTATTCCTCCTGCTCTTCGATAATCTCCTTTTCAATCTCTTCCGGAGATGCACCGGGCCAGGTCGTAGAAATGGTGACGATCGGTCGCTCCACCTCCGGTGTCAACTGCACCGGGACACGATAGAGCGCCAGAAGCCCAGCTATCACGGCGATCATCACGCCGACGACAACTGTTACAGGAAAACGAATTGAGGAGTTAATCAAGCTCATGCTAATCTTCCAGAGGTTGGATGTCTATACAACTCGTGCGGCTGTTGCGTCACGCTGGAAACGGACTCAACACTATCCTTCGCTGTTCTGCTGCTGTTGACCCTGAGACTCGGGTGATGCCGTCTGCGGTTGGGCATTGCCTACCCTGACCGGACTGCCCGGGAAAATTCGCTCGTTGCCGCGCACGACAACCTGCATTCCCTCCGTCAGAGCATCCGATGTCACCGCGACAAGGGTCCCGTTGGCGGATGTGGTCATCACGTTAATCGGTTGCGCCTGACCATCAACGACCGCGTAGACCATCGTCTGCATACCCTGCCGAATAATGGCATCCTTGGGCACTGCCAGGCTGGCATAGGTGTCATCGAGATTTAACGTGGCTCGAACAAGCATCCCACCACCAAGCAATCCCTCAGAGTTGTCAATCTGCACGGTAATCGGAAACGTGTGCGTTTCCTTGCCGGCGTTGGGGGAGATTCCAACAACCTTGCCCTCAAGTTCGGGCAGATTGGCGTTGCTCGCCTTTACGATAACCTTCGAGCCGATCTGTACCCGCCCGAAATGGCGTTCCGGCAAATCGACGCGTACCCGCACCTTGCTTAGATCAACCAGCTCAAATACCGGAGTGCCGGGATTGACCCATTCGCCGGCATCGATCAGTTTCCTGCCGGTGAATCCGGAGTAGGGAGCCCGGATAATGCTTTTCTTCAGGTCAAGCTCAAGGCGATCTCGCTCCGCATTGGCGCGGCTCAGTTCGGCATCCGCCGCCGCAATCCAGGCCATCGCGCTGTCGAGCGTGGTCTGGCGGATCAAATCCCCCTCAAACAGCTTCTTGACGCGCTCGAGGTTGTCACTCGCCAGCTTTCGAGTCACCTCGGCCTGCCGGGCCTGAGCTGCGGTCGACTCGAACAGCAGTCGCAGCCGGTCTGACTCCAGAGTTACCAATGGCTCTCCGGCACTCACCCAGATTCCCTCCGAGGCGTTAATCGCCGCAACCCTGCCGCTCACCTCCGAAACGATCTCGCTCTCCTTCCACGCCTCAGTGCGTCCTACCAGCGAAATCTGATCGTGGAATTCGGCGTTCTTAACAGTCTCGGTGAATACCAGCGCTGGCGGCTGCTGCGCCAACAACGAACCTGAAATGATTATGATAGCCAATATTGCTGAGGTCAATGCAGCCGGCTGCCGGCGCAAGCCCCCCGGTCGTGTCTCGTTTGAGGAATTCATGCTTGTCATTGCTGTTTTATACCTCGATTATGCCTCAATTATGAGAGTACCCTGACTTGGTTGTAACCGTCGTATCAACCGTCACTGGTTACAATCAGAGCGTCCAAACGCGCAGAGCAGACTTTGTGGCGCTCCGTAGTCCATAATTTAACGTTATTTCACTTAGAAAGTTCTCGGCCCGGACGATTTTTGTGACATTTATATGACAGAAGTAAACTCTTGGCGGCAATCAGTCTCTCAAGGCGGCTCAGCCATCGGTTAACGCTGTCGTTTATTGGATTTGTTCGATACCAGCAGATGCCGAACTAATGATTTCCTAACAAATCGAGTTGACCCATTCACCCGGGAGCCGGGCCACGAGACGAGAATGTAGCCTGCGTCAGTCCCGACAGCAATCACATTTGAGTAAGTTTTTAATGACCGATTTCATAAGTCCGGAAGATAGAGAAGTTGCTTGATTGATGCACGATTTCCTATAGATTCGGTTGCCATATGCGCGTTCCAGCAATAGATAAACTGATCCATACACTCCGGCCCTCCGGAACGAACATCCTGTTGATCATGTCCGTGATCGTCGGACTGACCACGGGCCTCGGTGCGCTCGGTTTCAAGGCGCTGATCGAACACAGCAACCATTTCTTCTTTGGCATGACCGATCAGATACTTACGAGCTTTGCCGGCGGCGGCGGGTTCAAGTGGTGGCTTCCTCTGATTCCGATGCTGGGCGGATTGTTCGTTGGGCCGATCGTCTACTATTTTTCCAGCGAAGCAAAAGGACACGGTGTTCCTGAAGTCATGAATGCGGTGGCCCGCCTCGGCGGCATCATTCGCCCCCGCGTCGCTGCCGCCAAGACGATCGCTTCGGCAATCTGCATCGGTTCCGGTGGATCGGCCGGCCGTGAGGGACCTATCGTGCAGATCGGCTCGGCGCTGGGATCAACGATCGGCCAGATGTTCCGCATGTCGGGAGAGCGCGTCAAAGTGCTGGTCGGCTGCGGCGCGGCCGCCGGGATCTCCGCTGTGTTCAACGCTCCGATTGCCGGCGTGATATTTTCGCTTGAGATCATCCTCGGCGACTTTGCCATCAAGACATTCTCCCCCGTCCTTATTGCCTCGGTCGTCTCCTCCGTCGTCACGCGCAGTTTTGCGGGAGATCACCCCGCTTTCGCGGTTCCCGCCTACTCGCTGGTCTCGGCGTGGGAGGTTCCTATCTATATGGTGATGGGATTCGCGATGGGTGCCTTCGCTGTGCTCTTCACCAAGACGCTCGATGTAGCTGAGGACCTGTTCGATAAAGCAAAAATCGCCAACATCTCCAAACCGGCGATCGGCGGCCTCCTTCTCGGTCTACTCGCAATATTCTTCCCCCAGGTCCTGGCGGATGGCTACGAAACAATCGGCCTGACCCTGCATGGGGATGTTGCGCTGAGCCTGCTGCTGCCGCTGATCTTCCTGAAAATTCTCGCCACCAGTTTTACCCTCGGTTCGGGTAACTCCGGCGGTATCTTCGCGCCATCTCTCTTCATCGGGGCGATGGCGGGTGGCGCCTTCGGTCATGTCGTCAA
>JBECKX010000182.1:0-7216 GCA_040235515.1 Candidatus Zixiibacteriota bacterium
TTGCCGCAAAACTCGTAGCCGACGCAAACTTTCAATTCATCGAGTTCATCGAGAACATCCATTTTCATCAGCGCGATCTCATCGACACCATTGATCTGCACGGAGTACTTCAGTAGTACGAGATCGAGCCAGCCACAGCGGCGCGGGCGGCCGGTGGTGGTGCCAAACTCAGCTCCTCGCTCACGAATCAGTTTACCGGTTTCATCTTCCAGTTCGGTCGGAAATGGGCCGGTGCCGACGCGCGTCTGGTAGGCTTTGACGATACCGGTGATGGTTCCGAGGTGCTTGCAGCTGACACCAAGTCCGGTCAACACCCCGCCGATCGTGCAGTTGGAGGAGGTGACGTAGGGATAGGTGCCGAAGTCGAGGTCAAGCAGGGTGCCCTGAGCGCCCTCGAACAGGATTCGCTTGTTCTTCTTTGTTGCCTCAGCAAGGTACTCCGAGACGTCGCAGATCAGGTCGCGCATTTCATCACGCCGAGCGATCAGGGTTTCGAAGGTCAGCTCTACAGTCGGGCGTTCCTTCTCCGGGAGGCGATCGAAGAAGTGTTTCTTGATGACAAAGTTTTCCTCGATCTTCTGCCTCAAGACGCGGTCGTCGAAGATATCGGCGAACTGAATGCCGCAACGGCCGATCTTGTCGTTATAAGCGGGGCCAATCCCGCGTCGGGTGGTACCGAGCGATGCACTACCGCGCGCTTCTTCCTGTATCTCGTCGATTATTTTATGGTAGGGCATCACGAGATGCGCACGACCGGAGACGAGTATACGCTTTTCGGTCCTGATGCCGCGATCTTCGAGTGCACGGATTTCCTTGAGGAGCTGGAAGGGGTCGAGCGCCACGCCGTTCCCGATCAGGCAGACGGTGTGGTCATGCAGAATCCCGGAAGGCACCAGATGGAGTTTGAAGGTTTCCGCGCCAACTTTCACTGTATGGCCGGCATTGGCACCGCCCTGACACCGAGCGATAATATCGGCATCACGCGAGTAGAGGTCGACGACCTTCCCTTTGCCTTCATCACCCCACTGCAATCCTAATACGACCCTGTTAGCCATAGCTTTATCTCCCATTCACTCCCATGTTAGCGACTCCCATCAAGAAAATCTGGTCTATTCGATCAGATCAAAGATCCACTTGAGTATTTTCTGTTTACCATCCCCCAGTTCGGTGGAGAAGAGAACGACCTGCTCCTGTCTGAGCCCGAATTCCTTCATAAGTCTCTGCTCGGTCTGCTTGCGCTTGTTGGTAGATATCTTGTCAACCTTGGTGAGGACATAGAGATGGTTTTCCAGCAAAGGAGATGTCCACTCGTGAAGTTGACGGTCGAGCGAAGTCGGGTCATGGCGGCTGTCGATCAGGTGAACGAGGCCCTTAAGAGTCTCGGTTTGCTGGAAGTAGAGTTCGAGCAGGTCACCCCAGCGTTTACGCTCGTGCCCCGCGACTTTGGCGTAACCATAGCCGGGCAGATCGACGAGATAGAGGCGCGGATCGACGCGGAAGAAGTTGATCGAGCGCGTCTTACCCGGAGTCTGTGAGACTTTGGCGAGGTTTTTGCGATTAAAGAGTTTATTGAGCAGCGAGGATTTGCCGACGTTTGACCGCCCGGCGAATGCAATTTGAGCAGGTCCTGTCAGGATGAGCTGATCCGGTAGATAGGCAGTCTTTTCCAAGGTCACCTGCTTGAGGTTCAAAATCTTCCTCTCTTCAATTTTCCACCGGTGGTTGAAATTAGGGAGTCTACTCCGGGAAAGCAAGCTTTAAAACTTGCGAAGCTTTCCGCACGTAGAGAATTTCCAATTTTGCGGTAAGTTCCTTGGGAAGATCCTCAATATCCGGCTTGTTTGCCGCCGGAACGACGACACTAGTGATCCCGGCCCTGAGGGCGGCCAGGAGTTTGGCATTGAGGCCACCGACCGGGAGGATTTCGCCGGAGAGGGTGATTTCGCCGGTGTAGGCCAGGTGCCGGGCCGGAATGATGTTGGTGAATGCCGAGACGAGGGCCACGAGGATCGTGCTTCCCGCCGAGGGACCATCCTTTGGCACGGCGCCTTCCGGCAGGTGCAGGTGGACATCGAATTGCTTGAGAGTCTCGTTCTTAATCTTGAGGCGCTTGGAATGGGCTTTCATGTAGGTTAGCGCCGCGCGTGCCGATTCCTGCATGACGTCGCCGAGTTTGCCGGTCAATGTGATTCTGCCGGAACCATCGGTCAAAGAGACTTCGACCGGGAGTATCTCGCCGCCGGCCCTGGTATAGGCCAATCCGATTGCCTTACCGGCCATCGGCGCTCCGCGTTCTGTGACATGGAACTTACGGATTCCGAGGTATTCTGACAGCGACTTCTTGGTGATCGTGTAGCTGCGGCGCTTGTCGCCACGGGCGATCTTCTGCGCGACCTGTCGGAAGATCGAGCCGATCTTGCGTTCCAGCTCGCGGACGCCGGATTCACGCGTGTAATCCTTGATGAGCGCAGTCAGGACCGCAGGGGAGATATTGATTTTGTACTCTTTCAGTCCGCACTCTTCGATTTGCTTCGGCACGAGGAACTCCTGCGCGATTTTGACTTTCTCGAATTCGAGATAGCCGGGGAGTTCGATGATCTCCATGCGGTCGAGCAGCGGGCGCGGAATGCCGGAGGTCGTATTTGCGGTCGTGACGAAGAGGATTTCGGACAAGTCGTATTCGACTTCGAGGTAATGGTCCTGAAAGGTCGAATTCTGTTCCGGATCGAGAACTTCGAGCAGGGCCGACGCCGGATCGCCGTGGAAATCGGCACCAATCTTGTCAACCTCATCGAGCAGGAACACCGGATTTGAGCTTTTCACCTTCTTCAGCATTTGAATGATGCGGCCGGGCAGCGCGCCGATGTAGGTGCGGCGATGACCGCGGATTTCCGCCTCGTCGCGCATACCTCCGAGCGACATGCGAGCGAATTTGCGACCCAGCGCGTTGGCAATCGATCGGCCCAGGGAAGTCTTTCCGACGCCGGGGGGGCCAACGAGGCAAAGAATGGGACCTTTGACCTTCTCAGAAAGCTTGATAACGGCGAGGTGTTCAAGGATTCGCTTCTTGGCCTTATCGAGGCCATAATGTTCGCCATCGAGAATCTTTTCGACCCGTTTGAAATTGGTCCGGTCCTTGGTGCGCTTCTCCCAGGGGAGTTCGAGCAGCCAGTCGAGATAGCCACGAATGACGTTGGCTTCGGCACTGTGTGAGTGCATGCGGGAGAGCCGCTTGATCTCCTCCCTGGCTTTCGCGCGGACTTCCTTCGGGTAATCGCCTTTCTTCAGTTTATCCTCATATTCGGAGGTATCGCCGGCATCCTCTCCCTGACCGAGTTCTTCTTTGATTACCTTGAGCTGGTGTTGCAGATAGAACTCGCGCTGGGTTTTGTTAAGGGATTCGCGCACGCCGGTGTCGATCTCCTGCTCGAGTTTGAGAATCTCGATTTCGGCGGTCATCTGCTGGATCAGGAGTTCGAGGCGCTTGCCGACGCGGACTGTCTCGAGGATCGCCTGTTTGGTGTCGATGGGCAGCTGCAGATGAGCAGCGATGACATCAGCCAGCTTGCTGGGATCATCGACCTCGGTCGTATAAGAGAGCACCTCATCGGGCAGACGGCGATTGAGGGTAACATAGTCGGTGAAGTGTGCGACGACGGCGCGGCTGAGGGCTTCGAGGCGCGGAGCGTCGGCGTCTTCGACATCGATCGCCATTTTGACATAGGAACCGATAAACCCATCGCCCATGGAGAGTCGCTTGACCCGTGCTCGCCCGATGCCTTCCATCAGCACTTTCATAGTGCCGTTAGAGAGCTTCATCACTTGCAGGATGCGGGAGATCGTGCCGAATTTGTAGAGGTCATCAGATTGAGGCGACTCGATCTCTTTCTCGCGCTGTGCCAGCAGAAGGATCTGCTTATCGCGGACCATCGACTCCTGCAGGGCATCAAGTGAGAATTGGCGTCCGACTATCATCGGGTACACCATGTATGGGAATACGATTGTATCTCGAACGGGGAGAACGGGCAGGAATTCGTTTATCCTGACCTTTTCGGTTCCATAATTAAACAGCATCAAAGATAGGTATCTCTCTTAGGGGTGGTGCGACATCTCGCAACTCAAAGGGTCAGGCGCTTTGTTTGCCGGACTTGGAAGAGCGCTCGATAATCGGGGTTGCGTTCTGGGTTATGGTTTCGTCGGTGATAATGATCTTCGAAACGTTGCGATATGATGGCGCTTCGTACATGATCTCAAGCATCTTCTCTTCGAAGATTGACCTCAGGGCACGCGCACCGGTTTTTCGCTTGCGGGCGATCTTGACGACAGCTTTGAGCGCATCCTCGGTGAATTCAAGTTCGATGTCTTCAAGTTTGAAGAGCTTCCTGTATTGCTTGGTCAGCGCGTTTTTCGGTTCGCGCAGGATTTGCAGCATGGCATCCTCGGACAGTTCGTCGAGGACCGTGATCACGGGGAGTCGACCGATCATCTCCGGAATCAGCCCATACTCGAGTAAGTCTTCCGGCTCAACCTGGTGCAGCAGTTTGAGGGCGTCGTCGCCGGTGATGGCCGAAGAGCGCTCGACTTTGAAGCCGACCTGCTGCTTGCCGACGCGGCGACCGATCGTTTTTTCGAGGCCATCGAAGGCGCCACCGCAGATGAAGAGGATATTGTTCGTATCGATCTGCACGAACGGCTGCTCGGGGTGTTTGCGTCCACCCTTGGGAGGGATGTTGGAGACAGTCCCCTCCAGAATCTTGAGCAGGCCTTGCTGCACGCCCTCGCCGGAGACATCGCGGGTGATGGAAGGGTTACCGCTCTTGCGGGCGATCTTGTCGATTTCATCGATGAAGATGATACCGGTTTCGGCGCGGGCAACATCGTAGTCGGCCGCCTGATAGAGGCGAACGAGGATATTTTCGACATCCTCACCCACGTAACCGGCCTCGGTGAGCACCGTTGCGTCGGCGATCGAGAAGGGTACGGAGAGAATTTTGGCCAGAGTCTGGGCGAGCAGGGTTTTGCCTGTGCCTGTCGGACCGAGCATCAGGATATTCGATTTCTCGACTTCGGTATCATCCTTGAGGTTGTCACTGAAGAGACGCTGATAGTGGTTATAGACCGCTACCGAGAGAGCTTTCTTGGCCTGCTCCTGACCAATGACATACTGGTCAAGCATCGACTTGATTTCTTTCGGCTTGTAGAGCTTTACCGGTTGAGCGGTGGAGCGCTTCTCTGGCTCGTCATCGAGCATACCGTAGGTAAGTTCGATGCACTGATCACAGATGTGGGCATTGTAGCCGGAGAAGAGTTTGCGGACGCTGTAGGCGTCTTTACCACAAAATGAACAGCGTTCTATCCTATTGTCCTGATCACCCATGACTGTATTGTTTCATCCTTCGTTTGAGTCCGCGATCAATCCTATGATCAAACGGAGAAAGCGAAATGTCAATCGATAATCAGCCGATAATCAACCGATAATTCAGTCGACGATCAGTCGCCTGAATCGCTCGGCCGGCCGACGTGTGTATCTCAAAGATTTCAGCAGCCCACGTAACGGGCGAGCATCGCGAAGTTAATCCTTCTTGTCGCTCTTCTCAGTTTCGATCTTCTTCTCGTAGACCTCGTCGATGATGCCGTAGTCTTTGGCCTCTTCGGACGACATGAAGTAGTTGCGGTCGGTGTCTTTCATGATGCGATCGAGGTCCTGGCCTGTATGCTTGGCGAGGAGCTTTGACAGCCGCTCTTTATGCTTCACGAACTCGCGGGTCATGATTTCGATATCAGTCACCTGACCCTGGGTTCCGCCGAGGGGTTGGTGGATCATGACGCGAGCGTGCGGGAGCGCGGCGCGCTTGCCTTTTTCGCCGGCTGCGAGGAGGAAAGCGCCCATTGATGCGGCCATCCCCATACAGAGCGTGGCAACCTTCGGTTTGATGAATTGCATCGTGTCGTAGATTGCCATACCGGAGGTTACGGAACCGCCGGGTGAATTGATATACAGGAAAATATCTTTGTTCGGGTCTTCGGCTTCAAGGAAGAGCATCTGGGCGATCACAAGGTTAGCGATCGTATCGTCGATCGGTGTGCCAAGGAAAATGATGCGGTCCTTGAGCAACCTTGAGAAGATATCGTATGCGCGTTCTCCACGGCCTGTTTGCTCTACAACGATCGGGATTAACTGGTTGATCAAAGCTTCTCCTCCTGGAAAGTCATGCAATAAAATCTTGCCTAGGGTTTGACCAAATTCGACTCTCTCTCGATTTCCACTGTCGAATTTTCAATAATGTAATCGATCACCTTGTTCTCCAAGATGGTACGCTTTAAATCGGCAATTCGTCGGTTATCTTGCAGCGTCTTTTTCGCTTCCTCGACCGTCATATTGTAGCGGGCAGCGAAATTCTTAAGCCAGGCTTCGGTATCCTGCTGTTCGACGGTGATTTTTTCTGCGTTGGCGATCTCCTGATAGAGGAAATCCCAACGTAGCTGGCGGTTGGCGACAGGGCGGTAGTTCTGACGCAGCTGTTCTTCGTCGACCTGCTGCTTTTGATTCTGGCGGTAATCCGCGACGACGTTGTCTAGAAAACGTTCCACCAGTGACTCCGGCAGATCGAAGCGATTCTTGTCGATTACGGCCTTGATGACTTCGTTGCGCAACGTGTCCTGCGACTCCTTTTCCTTGCGCAGCTTCAGGTCTTCCGCCAGGCGTTGCTTGAAATCGTCCACAGTCTTGATGTCGTCACCGAACTGGCTCAGGAACTCCTCATCCATCTCGACGAGTTCGAGTTTCTTGATCGAGTCAACCTTAACGTTGAATTCGACCTTGCTGCCGGCAAATCTCTTGTCGAAGTGATCGGCCGGATACTCGATGGTCACCTTCCGCTCCTCTTTTGCGGAGACACCGAGCAACTGGTTTTTGAACTGAGTGGCGACATTGCCGTCCACCAGCTCCAGTTGCACCTGCTTAAACTCTTTCTCTTCGAGCTGTCCGGCGCTGTCAGAGAGCACTTCGAGATCGGCGAAGACAAAGTCATTTTCCGCGGCAGGGCGTTCTACGGTCTCCAAGGAGGAGTTGCGACGCTGGAACCCCTCAAGTGTGTCGTCGATTTCCTGCTGAGTGACTTCCGCATCGGGCCGTTTCAGAGTGAAGCCCTTGTACATTTCCAGCTTGATTTCGGGCCGCACTTCGAGTTCGGCGACGTAGACGAGCGGCTTATCC
>JBECKX010000017.1:0-2844 GCA_040235515.1 Candidatus Zixiibacteriota bacterium
CGCGAACACGTTCGTGATGACACACGTGGAAATCTCTGACAGTTACAAAGTCTGTGACGACGTTTACGATGTTGAGGTGAAGGTATACAGCACTTTGTCAGGCCACGAGGATGTCATTTTCACCGCACAAACAGGTAAGAAACAGGCGATACAGGACGCGATAGCAGCAAGCAAGTCAGAGTTGTTCAGCCAGATTTTGCGAGTAGCCGGGCAAGACATCTCCGCGAAGTAGCCGGGAGGCCTGTAAGCCCGACTGTGATCATGCGCAACTCAGTTGCGATGTCTGACAGGAATGTCCGACCTCCTGGGGTCACGCACCTACCCACCTCCCTGGATTCCGGGTCAAGCCCGGAATGACACTTATGAGCGGACCGGGGAACCCACCCTCGCATCGCTCGTCAATCAGCTGTGATCATCAGGCTTGCCTCTTCCCGCTTGACATTCCCAACCAACAGCCAATCTTGTAGCCATGCTAAGGTCACACTGCCTGTCGATCGATGTCGAAGGCTTCGTTGAGGGGATGGAAGAGAGCTTTGAGATCCCTGCGGTTATGCGCAACGAGGCAGTGGCGGCCGCGGAGATCGAACGCAACGTCGACGCGGTTCTGGAATTCATGTCCGACGCCGCCATTACCGCTACTTTTTTCATCCTTGGCCGCATCGCTGAGGAGCAGCCGCGGTTGATTGCGAAAATCGCCGCCGGTGGGCATGAGATCGGCAGTCATAGCAGATTTCATAAGCGCATCTTTCTGCAGACGCGCGAGCAGTTCCGGGAGGACCTCCGCCGGTCAAAGCATGCACTCGAGGATGCCGGTGGACAGCCGGTCAAAGGTTTCCGGGCACCTGATTTCTCGATTATCGCTGATTCGCTCTGGGCCCTGGAAGAATTGCAGGAGGCCGGCTTCGTCTACGACAGCTCTCTGGTGCCAACCGATATCCACGATGTTTATGGTGTCAAGGGAATCAAACCTCATATCCACAAACTCGATGGCGGGTTGTGGGAATGGCCGGCAGCGACTTTCTCAGTTGCGGGTAAGAGGATACCGTTTGGTGGTGGCGGCTATCTGCGGCTCTACCCGGTGGCTGTAACGCGCAACCGGATTAAGAGCTTCGAGCGCAAAAATCTTCCATGTATGCTCTATATGCATCCGTATGAACTTGGACCCGTGATTCCCAGGATTGATGGAATATCGTTTTACCGCCGCTTTCGACATTATTATCATACGAGCGATGGAATCAAGCGGCTCGCACGAGTGCTGAGAGGATTCAAGCTCGAACCGGCGATTGCGATTATCGAGCAGGTTATCGCGGATAAGGGCACCACGACGAATGGGAAGATGAATGCAAGCTGAAGAACATAAACAGGCAGAAGGCTACTTTGACCGATCAGGCGAGTTGTTCGATTCGCTCTATTCTTTCGAAAAACAAAGCGCCTTCATGCGTACGATCAACAAACTGTTCCGGCGCGATATTTACCAACGCTACCTGTTGACAATCGAGCATGTCAAAGCCGTCAAGGCTGCCAGTGTCCTTGATGTCGGTATCGGCGGAGCCCGCTACGCCTCCGGTTATCTTGCGGCGGGAGTGAAACGTGTGGTTGGGATAGATATCAGCAAGACGATGCTCAAGTTCGCCGAGGATCATCTGAAGGAACTCCCGGGAGCTGACAGCGTCTTTGAGTTGGTGCACGCAGACATTGATGAGTATGGTACTGAGGAGAAGTTTGATGTTGTCGTCGCGATGGGGTTCTTCGACTACATCGTCAAGCCGGTTAACTCGCTCAAGAAATTGCGCGAGATCAGTAACACTTCAGTGATTGCTTCATTCCCCAGCATCTCCGTCTACCGCACACCGATTCGAAAGATCCGCTATAAGATGAAACAATGCCCCGTCTTCTTCTTCAAGCGTTCCGATATCGAGCAGCTCTCACGCGATGCCGGATTCGCTCGTTGCGAGATCACCAAGGTCAAGGGGTCGGGGATGGACTACGTGGCTACGTTTTACAGGTAGTCCCGTAGGTTGGAGCGTGGAGATTCCACCCTCCCCACGGCAAGCTGTGAGGCACCAGTCAAACAGCCACACCGGCGATCTGATGTCAGACCGGCAGATCTGACATACTTCGCCCCAACTCCCACTTGCAAATCACGATACCACTCGCGTAGATTCGATTGGTGAGATTTTCAGCCGAAAGGAATCAAAATGAGATCGAGTATCCGATATGCGGTTTTCATCGCTCTGCTTGCTTGTGCGCTTATTAACACGACACTGCTGGCACAGGAGGCGAAGACGATAGATATCTTCGACATGGAATCAATCCACTTCAACCAGGAGAAGCCTGATCAGTTTGCTTCAACGGGAGTCAGCGTCCAGGACAATGGCAGGCAGATCGTCAGGCACCTGAACCTCCCCCGATACACGGTTCCGGTTGAGATCGTGGCACACCTGGAATTGCACCCGATCCCGAAGGATGAACTTGATGTCTGCGACAAGTGGGATCGTGCCGGTAACATCGTGCTGAGCAAACCGGGAATGGATGATATCGAACTGGTCAAGTTCATCACTTCCTACGGCGGCTTCACCGAGTATGACGTAGATGTCTCAGAACTGGCGCCGCTTCTGCAAGGGGAATGCGACATCCGCGGGTTTATCGATACGTGGGTAAGCCCGGCGTGGAAGGTTTCATTCTCGCTAACATTCATGCCCGACTCTACGCTTGCTAATCCGGCCTGGGCGACGGCTGTTCTTTACAAGCAGGATTTTACCTCAGAGACTGAACAGAATGGAGGGGTGCAGGTTCAGATTGAGATTCCGGAGGGGCTCGATCGAGTAGAGCTATACTACTATG
>JBECKX010000029.1:0-2634 GCA_040235515.1 Candidatus Zixiibacteriota bacterium
CGCTTCACGCAGGACATCGACCAAGGGTCCGTTACCTGATAGGAATACGCTGTAGGTAGCGCTGTCTTTATCCATATGCCGATTGGCGACATCTAAACCAACTAGCGTCTTTCCTGCCCCCGGAACGCCAGTCACAAAACAAATGGCTTTTCGATTATCAGCTTTGGCTTGCTGGATGATGCGATCGATTTCTCTGGTCGTCACTGTCAGATTTTTCGCGCCTGCGTCATTACGGGATATACTTTCAACAGAGTGCCCCGAGTACAGCGCTCGCGCAGCTTCAACGATTGACGGCGTAGGTAAGTAGCGTCCGCGCTCCCATTGCACGATATCAATCGGCGAAGCGATGAAGAAAGAGAGCACCTTTTCTATAGCTTGCGCAATTTGTTGTGCGTTTACCCTAATTGGCCGAATAAGACCATCATCATGAAGCGTGCCTTCCACCTTAATGACTTGAGATGGCGCCTGCGTGGCAATCAACACTGGGGCAATGCAAATTTCATGACTGGCATCGTGGAAGTGTTTTAGGTCAAGCGCATAGTCCCAAACCTGGTCAAGGGCGGCACTGGTAAAATGCCTTTCGCCCACCTTGAATTCAAGCACAAAGAGCACGTGCTGAATTAGGAGGAGAACGTCTACTCGTCGCCCAAGACGAGGAATAGTGTATTCAAAATAGATCTTGGAGGAGTGCTGGATGTCGGCTGGAAGGTCAATATTTTTAAGAATTTCGATTTGCTGTTGCCAGGCATTGTTCTGATCCAGCTCAATGCCTCCACCCGCGTGCTTGGCCAGTTCGCCGAGAATCTGTTCTGGGCTGGCGGATCGGAATCCATCCAAAGAATCCGCATAAAACCAACGGCAAAGAACAGATGAAGGATAAGTAATCAAAACATGGCCTCAACTTTCACGAGGAATCGATCAGCACTATCCAATCGTTCAGGAGGGGCTCCAGAGAATCGCTGCTTCCCCTATTTGGCGAAGGAGCGAATTTAATGTCTCAGACCATCTATACGCGCAGAAAGATCCGCAATGATCCTCTCGAACATCGAGGCACCGGAGTGCTTCGAAGAAAGCAGCCCCTTGACATTCTCCATCACGAAGATGGTGGGCTTGTGCACCTGGATGATTCTCAGGTACTCCCTGTAAAGGAAGTGCTTTTCATCCTTGTGGAAGTTCTTGTCGTTGGTGCGTCTGGATCGCCCCGCGAGCGAATACGCTTGGCAGGGCGGCCCCCCAATCAGCACCCAGGTTTCCTGCCCCTTCAGTGCAGCACGAATTTCCCTGTCGATGTTGGCTTCGTCGGACTTGCCAAGCTCAAGACACCGTGCCTCGACGGCAGCATGCTCGAAGGCGGTGGCCACGGCAGGGATGTCGCGAAAGGCGACCTCATCGATCTCGCCCCGTATGTAGCTGTAGTAGTACCTGACGTCCTTGGTGCCACGCAGACGCCTGAACACCGCCCTGAGCATCAGCGTACGGTGCGCGATGGGATCCTTCTCAATGGAAAGAGCGATCTCGAAAAAGGGCTGCTGTTTCTGGTCAAGCAGAGAAGAAAACCCTTCGCCAAGCCCTCCCGGGCCCGCGAAAAGATCAATTACCGGAATCGGCGCGCCATCAACCACCCTTGTTCCTTCTCGAAAGTGATCTCGGACACACACTTAAAGCCGCCTACGAACCATGGCTGGCATATCGGCCTTCGCTTGAGATATCAGTAGATCAGCGAGGTGTAGGTCGAGCATTCCTTCAAGCAAGGCAAGATCCTCGGCCTTGTGGCACCTGACCATATACGAGAACTGGATTTACGGTCGATCGCCGAAACATAGTCGAGAAACAGAGGTAGCGTGAGCACACCCCAAGTCGGCACTCGCCGGACAGTGATGATCGCCAGCCACCTAAACAAGAAACGGAAGCGCCACGGCAACATACGCGGAGACGAAAGGGGAGGATCATCGTTATCGACCGCGTGAAAAGACAGTCTGAAGTGAGTTGAGTGCCATGTCTTCCGTCAGGCATTGACTCCCCAACCACCATGCCGAAGTCGGAACCCATGAGATGGCGATGCGCCACTTGTTGGTGCCTGGTTTGCCAGGCTGTCATGGGTTAACCGGATCGGAAACTCCATGGAGTGTAACAACCCCCGAAATCTCTCGAAACGTCTGATTGTTAAGGTGGAGCGGGTGATGGGAATCGAACCCACGCCATCAGCTTGGGAAGCTGAGGTTCTACCATTGAACTACACCCGCACGATGACCGATTTTCGAGCGTTTCAGCCGTGATGTAAAGCAGCCAGCGGGCATGATCGCGGCAATATCCGGCAGGCCTTGCGGTAAAATGACCGGCTCCGCTTTTGACTGGCGATACGGGGCTGCCGTGACCGACACGATTTCCATCGAACTCAACGGCGTGCCGACCGCGCTCGCGCCGGGCTTCACGCTGGCCGATCTGCTGGCGCGCGAGGGTCTGCTCGAGCGGCGCATCGCCGTGGAATACAACGGCGAGATCGTTCCACGCAGCGCCTACACCGACGTCCGCCTCCAGGCAGGCGACCGGCTGGAAGTCGTGCATGCCATCGGCGGCGGCGCGGCCTGACCGATGGAGAAACCCATATGACCTCGACCGACCTCACCCCGCCCG
>JBECKX010000074.1:0-2808 GCA_040235515.1 Candidatus Zixiibacteriota bacterium
GAAGAGAGTATCTGCGCTAACCGTGTCTATGCGGGCAAATTCAAAGAATTGAAATTCGTGTAGTCCGGTCGCGACAACACCACTCTTCCACAGGGGCGGGTTTAGCCAATCGTCGTCGAGACCTATCTCCGCTTCATAGGTCTGCTGAAGATTCCCCTGGTCTACATAGTCCCACGCGAAGATAGGATCATGGCTTACCACATGAGTAAGCTCCTGCCCGATTATCCGAATATTCGTGGCAAACGGAGGATCGAAGCCGGCATCGTCCGTTCCGGCGAGGGCTAGACATGGCGCACCCGCGTAGCCCAACAAGACCACGACTACGGCTAACAATGTTCCCTTTATGCCGTTCATCATTTTGACCCCAAAAACCAATGCAAATGGATGCAGAATATGCTATTGATTATAATATGATTTCGTAGAGTATTTTGTCAAGGTCGAATACGCTAAGTCTTCGAGATGTGTTTTCAGACCGCCTGCCACATTGAGAACTCGACACAAGTGAATCGCGCATTGGTCACGTATTAACAGTCATGAGCACGCCAAAGCACCACAGCGAACGACATCACGGTATGAGCGGCTCTATGACCGGTGCCGCCGCGCCGGCAAGGCCCAAGAAAGATCTCAAGACTATCCTGCGGGCTCTCCGCCACCGCAACTACCGGCTCTACTTCTTCGGCCAGATCGTCTCGCTCTCCGGTACCTGGATGCAGCTGATCGCCCTCAACTGGCTCGTCTATCGCCTGACAGATTCTGCCTTCATGCTCGGCTTCGTCGGGTTCGTCATGTATGTCCCCAACTTCTTTCTTTCGCCCTTTGCGGGTGTCCTTATCGACCGCTTCAGCCGCTGGCGCATCCTGTTCACCGCCCAGCTGCTGGCGATGATCAACGCGCTGCTGCTGGCGACGCTGATGCTGACCGGGATTATTGAAGTCTGGCATATCGTGGTCCTTGCGGCGGTTCAGGGACTGATCAACTCGTTTGATTTTCCGTCGCGACAATCGATGATGGTACAACTGGTGGATGACAAGCGTGACCTCAGCAACGCAATTGCCCTCAACTCCTCTATGGTGAATGTGGCGCGCCTGGTGGGACCATCGATTGCAGGGATCCTGATCGCTACCGTCGGGGAGGGTGTGTGTTTCCTTATAAACGGAATCAGCTACTCTGCGGTACTTCTGACTTTGCTTGCGATGAAACTGCGTCCGCTCAAAATTGCGCCTCAAAGCAAGAAAGTGTGGCAGAATTTCAAGGAGGGCGTCCACTACGCCGGCAAGGCGCCCGCAATCAGGTCGGTGCTTCTGCTGCTTGCTGTTATTGCCCTGTTTGGATTCCCGTTCAGTTCATTGCTGCCGATTATGGCCCGTGACGTTCTCAAGGGTGGTGCTGACGCGCTCGGGTTTCTTATGGGTGCTTCTGGGGTTGGCGCAATCCTCGGTGCAGTCATTCTCGCCTCGCGCAGTGACGTCAAGGGGCTGGAGAAGTTTCTTGCCGGCGCGTCGCTGCTCCTCGGGCTCGGTTTGATCGGCGTTTCGCAGTCGCGAGTGCTCTACCTCTCGATCGGAGTGATGTTCTTCGTGGGCATCGGAACAATGCTGCAGATCGCGATCAGCAATACTCTGCTGCAAACTCTCGTGGACGAGGATAAGCGAGGACGTGTGATCAGTCTGTATGTGGCCTCCTTCGTCGGGATGCTGCCATTCGGCAACCTGCTGTCGGGTACGGTCGCCAGCGCGATCGGCGCTCCTATGACGATGCTGATCTGGGGGTGTATCTGTCTGGTTGCCTCTACGGTGTTCTTCACGCGACTTCCCAACTGGCGCAAACATGGCTACCCGATGATTGAACGCCAGATGGCAAGCGAGAGTCTGGCGGAGGGCGACGCACCAACATCCCCGGTTAGCTGATCTCCCGCCATTCGACCTGAAATTGCATTTGGCAGTCGCTTTCTGATCCACTACATTCAGCCTCACGAAGGATGCCCGCCCGAATGCGGGTGGAGAAATCTGAATCTAAACACGATCTAACGAGATGCTCTTATTCCATAATTGTCGCCAGCTTGTTACCGCCCGCTCCAACTCCGGAAAACCCCAGACGAGAGCAGGTCTGTCGGACCTGCAAGTCATCGAAGCCGCCGCCCTCGTGGTGGAGGATGAGGCGATTGTCTGGGTTGGACGAGAGGCTGACCTGCCGAGCCAATATGCAAACGCAGAACGGATCGATGCAGCAGGTGGAGTCATCACCGCCGGACTGGTAGACCCCCACACCCACCCGGTTTTTGCAGCCACGCGCGAGGATGAGTTCTACATGCGCAATGCCGGCAAGTCCTACATGGAGATTGCCGAGGCAGGTGGTGGAATCCGCAATTCGGCGCGCAAGACGCAGCAGGCGGATAGAGAAACGCTTTATAACAACGGTATGCGGTTCCTCGACTATATGTTGAAATCGGGGACCACGACTGCCGAAGCCAAATCTGGTTACGGGCTGACTACCGAATCGGAGATCAAGTCGCTCGAGGTGATCGCTGACCTCGACCGCGATCATGCAATCGATCTGGTGCCGACTTTCCTGGGTGCGCACGAGTTTCCGGATCAATACCGGGAGAATCGCGAAGGGTATGTCAGATTGTTGATCGAGGAGATGATCCCGCTTGTCGCCCGACGTAAGCTGGCGAAGTATTGCGATATCTTTACCGAGGCGGGTGTTTTTGATATCGATCAGTCGAGACGAATCATGCAGGCAGCGCTGGACCATGGTTTCGAATTGAAGTTCCACGCCGATGAACTGAAATCGATCGGCGGTGCTGAG
>JBECKX010000082.1:0-6345 GCA_040235515.1 Candidatus Zixiibacteriota bacterium
GGACTAACTTGCACAACTCTCCGACCGATCTGGCGTTCTGACTGACAGCCAATCCAATCGACATGATATCGTCGTAGCTGGCGATCGGACGGTCATCGGCGGGATTATAGCCCGGATTCGACATGCACACGAATTGTGTCTCTCCCGGGCTGGTGAATGACACGATAGCTGAGGATGATTTGAGCGCCAGACGGATCATACGTTTGTAATTCTCCACCTGTGTTTGAAACTCATGCCGAAGCGCACTGAGGGCTTGTGTCAACTTCCGATGCATCACTGCGAAGAATCGCTTCGACTGAATCTCCGCCGGCACCTCAAACCAGGTTTCATCGGTGTTGACTTCGTAGTATTTCTCCAACTGTGTATGCAGTGCGAGGCCATCCCTGCCAAAGATCTCAGCAAGGACATCGAGTGCGAGGTTATGTATGGCATTCTCAGGGTCGGTTTGATCCAGCGGGAGGGCCCATCGGCGGTAGCGAAGGGTTTCGAGCCGATCCTCGACCCAGCGCAGCAAAAGTTGGAAGAAAGGCACGAAGGCGTCCCTTGTCCTGGGATTGATCACGTAGAAGCGGGTGATCCGCCATAAATCTTCGGGGTTATCCTGGGTGCCCATTTATGCAATTCTGCCTTTAGCTAGATTCGACTGTGATAATGATTGAATGAAACAGCTAATGGGTGCTCCGTCAAGTGGAATTGGTTGGCTCAGAAGTTGTACATGCGACAGAACTGCATTGGTGTTCAGCGCGAGTCGGATGGCTTGCCACTCCACTCTTGCTATTGGTTGGATCTCGGTCAGGCGCCAGGCAGGTGGCGCTTTATCGCAACAATGCTCGCAAACTCAGCCTTCTCTACAACATCACTTGAAACAACCGGACACTCCTATCGGGAGATACCAGATCGAGGACGATTCGTCCTCTAACCAGATGGACATCAATGTCAAAATGCCTCTCTGTGGCATCGTCGGTTTGCAGATGATTTGGTGATGGGATACGCGGATCCCAGACACTCAGGTCAGCATGACCATCCCTGATGGCGTAAAGCAATTCTTTGGTATGACCACGTTCCAGTCTCAGACACGCCATCTGGTTTCCGATCTGATTAAGTTCCAACGAGTAGTCAGTACCAGCGATGTTGAGTGATAATTTCATAGTTGGCAGTCAAGCAAAGATTGATACAGTTACTCGTGAGGAATCATCTGAGTCAGTTACTGACCCATTCCCCCGGCTGATTTACGGTTTTCTAAATTAGCTCTCTCGTCGATTTGGTCAAGAGAGTTTTTGGCGTTACCGCCCTCGGTGAAGGTGGGTACGACAACAACTCCCTGTGCGGATGCGGCGTAGTGCAGCCCTCTGTCAGCGTAGTAGCCAGACTCAGGCTTCAGTCAGAGCGGAGGTAGGCAGGCGGCAGTGTTAAGCTGCAGATGGCAGGCTGTTGGTTTCCAGTCGACTGCAGACAGCTGAACCCCGGTCTCCCGAAGCTCCTCGGCAAACGCTGCAATCATAGCCCAATGCAGTAACACCAGAGTCGGATATAGACGCGCGGGCGGGGGCATCGGTCAATGTTGGTAGGGACTCAACCACGGTAGGCAAAAAAATGGCGGAGAGTGAGGGATTCGAACCCCCGGACCCCGTGAGGGGTCAACGGTTTTCAAGACCGCCGCATTCGACCACTCTGCCAACTCTCCGGCGACAATATATCTCTCCGTCCGCTTTGCGCAACACGAAAGATCATATTGATAACACCCCATTCCGCATGCCTATCCCCTCGGTCGGGCTTGTCATGCCTGCGCCGATTCACTGCGGTTTGCCATTGGTCTGAGCCCCCCTCCGAACCGCGTTGCAGTATGATTTCGTGCGCGAGACGATCTATCAGGCTATCAACTATCAGGCTTTCAAGATTGCGTCAATCCAAGTCGACACGCCAGCCCCTCCAGCATTACTCTCAGCAGATTCTCGATGCCCTCGGCTCCTTCCGTTCACGATGTCATCAGGCGGCAGTCGATTTGGAAGAAAACCGAGGGGGACAGATTCAGTTTGCAGGATCAGACCCTTCAGCTGAACCGTTAGTCGTCGAGCCGAGATCGGCAACATCGGTCTTCCAGTCTGAGGGACGCAAGCTTCGCCGCTCCTCCGCTCCTCCGCAGGAAGCGGGTCAAAAGTGATTGACCGCCCGCGCCGCAATCAGCAAATTCAGGTTGCTGAAGATAATCATTGTCAGGGGTTACCCCGGAAGGAGTATATGATGGCTGATGGCTTCGTCTTGATAAGGACCATCTCCGATTTTGAGAACTGGTGGAACAATGAATCGCCCGCAACCAGGAAGATTTTCGCGGCGCTGACAGATGAGTCGCTGGGACAGAAAATCACCGACCAGCACCGTACGCTTGGCCGCATTGCCTGGCATATCGTGCAGACTCTCGTCGAGATGCCGGGTCGGTTCGGGCTGCCGGTGGATGGTCCGGCGGAAAATGATCCGGTACCGGCAACCGCTGCGGAGATTCAGCAAGCTTACGATAAGGCGTCCAAATCTCTGCTGCATGTAATCAAAGAGAACTGGACCGACGAGATGCTGCTCGATGAGGTTGATATGTATGGTTCCCTCTGGACCAAGAGTTTCTCTTTATTCGTCCTGATCGGACATGAGGCGCATCACCGTGCCCAGATGACCGTATTGATGAGGCAAGCGGGCCTGAAGGTTCCCGGCATTGTGGGCCCCTCCCTGGAAGAGTGGGCGGCGTACGGCGCCCCACCGCCGGCGATTTAAGCCTCTAGTACAACTGCAACGCTATGTTGCGCGTGGATGGGAGCAACCCGTGTACGCGGCCGACCGGGTAACAGTTGCCGATTCGATTGACATTGCTGCCGGCTAAAGCTATCTTTCCAGCCGAAAAATTCAGGCGTCTGATTCCTATATCTCAGGCCGCAGGGATAGTCTCATTGAGAGGCATTCCAAGAGGCTCGTCGAAAGGATACCGTCGTGGGAACAATGTTGGCCGGCGTCAAAACGGAACGCGCGCAGGGGGCTGACCTTCGCGAAGTCGAAATCCCGACAATTACTGACAACCAAGTCTTGATCAAAACCCGCGCCGCCTCGATCTGCGGCACCGATAAACATATCTACAACTGGGACAAATGGGCCCAGAGCAGGCTGAATCCACCATTGATCTTCGGCCACGAATGCTGCGGCGAAGTCGTGGAGGTTGGCCGTAACATCAAAGAAATCAAACTGGGCGATTTCGTCGCCGCCGAGTCGCATATCCCCTGCATGGTGTGCAAGCAGTGCCGTATGGGCAATATGCATATCTGTGACAACCTGGTGATCCTCGGTGTCGACACTGACGGCATTTTTGCCGAGTATGTCGCCCTGCCGGAGATCGTGCTGTGGAAAGTTGACCGTGATCTCGATCCCGCGATTGCTTCGATTCATGAGCCGTTCGGAAATGCAGTATATGTGGTGATGTCGGGTAATGTCTCCACCAAGACTGTCGCCGTGATTGGGGATGGCCCCACTGCTGCATTCTCCTGCGGGATTGCAAAGGCGGTTGGTGCGGACAAGATTTACAATATCGGCATGCAGGATTTCAATCTCGGTATCTGCAAGACGATGGGTGCGCATGACAGCATCAATGTCAAGCATGAGCCTGATTTTGCGCAGCGGATCATCGAGGAGACGCATGGTGGTGTGGATGTTGTCCTCGATATGGCTGGCAATCAGGCCTCGATGGATTCAGGTTTTAATATCCTGCGCAAGGCGGGGACATTCGTGATGTTCGGCATTCCGCCGGATGCGGTCAAGATCGATGTTAACCGCGCGATCATCTTTAAGGGCGCCAATGTGATTGGGATCAATGGCCGCAAGATGTTCGAGACCTGGTACCAGATGCAGGCTTTGCTTGATGGTGGTTTGGTTGATCCGACGCCGGTGATAACGCATCGTTATCCATTTGCGAAGTTCAACGAGGCGATCTCGATGTTTGCCTTGAATAAGGAACCTTCGAGCAAGGTTGTGTTGTTGATGGATTAGTTGAATCGAACGCTATTCGACTAACGCAAGATACACACCCCGCTGCCGACAATTCCGCAAGGCGGAATCGTCGCCACCACCCCTCTCAAGAGGGGAGTTTGAAGAGAACGATGCAAGAATAACAAAGGTTGATGAAGTCAGGAATCTCAAGTATGCGAAACCATAAACACCACTAACTCTTTCCTTTGGGGGATGCAATGGAAACCAAAGAAGCATTTGAAGTCGTGAAGTCACTGGCGGATGGTGTCAATCCCGTCACCGGTGAAGTGTTTGCCAAAGATAGTCCTTATCAGGACCCGAAAATCGTGCGGGCACTGTTTGAGGCAGTTAACTCCCTGCAACGACGCATTGAGTGGGAGAAGAAGAAGAAGAATCAGCCGGAACGAGCCGGTGCAGCGTGGAGCGACAAGGAACTGAAGGCGCTGCTCGATGGATTCGACGGCGGCAAGTCACTGGAGGATCTGGCGAAACTGCATAGGCGCACCGTTGTGGCGATCAGGGCACGGCTGGTGATGCTGGGGCGGTTGGAGGAGGAGTGAGGGGCTCCAGCGGGACGATAGCACATCTTAACACACCCCGTCTCGTAGCTATTTGCGAAAGCGGCTAACTACGATCCACCCCTCTTGTTAGAGCGTGTTGAGAAAGTGTAACGAACGCAACCTCGGAGCGAGAAATGTCATTGCGAGTGACCGACGCCCGTAATGCGTTGGGAGCGTGGCAATCTCGTCTTCACCTTACATGATACCACTGAGATCGCCACGTCGCTCCTCCGACAAAGTCGGCGTCACTCCTCGCGATGACGCGTCTCACGCTGCCGAAATCTCAGTCATGCAGCTTTATCAACTCGTCCTTGTTGGAGGGGAATTTGATCAGCGCGCTTACGTGAGTGAATGCGTTACTCCATTACTTAGTAGTGCACACCCTTTTAGAGGTTCCATATCAAGTCTTGCAGGTCAAGCCCTCTTGTGGTGCGATTGCATATCGTCTGTAGGGGCGCAGCATGCTGCGCCCGGTGAACCTGATCTGCGTTGAATGCACACACCCCGACCTCGACTGTCGATGACTTCTGAGCTATCGCGACTGAAGCCGCTCCTACAATTAAATTACGGTCGTCGTGCGACTACTTAATCTTCGCGATCAAGGGTTCGCCGTACTCCTCAGTGTACATCAGCATGTATCTTGTTCGATCAAGCTCCAGCCAGATCGAGGGCAGCTTATCAGGGCTCTGTCCCGGCTTGCCGGTGCGCAGTTTCCAATTCTCCGATTCCATCTTTTTGAGAAGATCTTTCACCTGGCGCCGCACGCTGCCCTGGCTGTGACGCGAGGATTCGAACATCACGCGAAGAAATCTCTTGGGGGTAAGCTTCTCGCCGCTATCAAGCTTGGCCATTCCCCCCTTGCAGGTCTTAAGTGGATCTTTGAATGACGGCATAGCGCTCTCTCCGTGTTGAATTGAACTACATCGTAGATTCTTATACTCTCGAATTTATATACCACTCTTCCCGCTGCAAGTTCGAATCGCTTTCGGAGGATCACGGGCAAATGGCTGAAACCTTCTCGGCCATTTCACGTACTTAATGTTGTATTGAAAATATTTTATGTATATCATAAAATTATTGTTGCTTTGTTTAAAATCGATAGTATACTACAGTTATGAGAATTCAGGTGAATCTGGATGTCATTCTGGCTAAGCGCAAGATGTCGCTTACCGAACTGGCGGATCGAATCGGGATTTCGATTACCAACTTATCGCTGCTGAAGACGGGCAAGGTCAAAGGTGTTCGTTTCAGCACGCTGGCGGCAATCTGCCATGAACTTGATTGTCAGCCGGGCGATATTCTCGAGTTTCTCCCCGATTTCGTTTAGTAGCTGAAGCTGTCTTGAACGATATTAGAACCGGGAGGCGTTTTCTTCCCCGGGGAGGCACGATATGAATTCCACGGTAAGCAGTGACGTCGGTCACACAGATCCCAACAAGTACAACCTACCGGGCTGGGTAGCGATCGGGCAGGCGGCCCTCTACCCGCTGGTGATAGTTGTCTCGATTGTTCAGTCGATTGTAGCGCAGCGCGCTTTCGACTACGACGGTCCTTCCATCGGTCCGAGCGACTTGATCTCGATTTTCCTGGTTGTGATGGCGATCTACACGATTTACATGTTCCGCGAACTGCTGCATGATCGCTATGATTTCCATGGAATCGATACGTTGATAACGTTCACGATCTGGTGGTTGGTGGTGATGGAGGTCGGCGGACTGGCGATTAAGATCGCGATGGCGGCGATGTGGCCGATGTCACCGGTAATGATGATAGCGATCTGGGT
>JBECKX010000210.1:0-38574 GCA_040235515.1 Candidatus Zixiibacteriota bacterium
CCCCAGGAGGGATTGACACACAGTGCCATAAACCTAACCCACTACAATTGGTTGCGGCTGGCCGTTCTCCGGTTGTAGAATCTCGCGTTGCTTGGCGGGGGTGGCGTCACGATTCCACTTTACCAACCGGATGTTGCCATTCTCGATCTCCAGTGAAGTAATTCCATCAGTGTAAAGAGCACAGCCGGAGTTGTAGTACCACGGCTCCGGATCCTTGGTCGAACCCGCCGGACTGATCTTGCGGTTCTTGGCCTCTTCCACACGGTAGATGGTCCACAATTCCTCAAGCTGCTTGAGTAACGCTTTCCTGTCCGCTTTGGATCCGGAATGACGCTGAATCTCCCGTTGCATATTCCTGATTTTGATTTTCAGCCTGTCGGTGTACGACATCGAAGCGAAGATTGCGCGATGCGAATGGCCACACACCACCACCGCATTGTTCGCGGCGCCCCATTCGTGGAAGATTCGTTCATAATTGCCGGCAATCTGAGATTTGGTAGCGGAGGTGTGTTTGTCGAGCTTGATTATCGGTTCGACATACCTGTAAACTCGTACGACAAAGCGGCTGAACCAGGTGTTCTTGTCCGACTCGGTACTGCCCTGGTGGCCATGCACAAGCAAGACCCTGGCTTTGCCATTAGCATCCACAAGTTTGACTGCTTCCGGGCACGACTTGTATGCCTCAGTAGTTGCGGGGTCGAGTAAGGCGCCCCACTCCGAATCGTGGTTGCCGAACAATCTGAGGATACGGTTGGGCGCAAATGCCTGCATTGCCCTGTAAGCGGAGTTCGCATACTGAGCGCGAATATCCTTAAGGTCGAACTGCCAGAACTCCTCGACATCCCCCAGGAGGATCAGTTTATAGCCCTCTCTCAAGTAATAGCCAAGTGCACTGACAGTGACTTTCGCATTTTGGCGGAAGTCGTCAGCCTTTTTGCCATCCCCCATGTGAAGGTCACTCAGGATGACATACTTCGAGTTTTTGATTGGCAACTCAAGTACCGAGTTGTCGTTCCACAACTGATCAAGACGTTTGTGGGTAGCTTTGCGGTCCTGCCCCATGTTAGCCTCCTTTGGGTAGGGTGTCGGATCTTTGCGAGTGATGATGAGATTTGCTTAACAGCGAGTGATTACATTCGAATGTACCGCATGAATCGATGCGATGTCAAGTGGAAATGGCGTGCGCTGAAGTGTCACACTGCAGGGGCGCTTGCGGGTCCGAGCCGTGGGAGCCAGACCGAATCACTCACTTACTCTACCGCGAGCTTAAGTCGCCTGGCCAATGGGTGGGCGCGCTCATTAACACCAATCGGTTTGACGTTGCGGATATCGTGGGCGAGCGCAACTGAGGGGCGGGCATCCTCCAGACTGAAACCGCGGCCAGCCAGTGTCTCCTGATAGACGACGGTATGGAGATCGGTGAAACCGCCGGAGAATTCGATCTCGCTGCCATCAACTGTGATCGAGCGAAAAGTGGGATGACCCAGTTTTGCAGTATCCTGCGGTAAGTCATCGCGCTCGATCGAAAGAAACCAGCGCACGTTGGCGTTCTTCAGCTCCACAAAACCGCAGGCCCTGCGTGGTGAGGAGTGGTGGACTTCGCTATGCTCAACTCCGCCATAAAGCCAGATCAGCAAGTCGAAGAAGTGAATCCCGATATTGGTGGCAAGACCACCGGAGCGTTCGGTTTGCCCCTTCCACGACACCAGGTACCAGGCACCACGTGAAGTGATGTAGGTCAACTCGATCTCATGCTTCTTATCGTGCTTCTCGGCGTCAGCTTTCTTCTTCAATTCCAGCAGTGCCGGATGCACACGCAGTTGCAGCACCGTGAAGATCCGCTGCTTGTATTCTTCCTCCAGTTCCTGCAAAGCGTCGATGTTCCAGGGGTTGAGCACCACCGGTTTCTCGCAGATGGCATCCGCGCCGATCCTCAGTGCAAAGCGTGCGTGGGCATCATGCAGGTAGTTGGGTGAACAGATCGAGACGTAGCTGACGCGACGGTCATCCCCCTGGCGACGGAGCTTCTCGAGGTGGCGGTCGAAACGTTCGAATTCCGAAAAGAACTTGGCATCGGGAAAATAGCTGTCGATGATTCCAACCGAGTCATTGGGATCTACTGCTGCGACCAGATTGTTACCGGTATCGCGTATTGCTTTCAAGTGTCGCGGCGCGACGAAGCCCGCAACCCCGGTTATGGCAAAGTTTTTTGACAATTCAATTTACTCCTGAGCTGCAAGCCTATTCCATGCCGATGCGTGAGCCGAAGTTTTGTTCGCGGGGATCGAGTTCCCGTGAGAGTGCTACGGCATCGACAAACCGGTACGGCAGACGGTCAAAATCAACAGCGGTGGACTCCCCCGCTTCACTGAACTGAATGACGGAATCATCCAATCCATGCCGCACGAATCTATCGGCAATCAATTTACGAAAACTCTTGTTCACTTCAATACCGATTCCGCGGCGCTGCTCTTCCTCGGCGGCCACGATCGTCGTGCCGCTGCCGGCAAACGGATCGAGGACCGTCTCGCCGACAAAGCTGAACATCCTGATCAGACGGCGCGGCAATTCTACCGGAAACATGGCAATGTGGCCATTCTGTTTCTCGCCGGGGAAATTCCAGTGCCCGTAGAAGTACTCGTTCCACTGCTCGGTTGTGAGCCGGGAGGCTTCCTTGATTTCCTTCTTCACACGTGGCGCCTTGCCCTGTTTGCGAAAGAGGAGGATGAACTCATAGTCGATCTTGACGATTCCGTTGCGCGGATACGGGAATGAGCCCATGATCGTTGCTCCACCGGTAGTATTACAGGTGGTCACCTTCTGCCAGATGATCGAGCCCATGAAATCGAACCCGATCGTTTCACAGAAGCGGATGATCTCGGTACGAATCGGAATCACCTTGTAGCGACCATAGTAAACGGAGCGGGCAAACTGGTCACCGATATTGATGCAGAGCCGACAACCATCCTCGAGCACGCGGTAGCACTCCTGCCAGACCAGGTTCAGGTTGTTGATATAGTCCTGATAGCTGTCATCGAAGCCGATCTGGCCTTCGTCGCCGTAATCCTTCAACTGCCAGTATGGAGGGGATGTCACAACCAGATGTACGCCTTTATCCTTGATCATCGACATATCGCGGGCATCGGCAAACACAAGTTGGTGTTTTTTCTCTATTTTCCGTCTGGATGCCATCAGTATTCCTGCCAGTTTCTTTCGGTATTGGCGATCAGTCCGGCCAGCACCCAGCATGCAAGCATCGACGATCCCCCGTAGCTGACAAAGGGGAGCGGCACGCCTGTGACCGGCAACAGCCCCAGCACCATGCCGATATTGACGAACATCTGGAAGGCGATGGCGGTGGTCGCACCGATCGCAACCAGCGAGGCGAAATCACTTCGCGTCCGTTGAGCCGACTGCAGGCCTTTGTAGATCAGAACGGCAAAAAGGATGACGATGATCATGGCGCCGAGCATGCCGAACTCCTCCGCGCCTACGGAGAAGATGAAGTCGGTATGTCGCAACGGGAGATAATCCAGCTTGTTCTGGCTCCCGGATAGGTAACCTTTTCCCAGCAATCCCCCTGAGCCGATCGCAACCTTCGACTGGATGATCTGGTAACCGGCGCCGAGTGGGTCCTGTCCCGGATCGAGAAAGATCTTGATTCTCATTTTCTGGTAGTCATGAAGCTGGTTCCAGGCGATCGAACTGAGTGCCCCGACGACCAGGTTGACAGCCACCAGCAGGATCATAAACCGCATGGAACGTCTCAACAACAGCAACACCGCCACCAACAGCACGACGAAGAAGATGATCCAGGAATAGACGCTTGATGATGCAATGACGCTGATTACGGGGGTAATCAACAGCAGCAGGTAGCGCGTCGGCATCCCGGCCCAGAACATCATCACGAGGAACATCACGACGAAGATCAACGCCGATCCCAGATCCGGTTGCCTTAAGACGAGCACGGAGATGAAGCCGCAGATCGCGCAGGCGATGATGATCTTGCGCAGTGAGGAGATTGGTTTTCGATAGTAAGTCAGAAATCGCGCGAGGGTGAAGATAAATGCTATCTTCGCCAGTTCCGATGGCTGGACGCTAAAGAAGCCGAGTGAGTACCAGCGCTGGCCGCCGAACTTGGAACTGCCGAAGAAGATCAAGCCGAGCAACAGCGCGCAGGCTCCGATGTAGTAGACGTAGGCGAACACCTCATGCACGCGCATGGGGACAAGCGCAACGGCAAAGAAGATACCGATGCCACCGAACAGCCAGATGGTTTGCTTGATGAAGTCATCCTGCAGTCGCGGGTCGGGGCTGAGATGATTCGCCGAGTAGATCAGAAAGATCGAGATCAGCGAGAGCAGCCCCGCGGCGATGAAGGTGGTCCAGCCACCGGGGATAAATATGTCACTCGATTGACGTTTCATCCTGCTCCATTGGCTCCTGGAATTGCGCCACATCCTCCATCGGCTTCGGCAGTGCCGGTGCGAGATAGCCGTTCTTTTGCAGGTGGCGAATGAACACTTTCTTTACTATCGGCGCTGCGGCGGTGCTACCGTGGCCAGCAAGTTCTGCCAGCACAACGCCGACGATAATCGGGTTTTCTGCTGGAGCGTAACCGGCGAACCAGGCATGCTCATTTCCGTGCGGATTTTGTGCTGTGCCGGTCTTCCCGCCCATCTTGATTCCCCCCGGCAGTTTCGATCCGCTGGCGGTTCCGCTTGTCCCATGCACAACCATAAGTGCGGCATCACGCAAGACCTGCAGCGTTTCTTTCTTGAATGGGAGTGTGCGTCTTACCTCTGGATGGGTCCAGACGGTATCTCCACCGGGCGGAATTGAATAGCGAATGAGGTGTGGTTTGTACTCGACTCCATCGTTGACGATTCCGCAGTAGAATTGGGCCAGCGCCAGGGGTGTCGTCAGGAATTCCCCCTGACCGATTGCCAGGTTGAGCAACACGGCCTTGGTCCAACCATACTTTCCGTAGGTCTTCATGTACCACGCTTCATCGGGGACGTGGCCGGCCTTCTCGGCGGGCAAGTCGATCCCGGTGAGTTCGTCGAAGCCGCAGCGGTGGGCGTACTCCTTGAAGTTGCTGAGCCCCAGCTTGAGCCCAACCTGATAGAAATAGGTATCGCAAGATTGCTCGATTGCCTGGTAGAGGTTAACATCACCATGCCCGGAGCGTTTATGGCAGCGGAAGAAGCGATTGCCGAATTGAAAGCCCCCGTAGCAAGGTTTCAGCCTCGTTTGTGGCGTGATGATACCCGCCTCAAGCGCAGCCCCGGCTGTGAGCAGCTTTGAAGTGGAACCGGGGGGGTAGGTCCCCCTGATGGTTCGATCGAAGAGAGGGCGCCGCTCATCGTTGATCAGTCGCTTATAGTCATCTGCCGGCACAAAACCGGAAAAGAGGTTGGCGTCATAGTCTGGTTGCGATACGAGCGCCAGTATCTCGCCGTTGCGCGGGTCCATGAAGACGGCGGCTCCGGCGAGGGTATCGCCGAAGAGAGAATCCACCAGCAACTGCAAGTCCAGATCGATAGCGAGACCGAGTTCATCGCCCGGCAGCGGCTCCCTGTTTGGCTTATCCTCGAGAAAGCCGATGATCCGGCCGGTCGCAGCGACTTCGTAGTAGTCGATCCCATCCAGCCCGCGCAATTGTTGATCATATTGCTTCTCGATACCTGCACGACCGATCATTGATCCGAGTCTATACTGCGCCTTGGTTTCAGCCTCGTCGACTTCACCGGTATAACCGAGCAGATGCGCACCGACATTATCGTATGGATAGAAGCGAGCATGATTGAGCTGGTAGATTACGCCCGGAAACAGCTCATTAGATTCTTCAATGACGCAGACCGCCGGGAACGCCAGATCCTGCCTGATCGGAATCGGTTCATATTTCCGAAAACGCCGCTCCTTGACCTTCTGAACGATGCGGTCATCCTCCATCTGGAGCAGCGGCGACAACTGATCAGCCAGGAGTGGGAGATTGTTGGCCTCGGAGGGAATGATCGAAACGGTGTACGCCGGCCGATCAGACGCGAGCAGACGACCGAAGCGGTCAACGATCTTTCCACGCATGGCCGTCTTGGGGAGGATACGGATTCTATTCTCCTCAGAGATCTGCGTGTAGTAGTCGAAGGAGAACACCTGGAGGTGTATCAGCTTGCCGACCAACAGCAAAAAGATCGCGGCGAGCGCGATGGTCAGGAATCGCGTACGGGATGTTTTCGATGCAAGTTCTGCCAACTCTTACCTGCCAAACCAATCATGATCGCCAACGTTGCCTCGATTGAACTGACGTTGGACGGACGATCTCTCCCGGTAATTCGAGATCTCAGGTGATCTTTCGTTTCGTGATCTCCAGCTTGTACTCGAGATCGAGAAGGAACATCGCGGCGAAGCCCACTATTGTTGTATACACCAAAGTGGGCAGGGAAACTTCCCAGTATATCTGCCCCACAGTAGAAATATCGAACTTATTGGCTACGAGTTGATAGAGAAGCTGATGGACGAACTCCGCACCGGCGATCAGGTACAGTCTGCTGAAGAGCTGTTCGATGTTGAGTGCACGGCGGAGCTGATACGCGGCGACACCGATACCAAATCTGATGATCGTACCGATTCCCAGCAACTCCGGAGTCAGCGCATCGATGATAAGGGCACACATGAAGATCGCAGGGAGCGCGACCAGGTAATCTTTGCGCAGAGCGATCAACAGGATCACGATCAACCCGAAATCAGGCACAATTCCATGGATTGACGTGAGGTTGGCGAGGATCGTCTGCGAGAACGCCACGAAGTAAGCCAGGACGATGAATTTGGCGACCCGTGCTGCCATGATTACGGTCCACCCTCCTCAACCGGTTCTAAGATAATCACATTATCGAGGGATGAAAAGTCCACCGCCGGATCGACATTGATCTGTTTGAAGAAAGCCGAGCTCGGCGTCGTGATGCTCGTAATGGTACCCAGGATCAACCCTTCAGGAAAGACTCCCCCCATCCCGGAAGAGATGATAGTGTCCCCAACGGCGACCTCCGCCTCGACGGCGACATCGTCAAAGATCAGCCCGCGGCCCGATTGCCATTTGACTATCCCGAGGGAGCGCGTCTCTTTATCCCGTGCAGCCACGCGGCAGTTCGGACCGATGAGCAGCGAGACGTTGGCGATCTTACCGGTTGTGCTGGAGGTCTTGCCCACGATACCATTCTCGTCGACTACCGCGCGGAAACGGCGGATATCTTCATTGGCCTTGATCGTGACCGCCGAGTAGCGTCGGCCGGGATCATACGCGACTACATCTGCGGCGATGTAGCGATACTGCTCGCCGGGGAGTACGTTGATCATAGCGCGGTAGCGCTCGTTTTCGATCAGGTCAGATTCATAGCCGAGGCGTTCGTAGCGAAGATGAACGACCTCTTTGCTGAGTTCGACGTTTTCCTGATAGACGTCGAGGAGCGAGTTCACTTTGTTGGAAAGCGCCCAGAAGGGAGAATAAAAGAGGTCCTGGAGTACGCGGGCAACAAACGTTTTCTCAGGGAGCAACAGCAATGACAGCAGCAGTGGGATGAGAAATCCCGAGATGATCAGTAATGCTTTTCTGTTCCGGTAAAGCCGATCGACAGACCATCTCATTGACGTTCTTCAGACGTTTCAGACGCTATTCAATAGTGTCAAGGATTTGCAGTAGTTCTCCCGGGCTCTTGACCTGCATCAGCTTCTCGCGGTTCTTCTCAGATTTCATCAGGTAAGAAAGATGCGCCATCACCTTGAGGTGCGCGCCGATGGCATCCTCAGGTGCGGCGATCAGGAAGAACAGGTTCACCGGCTGTTTATCCATCGCTTCAAAATCGATCCCTTCGTCGGAACGACCAAAGGCGATCACGATGCCGCGTGTGGCTTTGGTTTTGGCGTGCGGGAACGCAACACCGTAGCCCACTCCGGTGGTAACCAGGTTTTCGCGGGTGATGATATCTTTCAGAAGCTGATCTTTATCTTTTACAAGTTTCGACTGCGCGGCAAGTTCGACGAGCTCTTCGATTACGTCGTTTTTCGATTTTGCCTCGATATCGAATTTTATCAGATGCTCTTCACAAAACTTTGACAGTTTCATCGATTCGCGGGCTCCTTCCTAAATCTCTTCAAAATGGCCGCGCTTCTTCTTCCAGCATCACAGGAATGCCCTCATCAATACGGTAGCGCAAGCGGCATTTCATACAATCAAGCGAATCTGTCTCGTCGTTGTAGGCTACGCTTTGTTTGCACTTGGGGCAAGCGAGAATTTCAAGTAGATCGGGGCTGAGCCCGCTTTTTTTCTTACTCGATTCTGAAGTCGAATTTGAATCAGATTTCATCGTACACACCTATGGTTCGGAACTTGTCTAGCCGGCGTCGGAGGAGGTCCTCTCTGGAGAGTTCTCCCAATTCATCGAGGGACGCCGCCAATTCTGCCTTAACGATATTCGCCGCCAACTGATGGTTACGGTGAGCGCCGCCGCTGGGTTCCGGCAGGATCTTGTCGATTACCCGAAGTTCCAACAGGTCAGTTGCCGAAAGTTTGAGAGCCTCGGCGGCATCCGGCGCTTTGGCGTTGTCACGCCAGAGAATGGCCGCACAACCCTCGGGTGAGATCACTGAGTACCAGGAATTTTCCAGCATCAGGATCTTGTCCCCGATACCAATACCGAGCGCACCGCCAGAAGCGCCCTCACCAATGATCACCAGCACGATCGGCACCGGAAGATTGAACATCTCAAGAATATTGCGGGCGATTGCTTCCGCCTGACCGCGTTCTTCCGCCCCGACACCGGGATATGCCCCGGGGGTGTCAATGAAGACAATAATCGGGCGTTCGAAGCGAGCGGCGGTACGCATGATCCGGAGAGCCTTGCGGTAGCCTTCCGGGTGCATCATCCCGAAGTTGCGCTCCAGCTTGGCTTTGGTATCGCGCCCCTTCTGCTGACCGATGATACATACTTTGCGGCCATCCAGCTTGCCGAAGCCGCATACGGCAGCTTTGTCATCGCCAAAACCGCGATCGCCGTGTAGCTCCACGAAATCGGTGAAGATATGGCCGATATAGTCAAGGGTGTAGGGGCGTTTCGGATGACGGGCAAGCTGCACCCGCTGCCAGCGAGAAAGCTTGGAGAAGATATCTGTCTGCAATTTCTCCAGTTTTCGCTCGAGCGAGACAATCTCCGAGGATAATTCGACTCCTCCACCAGAGGAGAATTCCTTCATTTCCCGGATTTTCTTTTCCAATTCGAGAATAGGCTTCTCGAATTCCAGATAGCCGCCTGCTGCCATGCTAGCGTACCTCTTTCCTGGATAGCTGCCGGAACCAGCCAGCAACGATCAGCATAAATAGCACCAATATAGAGAATACGATACGGCGGTCAAACAAAAACAAAGTAAAGACGAAGACCTGCAGCGCGGTTGCAACTCCCCAAAACACAAGCAGCGTATGGACTTGGCTGAATCCGCGTCTGGGGAGTACATGGTAGAGGTGGCCGAGGTCGGCCCGGAAAACCGGCCTGCCGGTGGCCAGGCGGCGCGAGAAACTGAGGGCAAGTTCGAGCAATGGAACACCGAGCGCCAGCAGCGGAATGAACATCGCCACGACCGTATAGCTCTTGATCGGACAGTAGATAGCCATCACCGCGAGAATGAAACCGAGCGATTGCGAGCCGGAGTCCCCCAGGAAGATTTTTGCCGGTGGAAAATTGTAGCGTAAGAAGGCGAGGACGACCGCAATGGTCACCGTCGAGATCGCCGCCACGACCGGAATACTCAGCGCAAGCGCCGTGTAGAGCAGCCCGACTGCCGCGATGATCGAAAGCCCCGAGGCCAGGCCATCCATTCCGTCGATGATGTTCAGTGCATTGACTATCGCCATCAGCCAGAACGCCGTGGCAAGAAAGCTGATCAACGGCGGCAACGGGAAAGAACCGGTGAACGGAACGTAAATAGTGTGCACCTTCAGCCCGCCTGCGAAGAGAATCGCAACTGAACCAAGTTGAATGGCAAGCTTCGTGATCGCAGACAGCGGCTTGCGATCGTCGATTACGCCACCGAGAAAGATCACCAGGTGTGCGAGCGCGATGTAGAGCAGATATGGCGTCAGTTCTGCGGCGACACGCTGGTCCACCTGCAGAAACGCCAGGACGCCGAGCCAGAATCCGATGAATATCAGCCAGCCGCCTGTGTTGGGGATCGGGGTGCGGTGCCGCTTCCGCCCCGCCGGGTGATCGAGGAAGCCAATCGCGATCGAAAGGCGGATCAAAAGCGGGTAGGCAAAATAGCAGACCAGGAACAGTGCGATGGCAACGGCGATGTATGTGATGATCATGCTTCCTCCCTACGACGGAAAAGCTGAAGCACACTGACGATCGCCAGGTTGATCATTAGTTTGACACCAAGCCAGAGGTTTGCCAGTCGTTTTTCGGGATAATGCTTCCGGAAGAACAGCCAGACCGACTTGTGTTGATGAAACTTCATGCGTAGTGGGTGCTGTTTGGTTGAGGCCCCCCACTGGTGCCGGACCGTCAAATCACCCAGATAGGCCAGGTCATACCCGGCTGCATGTAGCCGCTTGCAGAGATCGGTGTCTTCCACGTACATGAAAAAGCGTTCGTCAAATCCTCCGAGCTGGCGGAACGTGTTCGTGGTAATCAACATAAAGGTCGCCGCCATAGCCTCGACCGACTTACGCGATTCGTCGGCTTCCAGTGTGTAGTCTCCCTTTCCGACCTTCAGGACAGCACCGCGTGATCGCCCGATATTTGCATGAGTAGGCATCCGTCTGATCGTCGAACAGGGGCGACCGTCAGGATAGAGCGTCCGGGGTGAACACGCTGCGCAATCGGGCTTGTGCTGCAAGTACTGAACCATCGGGGTTACTATGTCAGCCGTTATCTCGCAATCGGAGTTTGCAAAGAGAAGATAATCTCCGCGGGCCTTCGTGGCCAGCCGGTTACAGCCGGCGGCAAATCCGAGATTACTCTCGCTGGCTTCAACAATGATGCCTTTTGCGGGCAGATCATTCGGGGTAACGAGAAAGCCCGGTCGACAACCATTGTTCAGGATCAGCACTTCGTATGAAATGGAGCCGAGATTTTTCAAGATCGATTCGACCAGGGTTCTAACGAGCCGTGGGGTATTGTAGTTGAGTATCAGGATTGAGACTGCCGGGCGCGTCTCAGCACTAGCAGGCATACGATTGCTCGGTTATTTCCGCTTGCCGAAACCAAACAGACGCTTCAGGCGGTGCGGTATTGACTGGAGCCCGAGATAGAGCACCATAAATACAGCCTCGTAGATAATTCTCTTGGAGAACTTTGAGTGGCCCGCCTCGCGCTCGACGAAGACGATCGGGATTTCCCTGATCCTGTACCCCTTCAGCCAGACGCGGAAACTGACTTCGATCTGGAACGAGTAACCATTCGATCGAATTGAATCGAGCTCAAGCGACTCAAGGACTTCCCGGCGGAAACACTTGAACCCGCCGGTGGCATCTTTGACCGGCAGTCCGGTAACAACCCGGGAGTAGACATTCGCATAGTAGGAGATCGCCCAGCGAGTTTTGGGCCAGTTCTCCACTCCACCTCCGGGGATGTAGCGCGATCCGAGGGAGAGGTCACAGGTCTCGATATTCTTGAGGTGGTCAGCCAGATACTTCGGCTGGTGCGAGAAGTCGGCATCCATCTCGAAGATATAGTCATACTTTTTCTCGATGCCGTACTTGAACCCGGCGATGTATGCACGCCCCAGTCCCTGCTTGCCGGGCCTGTGCAGCACACTGACGCGCGGCTCCGAGGCAGCCATTCGGTCGGCTATCTCACCGGTGCCATCGGGCGAGTTGTCATCCACAACCAGTACTTCAATGCGCGGGTCCACCTCGAGAATCCGAGCGGTAATCCGTTCAACATTGTCTTTTTCATTGTAGGTTGGGAGAAGGACGAGGGCGCGTTCGCTCACGCTGTATTACCTCCGGTTGCCTGGTCGCCGGTGGTATTCTTTTTTCTACCTACGATCACCAGTGCGACTAATCCAAGGATTGAAACGGCGAATGTTAAGAGCGTAATCCATTTGCCGGTCTGAAAACGGGGCCAATCCCAGTAGAACTGAACTTCGTGAGTTCCAGCCGGCAGCGCAACCGCACGAAAAGTATGGTTCGCTTTCAGGATCGGCTGAGTCGTGCCATCCACCCTGACTTTCCAGCCGGGAAAATCGTTATCTGAGACAAACAGCAGCCCCGGGGCGGCGAGTGTGACGCGGTAGGTCTGTTGCTCGATCTCATAACTGACGACTTCGGCGCTTTCGCGGGCTGTCGAATCTGGTAGCTGCGGTCGCGGCTCAGGCTCCTCGTAAAGCATCAGCGTCGACAGGTAGGGATAGTCCGGCGACAGCAACCTGTTGAGTGATGTCGTGTCATCTTCTACAACTTCATACTGATGAAAGATCGTCGCGCGTGGAAGGACACCGGGCACCTCAAAGACATTGACCTCACGGCCATACACGCGGGTGTAGCCCTCCTCTTTCGGCAGTCCGACATTCTGATCGACCACAACATAGCGAGTATTGGTAAGCTGGAATGCCGGTTTGAGTAGTCCACTCGGTCCCATCAGATGGCGGAAGCTGAGGCCGCCGACGAACTCATCGAAGCTCTTCAATTGAGCACCATGATAGCCAGTCAACTGCTGGATATGATTCATGGCAAAATAGTTCTTGGAAGAGAAACTCTGCCGCGTGAGATTGATCACCCGGAAGGGGCCCGGTTGGGATTCGAGCATATCGACAACCGGGGCACGCGGGAAAAACTGTGCAAATGGCGCGGTGTCGATAAAGCGGAAATCGACGCGCCAGAGATCAACGAGTGAGATGAAGATCAATGCTGCGATCGCTGCCTGGCCTAATGCCCTGCCCATATAGGCACGGATAATGAAAATCGCAATCCAGGTTAATATGGTGATCAACCACAGGCTGGTTTTGATCGTCCCCAGGGTTCCGATCATCGCCTGCTGATTGTCGGGAGTGATCTGTGTATAGAAGATCGATTTGTAAACCGACATCAATCCCTCACCCGCAAATGTGAACAGGATTGCAGCGAGAGTCAGCACACCGGCGAAGATGATCAGCGCCCTGTTCAGCTTCTCGCGAGTCATCGCTCCCGCGTTCTCACGCAAGCTGCGGATGGCATCAAGGCCAAATGCCGCAAGCATAGTGAAGGAGAAGGCGAAGAGGAACATGATCATCGATGGCGCACGCATTTTGCTGACATTCGGGATCACGGCAAAGAAGAGATGGAAGATTGGTGTCGTATCGCCGAGCGCGTAGATCAAAGCAAAGGCTGCCAGAGCAAGCAGGAACCAGGTTTCCCGGCGTGGCCAGAGGAAGATCCCCACGATTCCGAGCAACAGGGGGAAGAATCCGGCGTACTCGGTGTTATCCTTAAAAGGGTTCTTACCCCAGTAACCGCCGGCGTCCTTGCCATCATCTACACCCGGGAAGAATGGAATAACCTGTCCCACCGCTTCCTCCGGGTTCATATCCCATGATGTCGCCCACTCGTAGCCACCCCGCCCTTCGGCGCCCTCACCTGCTCGAGGTGAGAACTCCTGAATATACTTGTAGGAGGGTAGCATCTGAATTGCTGAGCCGGCCAGCCCAATCACCACGGCCAGAACGAACATCACAACCAGCCCGCCTGTTCGGGCGATACCGCGCTTGTCGACCAGCATCAGAATCACCTGATAGCCAAACCAGAAACCTAACGCCCAGAGGCTGAAGTATGCCATCTGTGGGTGCGGCGTGAGTATGATAAAGGCGATCGTGAGACCGAGCGAAATGAACCATTTAAGCTGGAGCGTTTGAGTCCCCCGGTTGAGGAAGTAGAACGCCAGAGGAAAGAGCGCGGTAACGAACATTTTACCGTCATGGCCCGGGGCAACCATCGACACCAGGTAGCCGGAGAACATGTAGGCGACTCCTGCGAATGCCGAAGCCAGCTTCGAGAGCCCAAACCCACGCGCTGACAGATAAGCAAACAGCCCTGCCAGATAAACATGCAGCACCAGGCCCCAGCCGAAGGCGCGATAAACTTCATTAACCGGCCACAGTTCTTTCAGAATCAGGGTTGGGAGATAGAAGATATCACCGTGGAAAGCGTCCACGGGCGGCATGCCGCCGAAGATATATGGGTTCCACTGGGGGACGGCGAAGTGAGTCTTGATATATTCAGTAATAAACTGGCGAAAGAAGATACCGGCTTGAATTGTGTCGGAGCTGTACAGCATCTCCGTAGCGGCGGAGAAGATAAACTTGTTGAAGAGGATGATCGTGAAGATCAGTGTGGCGCCGGCGTAGTAGAGCCAGAAGTGTTTGCCTCTCTCCAGGTCACCGATAAAATCCCCTCTTGGCCCGCGTTGAAGCGGTTCTCTGTTATCTTTCTGCGGTTGTCTTTTCTTTTTAGCCACTTAATCCCAATTCTTCAGACTGCGTTCCGAGCTAACGAACCCGCCAGGCGATGATAGTACAGATAACCTCTCCGATCATCGACCAGAGACGCGCTCCAATCACGACAATCCCGGCGCGTTCAGCCCCGATTACCGGTGCAAGCAGCAGTATGAGTGCCGCTTCGCGTGCCCCGATGCCGGCTGGAAGGACAATAGTCCAATAGCCTACGAGGTAGGCCAGGGTCCAGGCACCGATAGTTTCAATCAGGTTGAACTCGTAGCCCGGCAACACGGAGTTCAGGAAAAGATAAAAGCAGACTCCGTATAGGTTCCAGGTCAGAAAATAGTAGAAGAGCACTTGTAGACCTACCATTTTTTGCAACTGAAACTCCACCGCGGGTTGACGCGCCAGCCTGGTGAGTCCGAAGTTGAGGAGCTTTTTGAACAGGTTGGGCTGCAGGAAGATCACGAGGAAGATCACCAGTGCCAGAACCCCGGCCCAGGAGAAAGCGGAGTATTTGGCGTACGCGTTCGATGCCTGAATCACGAATAGGTAGAGGATAACAATCAGCAGTCCCGGCGGGGTTGCAAACACCTGTGCGAGGATAAATCCCGCGGTAGCTTCCTCGACCCGCACGCCCTCCTTCTTGGCCAGATAGGCAACCGCAAGCAATTGCCAGACTTTGCCCGGTACATAGCGACCAAGCTGGCCGAGGTATGCGACCTTGAACGCCTTCCAATAGCCGATTTTGCGCTGGAACAGGCCGATCATCTTTGACCAGATGGCGGATTGGCCCCAGAGCACAATCTGCATCAGGATCAACGATGCGCCCAGCAGCCAATAGTTGATTTCCCATTCAGCGGGCCGGAACTGTTTGAAGCTCTTGATGAAGACGGGCACCGTGAAATAGGCGAGAATGGCGATTACCGCCACCTGTATGATATACTTGATGATCTTGTTACGTGTCATTTCAGTGCTGCAATCGTCGTCCAGAAATACTAAGGAGAGAACTTCCGCTATTTAGGAGGTGATGTCAAGGAATGAAGTAGAGAGTTGTGTTGCATGGTAAGCCTCGCGCAGTCGGTTTGTGATAATCAACTGCCTGTGAATCAATGGTTCGAATCGATACCGGGTCAAGCCCGGAATACGACTCCCGGAGGTACGGTAGAGGGGTAAACGACGGTGTCGCTCCTGCTGTGAGAGATATTCCCTTGACTCGCAGGCACATTGGCATAGAATTAGAGACCACTCGATTATGGAAGCTTGAAGAGAATAATGACTGAAACTGACACAACCCCGCAGTTGCGCGATTTCATTCTGGTTGGAGAGGGCCGCCCGGCTCTCTACTGGCTGGCGCAACAACTTCAACCGAAGCTGACAATCGTCGAGCAGGAGTTGTGGAGCTACAAGCGACTGTTCAAGAAAGCCCTGCAGATCGGGATTCCGGCCATGCTGGTCAACGCTCGTTTGCGAAAGGAATTCGACAACCACCCACTATTCGAGAACGCCGGCCTGCTGCATCACATGCCGCGCAAGTTCGTGGAGAAAGTGAAATCGAAGGATGTGGAGGGGGAGCGGGTCTGTATCTTCGGGTCGTCAATCATCCGAAAGAAGACAATCCGGTTGTCGAAGGAGATCGTGAATCTGCACCTTGGTTACCTTCCCGAGGTTGGGGGGAACAAGCCCGAGGTCTCTGCGATCGCAGATGGAAAGAAGGTTGGTGCGACGGTTCATTGGGTTACGACTGTAATCGACGGTGGGACGATTCTCGCTCGATGTGAGATTCCGGTTACAGCCAGGACGATCGTCGATCTCAAAATCGACCTGCTCAAGGCGGGCGTTGAACTGATCAAGCAATGGTACGAGGGGAATGTCGAGGAGATCGAGAATCCGCGCAGTGGATATTATGCAACTCCATCGTGGCGTGAGGTAAAAAAGGCGGAGCGACTACTCAGGGAAAGAAACCCGTAAGCCACACCAATACGCGCGAGTATCAACTGATTTCCATACAGCAACAACCGCTGATATAGGCGTACGTCAGTACTGCTCTGGTTTGTGTGAGGGAATGAGTATGTGGTGCTGATCACAGTGTGATCAAGCGGTGAGCGTGCGAATGGTCGCGAAGCTGCAGGGTACGCTAGTCCTGAAGTTCAAACTTCAGCTTAGCCTTCACCGTAACTTCACGATCTCCGTGACCCGCCAATCGCGCTTCCAACGCTGCCGCCAACACCGCCTGCTCGAAGCCCCAGTTGGGAGTCGTGCAGGAAACGATCTTGGCATCCTTCATTTTCCCTTTCTCGTCGAAGGTCAGGTGGACCTCCACAACAGCCTCCTTGTTAACAAGGCGGGCTTTGCGCGGGAAAATGGGCTCAATGTACAACTTGTACTTTGAGGCATCCTCGACCCGGGTCGTATCGGCGGTGGTGATTTTACCCTGAGTCGTTGGCAACGCTCTCTTGATAGGTCGAGCTTTCTTCGGACCCATCAGTTTGTTTTCGATATCGATGAGTGGTTTGGTCTTACCACTCGATATGCCGGTGGCATACTTCTCCTCCGCGGCTTGCGCGGAGTCAGTCGGAACCACGATAGCGAAAACAAAGAGAACCGCGACAGCGATCAGCATAAGACGCGCGAGATGGCTCTCTGGCGCGAATTGCCGAGCAGATGAGTTCGCTGTCATTTTTCCTCCTCTCAACCGGGTCTGAGCTGGTGAGTGCTCAATCCTCCGGTTCCCTAATCGCCTGGACTCCATCGAGAGTCCATTGTCTATAAACAACAGAACCTGTCTTATAGTTTCGTCACACGAATGTAAAATGAACGTAGCGAAATTCACACAATTTACAGTCGCGAACTATATTCATCCACCTCGGCGTGCTCGGATGCCGCTCGGCCCATGGCCGTTGGGATGCTGTCAATGCGGGTTGTTTGGGTCTGTTGAGACAATTCCTATCTGAATATAATACGTAACACTCTACATCCGTCAAGAGGATTCAGACCGATTTAGTGCATTTCGCGCAGTGAAACCGGCAGTTGGCACCTTTAGCCTTCAGCCTCGTGGTGTTCTCTGAGCCTGAACTGGACCTCATACGCTACCCAGATTGAAACAGGCTGCTCTTTCGCCCTGGCCGGCTCCCAGGTCGTATTGATCGCCGACTGCAGAGCGGCTTTTTCGAAGCCGACATTTTTCCCCGCTGGCTCCAGAATTCGAGCTTCCGCAACTCTTCCGCTCAGATCAACCAGGACCTGTACCCAAACCTCTCCTTCGATTCCGTTTTCTCTTGCCTCCTCAGGGTAGATGGGAGCTGATTTCTCCAACATCTTCGGCTGCTGATCGACCTCAATGAATGCCTCCGTCGAGGGACGATCAGTACCGGCTTCTGCAGCTTCGATCTCTACCTTCCAGTGCCATGAGCCGACGATCGAAACGGCCTCACCAAACTGCGTCTTGGTGACAGCGGTCTCTTCCTGGGATACGATTTCGCTTTCAGCACACCCGAGAGCACACAGCAGAAGTATGCCCATTACCAGACAACGCATTTCATTCTCCTTTCGACAGAGCAATTAGATTCCCGCACGTCGCCGGAGCAATGACAGTTCCAAGGTGGAGATTCTAAGACCTGCAGGGTATCCCACTCGCTATTCCGAATGATGGATACTACGGTATAAGATAGTTGTCAGCCCCTCCTCAGCGCAACCTGAACTTGATCTCATAAGCCACCCAGACCCGCACCGGTTGCTTGTTTTGCAGTCCGGGGCTCCACTTGCCGAGGCGTGCCGATTCGAGTGCGGCTTCCTCGAATCCTGCGTTGGCCCCCGATTCGTGCAGGATGATTGCATCCATAACCGAACCGTCGAAGTCGATCAGGACCTTCACCCAGACAGTTCCTTCAATGCCTGCTCGTTTGGCGATACTCGGATATCTCGGCGAGACGAGATCGATCGCCTGAGGCCGAACCTCAATCGCAATGAAAGTGTCTGGCGGTGGCACAAAGCGGAGGGCAACACCGGCTTGATCGCTCCCCCAAAGGCTACCGCCGTCGTTGCCTCCACTCCCTATCTGCCGCGAAATCTCCTCTTGAGAAGCCATTACCGGATCGAGCGGGATCGGCACGGTGTCGCTGACCACGTCAAATTCACAGACATCGATGATTACCTGGTCGGGAAGCGTCGGGGGTAGTGCCGGAACGACCTCAGACGGAGTCTCGACAGTGGGGGGAGGGAGGCTCAGATCAATCGTAAAGGTATCGGTCAGGGCCACAGTGCGGGGTTCCGGTCCTGCCGGTGGCGCAGCCGAGGCGAGCATAGTTGTCACCAACAACATCAGAGCCGTCGCCCCCAGGATGATCAGCACTGCAATGAACAGGTTGCGGTGGTAGCACCGTTTCAGTTCCAGCGCTCCCATGAGAGCGGTCACTCCTGCATCACGAATCGTACGCATGGCGTTATCCCTCCTTGTGAATGGCGCCGGCGTGGACAGGGCGCGCATTCGACATTGTTTGAATCTGGCTGCTCTAAAAGCGGGTTGTGATGTCGCTGAGTCAGTTGCTCAGACTGTTTCTATCGGGAATACAGCCTGGGTGCCCGGTCTATTCCCGCTGACGAAGGAGATTCGTTCGTCAGAATTGCAGGAGCACCATCGAGTCGATCTGGGCCACTAGACGTCGATGTTTGGTGTGAGGGAAAATCTAGTTGTTGGTGAGGGAACGGACCGGCGGTCGGTTACAACCGCCGATCTGCAAATTTCGAACAAGCCTGAGGGTTTAGCGGCCACCCTTAAGCTGGAACTTCACTTCATAAGCTACCCAGAGCGCCACCGGCTGCTTGTTCTGCATGGCGGGTCTCCAGATACTCTTCTTAGCGGCTTCAAGTGCGGCCTCTTCGAACCCGGCATTAGCACCTGATTCCTTGAGGATAATCGCGTCACGCACATTGCCGTCCTTGTCGACGAGCACCTTTACCCAGACAGAACCCTCGATACCGGCCTTGCGGGCGATTTCAGGGTACTTCGGGGATTCCTTCTGCAGTAGCTGTGGTTGTTCTTCAACCGCGATAAACTCATCCGGCGCCGGCAGGTAATCCTCGAGCGGGATATCCACCTGGATGTTGCCTGTGCCTTCACCCTCCGTGATCACCGGCGAGGTGATTTCGGCAAGTTCATCCTGCGAGACCACCACGAAGTCCTCGACGACTTCTTCATCCGGTACAGCTTCCGGCAGCGTGAACTTAGGCGCCGCAACTTCCTGCGTTACCTTGATCTGCTGCGGTTTCCGCGCCAGCGACGGCGGCGGGCCGAGTTCGGAGATGTCGCGGATGATCAGCGTGGGTGCCTCGACCGCTTCGGAAGCGGTCAGCATCCGGATCAACGCGATTCCGCCAATAATCACCGCGAAGCCTAGCAGGACAAAGAGAGTAGCCTTGAACATGTTGCCCCAGTAGGTGCGCTTCATTTCGAAGGCGCCAATCGGGGACCATCTGACAGCGCGAGTTGCAGTAGTCATGGCTATTCCCCTCCTCCTACGGACTCTCCGTGCGCCAGCGCCATCCTGCGATCATGTTTGCGATCCCAGTGATCGATCGAATAGCGGAAGCTGAAGCTGTCGAAGTCGGGGTTTGCCTCAAGGTAGGTCTTCATGAAATCCTCGTTATTGCGCAACAGGGCTTCAGAGACCTCGACTTCATCGAGCAAATCGATCATTCTGGAGTATGGAGCTTCGGGGTGAATAATCAGCAATGTATTCAGTTTGGGACGATCCCAGTTATAGCGGATGAACAGCGTCCTCAGCGAATCGGCGCTGACCTCGATCGGTACCTTGATATCTTCGCCGGTCTCCAGAGACTTGCCGATATCGTAGTAGATGTCGCCTTCCTCATCGACGTAGACATTCAAAAGATTCGATGTCTTGACCTTCTGGCGGTCAGCGGTCTCATCCTCAGATTTCGGAGGAAGGTTGATTTCCATTGCCTGTGGCATGGCGAACACTGTCGTGACCATGTAGAAAATCAGCAACAGGAAAGCGATATCGACCATGGGAGTCATGTCGATACGAATGGCAAGTCTGCGCTTGGGGCGCCTTAGACCTTTCTTTTTCCCACCACTAGGTTCTTTTTGGGGGGCATCAACAGCCATTCAGTCTCACCTCCTCTATATTGCCTCAGATTCAAGTTCGGTCACGACCTGGAACCGTGGCAGGTTTGACTCCACCATCGTATCCATGATCTTCTGCATAGTACCGAACTTGGCATCTTTGTCAGCTTTGATGATAACCAGCGCGCTCAGGTTGCGAGCACGGATCTGGTTGACGATGCTACCCACCTGGAATGGAGTGGTTTCGATGTAGACACGGTCCAGCTTGTTGACCGTCTGTCCATTGATTTCTTCCTCGACTCTTTCAACGTAGTCGACGAAGACCGAATCCTGGGAGGTAACGGTAATCATGATCTTATCTTTTGATGGCAATTCGATCTGCGAATGCGACACCGGAAGGGTAACTTCCTTCTGCTCCGGTGGTTTGAACTGCGTCGTTGCCATATAGAAAATCAATAGCAGAAACGCGATATCCACCATAGGTGTCATGTCGATTCGGATCGACAGTCGCCGTTTCTTCTTAATTGCCATCTCTTATGCCGCCTTATCAGCCTGAGCCTTGAACAGCTGCAGCACTTCATAGGTTGCTTCGTCCGTCGTGTAGTTGAATGAGTCAACCTTGTTGACGAAGAAGTTATAGAAGAAAATACCGAGGATACCGGAGACGAGACCACCGGCGGTATTCACCAGCGCCTCGGCGATACCCTTCGCCAGCGAGTTCGCGTCGATCACGCCACCCTGCGCCGAACCGGTAGCCGCGAAGGCACGAATCATACCAATCGTTGTACCGAGAAGACCGACCATGGTTGCAATCGATGCGATCGTTGACATGGCGATCAGGTTGCGCTCAAGCAGCGGTCCTTCGAGTGCGTTGGCTTCCTCGATCGCGGCCTGAACCTGGGAAATCTTCTTTTCGGTATCCATGCTTGAATCGTTCTTCACGTTCATGAAACGCTCGATGCCGGCGCGAAGCACATTAGCGGTAGTACCGCGCTGCTTCTCGCAGGCAGCGATGGCGTCCTCGTATTTGCCGTCGCGCAGCATCTTGATCAGGTTCTTGAAGAATACCTGAATCGAGGATTTGCCCTTGGCGACGCGCAACGAGAGGAAGCGCTCGACCACGAATGCCAGCAGCATAAACAGGATAGCGATAAGCACGATAACGAGCGGACCACCCTCATGTACGGAATGAGGAATTGTGCCGGGCTCCTGAGAGCCCAGAATCGGTCCCCAGATTACGTAACCGAAGACTATTGCAACGATCGTTATGATTGTTACGAAGATGGTTTGTTTCACCGGAAAAATCCTCCGAGTTTCTTCATTAAAACGTCAGCTAATTTCTAATCATCCAATCGAGGGGTCAACATCTGGTAGACTGTGCTGACCGCCTGCGCGTTTAATCTTGCTAAAGCTCTCGAGACTTGTTGAAGTTGAGCATCATGCCGAAGAAGGCGATCCAGAAGCCATAGCTCGAGAACTGGATCAACGTTATTACCGTGTACCTGCTTCCCAGATCATAGACACCCAGATGTTCACCGAACGGGATCCTCTGGGTTACTATGCCCAGCACTATTATTGCGAGAAAGATGAGCAGGGGAATGAGGTTGAGCCTGAGGATTGACTTCACCCGGCCAACGTAGGCCGCCTCTGACTTCGCTTTAAGAAATGGTGCCGCGAGCCCGAGGATTCCGAGGATTATACAGAGCGCAGCCATGGCGGCGAGGAGATAGACCGTCGTCGGGATGACCCAGCCATCCATCTTCTCGACATAGAACCAGAAACCGTCGCGATTGAAGAATCCGAGCAGTCCTGAGAAGGTCTCGGGACCATAAATAGTTTTGACGGAGAACCAGGTCAGGAATGGCGCGATGATCATAGCCAGGCTGGCGATGACAATGAAGATGCGATCAGTTGCGCCAATCGCCGTTGAATAAACTACCGAGTTGCGGTAGATTGAGCCTACCTGACCCTTGACGCGCTCAACGTAGCTTTGACGTTCATTATCACTCTTCCAGAAATTACCGACCTTGGAGCCGAAGGCTTCAAAGCCGATATACTGGTAGCGCTCATCTCCCAGCGCGGCAGATTCGGCGCTTGCCGCGCCGGCCGCTGCTGAGGCGTTCCCGGATTTGTTATCAGTTTTTTCTTCAGCCATTAAACAAAGTCCTTAGCGTAAGTCAGGCGGGAGCCCTCTATTCAAGCGACTCCTTCAGACTTTTGAGTGTCTCATTATTGGGATCGCACTTGAGGCCACGATTCGCCCACTTGAGTGCATCGTTGTCATGTTCAACGGTCTCATAGAAACTATGAGCCTGAGCAAGCCATGTAATCACGTCGATTTCTGTGCAAATGTCAACACCATTTGCCTCCATCTTATTGATGCTCTTGGTGAGATTCGCGACGGCTGCGTCTTTCTCCACCGGCTTGGCCGAGACGTGCGCGAAACCGATCCACTTGTAAGGCTCGTATGCGTTCGGATCAGCTTTGGCCCACTTGCCATACCACTCAAGACCCTTCGCACGGTTCTTCAGTGTGTGCATGTAGGTATTGGCAATAGTCTTGTAAGCGAGGATGTAGTCCGGCTTCAACTCCGTAACCTTGATCATCTGCTGCATCGCTTCCTCTTCGCGATTAAGCTTGAGGAGTGCAAAGGCGAGATTGAGGTAGGTGTTGTAGACATCCGGCTCGGCCGCGATCTTCTTCTCGAACCATGGCACCGCGTTCTCGTAATCACCGATATAGTAGTAGCTCAGGCCCAGCTGGACATACATCTGGGGATCCTCGTCCTTCAGCGAAATGGCCTTGAGATAGTTGGGGATGGCGCGCTCAAGCAGTGTTGAGTCGGCGGTTCCGCCGTTCTGTTTCCCATCCATATAAAGCTGGAAGAAGGTGACGGCGCGTTCGCGGAAGAAATCGTAGTACTCCGGCGTCCACTCATAATTGGGGTCGCCGCCGGTGATCTTGTTCTCGTAATCCTGATAAGCCTGCACGGCTTCATCGAATCGCTGCAGCCGGAAGAGCGCCTTCGCCTTCTGGTCATAGGCCTGCGACTTATCGGTACCTGAGGCGATCGCCCGGTCAAGGTACTTCACGGCTGATTCGTATGCGTTGACGTAGTAGTACGCCTGCCCCAGACGATAGTCGACTTCATCAGTCTCCTTACCGTTGGTGCTGAGGTACTTCTCGTATGCCCAGATCGCGCTACGGAAGAAGTCTTGAGCTTTGGCGGCATCGCTGTTCAGCGTAGAGAGGCCGGTGATCATATAGATGTCGGCCATCATGTTGTAAGCGGTAGTGTAGTTGGAGTCGAGGCCGATCGCTTTCGACACATCCTTGAGAGCGTCCGTGAACTGGCGCTGTTTGTATTGTGCGCGCCCGAGTTTGTACCAGGTTTCGGCATCCGTGGAATCCTTCTTCAGGATATCCTGATACTTGCCGATCGCCACGGCGTACACTTCATTCTCGTAGTTCATATCAGCATGATCGCGCTGGAATTCGATGTTATCCGGCTCGGCGATCAGGGCTTTGCGGAAATTGATGTCGGCGTTTGAGTAGTCACCCTGGGCGAGGTAGAGATGCCCGAGGTGGTTTTCGAAACGCGCCTTATAATCCTTGCTCTTCTCGGCGCCTTTTTCAAGGATCTTCTTGGCCTCGTCATACTTGCCTTCGTAGACGTAGGTTAACCCGAGGTAGGCTTTGGCCGGATCATAGTTGCCTTTCTTGTCAAGGCAATCATCGAAGGCCTTTTCGGCCAGGGAATACTCCTCTTTCTCAAGGTAGCAGCGACCGAGCCAGTAATACAGCTCATGGTAACGCGAATCCTTCTCGATTGCTTTCTGCAATGAAGCGATGCATTGGTCGTACTTACGTGCCTTGAATAGCTGTTCCGCATCAGAGGCGGCATCGGCCAAGACCATGCCTGCGCTGAACAACCAGACCAGTAGAAGTATACTAAAAAACTTGATAAATTTCATTTTTGGGACTCCGTATCGTGCCAAGCGACGCGACTAAAGGCTGGCAATATAGCCCGCCCTCTAGAGCGCGTCAAGGCTTTTTGGCTCGCCCACGACCACCCATGTAGGTCATTGCCAAACGGATGGCGCCGTAGACTATAATTACTACTCCAAACCCGACTTGATAAGTCGAATCAAACACTCCAATCACTCCCGTCACGAACAAAACGCCGACAGTCATGATGATCAGGATCGAGAGATAATTGACAATTTGGTCAACTCGTATCATACCAAGCAGGTCCTTCTTCTGCTATTTATACAGATTTGGCGACGATATCTTCCAAGGCCTGCAGAAAATCTACGAATTTGGCGGTTTTGGTCAATTGCCGCTGCTTTCCCATTATCCGATACTATTACTACCAATTTACGTGCCAATTCGGTACCTCTTAGTGACGTTGTAAGTGACTATTTGTCAAGTGATTATGAAGTGTTGCAGGCGACCCCGGCAACGCGAATACTGCGCAAACGCAGACTCTGCGGCACCGGAAATGTGCCCTGATTGTAAGTCGTTCAAAAATAGTAGTTTAGGCAGATCATTACACCACCTTGTGGCGTGAGATTTCGCGCACTCTTTTTTCGTGTCTGCATAGCTGCAAGGTGTGATCTGCGATAGAAGGATTACAGTATCCATCATCTTTTGAGTCTCTAACTGGAGCTTGATCGGTGAGCTGACAACCACTCGTTGACCGCGCTGATCAGTTCTCCCTCCTGGTCGTAGATATCAACCTCCACCGGGGAGGCAGCGATGAATATTTGACCGTAGCGTTTGTGTCCCATGCGTGAATCAGAAACCACAACCACTCCCCAGTCAGCCGCGCTCCTGATCATGCGTCCGATCCCCTGCCGATACTTGAGTACCGCAGAAGGAATCGAGACGGTCATGAAGGCGTTTTCTCCCGCCTGCGTCGCGCGCTCCTGCCGAGCCTGTTCGAGCGGGTCATCGGGGACGGCAAAGGGCATGCGGGTAAGCACGAGCAGACGCAGCAGATCACCCGGAAGGTCAACCCCCTCCCAGAACGACTCGGTACCGATCAGCACTCCCCGCTTCTGTCGGCGGAAGCGATTGAGCAGTGCTTGCGCCGGAACATCGCTGCGCTGCACCAACAGGTTTGCAGGTTCGACATCAGCGGCCATGAAATCAGCGAGTCGCTCCACCATTGAGTATGAAGTACAGAGTACCAGTGTAGGTAACGGATTCTGTTTGACGATCCGGCCCAGCATCCTGCCAAGCCGTTTAACATAATCGGGTTGATTGGGTGGCGGGAGGAATCTCGCGAGGACGATTCTCAGTTGATCGCGCAGCGGGAAAGGTGAAGGGAGCTTGAGCTGTTCAGCTTCGTATTCGCTGTCTCGTCGCAGGCCGAGTCTGGCCTTGATCCAGCTGAACTCATCCTCGGAATCGAGCGTGGCTGAAGTAAACAAGAGCGAGTGATAGCGCGGATATAGTTCGCTATGCAGAAGCTGCCCCACCTCAACCGGTGCGACGGTGACATAGATATCGGAATTCATGCCCAGCAATGCCCAGAACACCAGTTCATCAGAGGTGGAAACCTCCGGTGACGCCTCCCGCTCTGTCACTGCGATCTTCACCAGCGTCTCAATATGCGAGATGATGGTGGAGGCGACTCTGCGAAATGAAGTGACCCCTTCAAGGTCGCTGTCGTCGGTTGCGCCGGGTGACGATTGCTGCAGTTCGGCCAACGTGGAGCGCACGGTGTTAAAGGCATCCTCGTTTGCGTGCACCACGCGCGTGATTTCCGCGTGAAGCTGGTCTCCGGGGAGGAACCGCACCCGCGCGCCCGGTTCCCGTTGACGCCGTTCGAGCTGATCCCTGATGTTCTGGTAGAGTATCTTGACATTATCCGAGAGCAATGCCGCAGTGTTGCTGAAGTCGGCGACCTCAAAACTGCTGTCGTCATCAACGTCGAGTGACGATACCAGAAAGCTGCGAAACTTCTCGCCGCTGATCCGTTCAAGCCAGCGACTGAGCGCCTGCAGTCCCACCGTTTCCGAGAAGGCATTTACTGCTTCCGCCTGAATCCGGTGAGCTTCATCGAATATGATATGATCCGCTTTACCCAGCAAGTCCGCATTGGATACCAGGTCGGAAAAGAGTAGCGCGTAGTTGGTGATCACAACCTGTGACCTGGCAGCTTGTTTCCTGGCTCTGAACCCGTAGCAGTCGCTGTAAAACTGGCAATTGCGACGGAGGCAACTCCCCTCATCGACGGTTACGCGGAACATCAGTCGATCGGCACCACCCTTCTCAAAGATGGCAGTCTCGGTGAGATCACCCGACTTCGTATCCTGCTCCCAGACCACAAGTGCGGCGAGCGCTTCCGCGGGATACCGCCCCATCTGCTCGGCGAGCTCGGAGATGAAGACTTTGTAGCGCAACAGACAGAGATAGTTGCCGAGCCCTTTAAGGATCGATATCTGCATTCCATTCGGAATCAACCTGGCGATCTTCGTCAGGTCGGAACGGAACAACTGCTCCTGGAGTGACTTTGTCCTGGTGACCACGATACCGCGCTCACGATGGGTGTGGCAGACTGAAATCAGTGGGAGCAGATAGCCGATCGACTTGCCGGTGCCGGTTGCGGCTTCCACCAGGCTGACGCCACCGTTCGCGAGGTTGGTCAGGACCTTTTGGGCATAGAATGATTGACCGCGGCGAACCTCGAACTCGCTGACGACTTCGCCGCGCGAGGACTTCCCTGTAAAAAAGTCCTCGAGTTCCTCCGGCTTGATTCCCTCACCAGATGTCAGGTTCTCGAACCGGTCGAGGCTCACCAGCATCTCGGGTGCAATCTCCGGTGCGGTTGTGGCAGCCAGTGCGGACACTCTCTCGATCCACTCGCTGTATTGCCCCGGCAGGCCGCGAAAGATAGTCCGCAACTGCCGTTGTGCGGCACCGGGGAGCGACCTCAGCTTATTGCAGGTCACGCCGTAGAGGTTGCGGCATTGCGTGGCGATTGGCTGATCACTCTCCAATGCAAACGCGCGGTTGAACCCTGACAGAGTATCAGTTGCCAGTTGCGGAAAGAACACCGAGACGAGCAGTTTCAGGTCGATGAAGGGGAGCTCGCTCAGGAAGCCTGTGATTCTCTGCCATTCGGGATGAGCCGATTCGATCGGATCGGCGACATACAACGCGCCCCGCAGGCCGTGCAACCGGGTGAACAGCTTATCGGTGACGGCTGCATCGTAGCGAGCTTCGGGGTCTTCAGCGATGATGAGTGAGTCGGTCGCTGCAGCGGCAGACCCAAACAACTCCAGGGTCAGTATCCTGGTCGGTGGTCGGGAAGTCTTTATGTCAACATAAAGCAGATTGCCGATGAACTGATCTCTTACCGAAGTATCCGGGGTCATCAAGCAGTGACCTGGCTAGATTGAGATGGTAGCCCTAGTGGAACACCAGGGTTTCTCGCTTTGTCTGGTAAATGTAGTCGAATTCGATAACACGCTTCTCTCCTCCTTTTATGGAACGCACGTAGATCAGCCCATACGAATCGTCCGCATCCTTGAACAGCACGGCGTCCCCTTCAGAAACCGCGAGCAGACGCACCGGGTCTGTCGGCGCCCGGGAGACTCTAATACTGTCAATCGCTGCTGCCTTGCCCAACGGATAGAACCTGGTCGTGCGCAATACATAGTCGACGCGGTTCGGGGATGCCAGGTTCACCCTGCCATTGATAACGGCGAGGTAGATATCATTGTCGATATCATCGGTGGGGACATGTTCATCGCGCGCGAATGAGAACCCTTCATTGCTCCCGCTGAAGGATTCGGCCAGCAGGGTTCTGCCAGCAGGCCGGGGGATGCTCCAAACGGTATCGGTAGGCGAAGACTCCGTATTGCCGGAGAATACCGTGGTGACGAATACTCTGTATTCCTCGCCGTTTCGCAGCCCCTCGAGCGGATAGGTTTCAAACTCGATCTCAGGATTCAAGTCACCCGGATAAGGCTGGTCATTGTGACGCTTGAAGTCGCCATCCTCCGCGGCCAGGTAGATATTGAATCCGCTGATCACATCATCCGCATTACGATTGGTATCCCAGCGCAGATCGAGCGCGCCACTGCGTGGTGCCACGGTCAGGTTTGACGGGTTGGGTCCCGTTGCGCCACCCTCGATGGGCGGCTTGGTTGCGGCACACCCTGCAAATATCAAAGCTGCTAACGCAACCAGTGGCAGTCTTACGATTGAAGCGAATTTGACCGGTAGTGTGGAATTCAGCAAAGCCTCATGACCTCATTTCTGCGGGCTTAATGATCGGCGACAACGGTTGTCCGGCGCAGTATGCTACGACAGCTTTCGATGTGGCGGGCCGACGTATTGCGCATTGGTATCTCCCAATTTTCGCATCGGCCGCTGCGTAGTCTTCTCCTCGTACGCGTGGGCAGCCAATCCGGCGACACGTGAGAAAATGAAAAACGCTTTGCCAAGCTGCCAATCGAATCCAAGGTCGGAGATGACTGCAGCGATAGCGCCATCGACATTCAGCGGTAGTTTCTTGCCGGTACTTTGTTCCAGTGCGCTTTCGATCGCGAGAGCCAGTTCCAGGTGGCGTCCATTGAAATTGTTGCGTCTGGCGATTTCGAACAGCTTGGCCGTCCTCGGATCAGCGGTATGAAGACGGTGACCGAACCCGGGCATCCGCTTTTTCGATTGCGCCAACTCCTCCACCAGCCTGCGGGCAAGGTCACTCGGGGTGCCTTCCCTGGCGGCCCATTGCTGCATAATGCGGGCCGATTGTTCGATCGCGCCGCCGTGGACATCACCAATCGCCAGCACTCCCGCCGCTACCGCGGTATTGAAAGAGTTGCCGGCGGACATGACCGTGCGGGTCGCGAGAACCGAAGGAGGGCTGACGCCATGATCGACAGAGGAAACCAGTATCGCGCGCATCATCTCCGACTCGGCATCCGAGGGGAGTTCGCCCTTGAGCACCAGGAAGATGGCATCACTGAAGCTGAGCGATTCCATCAGTTCGGCGACATCGTAACCTCGCACGCGGATCAGGTTGGCGCCGATCTCGGTGATGGAGGTTTTCCACGGCTCTGAACTGTTCATCGTCCATCCCCGGCTTTCTCGCGATTGGAGATCGCTTCGTCGGTTTGAGTCGGGAGGAATGCCAACCAACGTTCCTCGATCTCATCAGGTGTTACCCCCAGCAGTACTTCGACCGCAGTGGCGAAATCATCCTGGCTGTCATAGACCTGCCGGAACTCCGATTTTTGCTGGAATGTGATCGGACCCCACTGCGTCAGCATGAATGCGCAAAGTGACGCCGCCTGAGTCTGACGTTTATTCTCGTCAAGCCTCATATACTTGTCGTTGTCGATCATCTCCTCGATGTCGAAATAATCGTCATCCTGCACGCGCTGGTAAAGCATGTCATGGAAGTTGCGACCACTGTAGTCGAACGCGAGTTGTAAGCCTTCCTCCATGAATTTGTGTCGCGGGTGACCGATATCATCCATGACCATCTGGGTCAACTGCTTGCCATAAATGGGGCCGTAGCCATAGAAAATCGAATCCCCCTGCACCGTCGTGAAATTCAAACCCGTAGAACTGAGCAGGTCTCTCAGGTCGGCGAAGCAGAAGAAGTAGATCGTGTCGACCTCCTGGTCCTGCAGGCCGAAGATGATATTGGCATACATCTCCTCCGTTTTCTTCAGCAACGCCGGAGCCTTGGCGGCAAGCGTGTCGACCGGCTGGTAGTAGAATTGGACATACTGACCGGGAAGCTTCTGCCACTCGAAGTCAACATTGAGGGTTACCGGGCCGGAGTGCCGTTGCTGTGACTGCGACATCGAACCGGATGAATCGGAATCGTTGTCATCGGAACCACAGCTCCAGAGTAGCAGCATCGGGACGACCAGGATAAATGCAAACAGGAATCTATATCGTGTCATTACTCCTCCAGGATTCGAGAACTCATCGGCAAGGATGATAGTCGATTGCCGGGGGGATGTCAACAATACCGAACCTCGGCGGTATCAGTAGGTGGCGGGGAATGGTGACATAAAAAAACGGGAAGCCGCCGAGCGGCGGCTTCTCAAACGGGCCTGTAGGCGATAGAATCGGTCGGTGAGAGTCGGTCTCAGCCTGCGTGCGACAGTGCCGACTTGTAGACGAGCGCCTGCGTCGGACAGAATTTCGCACAGGCCGGATCTCCCCCGCAAAGATCGCATTTCACGACGCGATTCTGATGATCATCGAACAACGAACAACCGAACGGGCACGCGGCGACGCATGCCATACATTTGACACAAATCTCGTGATCGATCTCGTAAGCACCGGTTTCCGGATTCAACTTGATCGCATCCACCAGGCACGACTTCACGCAGGCGGGATCATCGCACTGCAGACAGACCACCGGTACCCAGAGGTCTTTCATTCCACCATCGAGCGGATAGATTCGGCTGCGACCCTGCTTGCCGTCGACGGCGTGCGTAAATGAACACGCCAGCTCACAGGTACGACAACCGATGCAGAGGTTCGGGACTACTTCGAAGCGCATTTTCATGATTCGACCTCCTTCGGGCCGGCATCCACACGCGACCAGGCCGCTATCTTGCCAAAACTTCGGGCCGTGCGCTTCCGGTGACTTTCGTCTCCTTCGCCGAAGTACTCTGCCGGAATCTCGCGATGTTGACTGAGATACTCGGCAAACTCGCGTGTGATCGTCGGCTTGCCGGTCTGCGGGTCACGCAGCATCTCGAAAGTCTTGCCCCAGATTTCCCTGGTCACACCGGTATCGGTGTACTTGATGTAGTTGGTCGGGCAGTTGAGCGCGCACGCGAGACAGCCTGTACAATCAGGCGGCGGTTCGTTCAAAGGTGGCGCAACCTCGCGACCATGCCCGCGGTTGACCAGAGAGATCGCCGAGAAACCCATCGCATCGCAGATACGAGTACAGATGGAGCAGAGGATACAATCATCTGGCTCGGCAACTTCCTGATATTTGCTGCGCACGATCCCGTATTCGGCGGCAAGGTCCTTGATTTCTTTTGTATGCGGATTTCGCGCGAGTAGCAGATGCAGCACGGTTTTGCGTTCTTCGATCACCGCCTCGGAATCGGTTTGAACTTCGAGATCCGCGCTCACCGGGTAGAGACAGGAAACCACCAGGTCTTTCCAACCCTTCCACTGTGGCTTGGTGATCTCCACCATGCAGAGACGGCAACCGCCGTACGGCTCGACTGCCTCATGGTGACAGAGCGCCGGTACGCCGAATCCGGCACGTTTCAAGACGGCCAGGAGGTATTCCCCCTCCTCCGCCTGAACCAGTCTGCCGTTGATAGTAATATTGATCATCGTCATCTCTCCGTCATCATTTCTCAAGCCACATCGATCGCGTCATACCTGCACACCGCCACACACGCGCCACACTGCGTACATTTATCCTGGTGTATGAAGTGCGGCTTTTTCTTCTCACCCGTGATGGCATTGTAGGCACACGCCGCTATGCAGGCGACACAGCCGGTGCATTTTTCTTCATTGATAGTGTAAGTGATCAACTCGCGGCAGACGCCTGCGGGACACCGCTTCTCGCGGATATGTGCTTCCCATTCATCGCGGAAGTAGCGGAGTGTTGAGAGGATCGGATTCGGCCCCGACTTACCCAGTCCGCAGAGGGAGGCTTTCACCACGACATCAGAGAGCTGCTCGATTTTCTCGAGATCACCCTCTTCGGCACGTCCCTCACAGACAGCGACCGTCATCTGGTGCAGTTGATAGAGCCCTTCGCGACACGGCACGCATTTGCCACAAGATTCAGATACCAGGAACTGCAGGAAATAGCGGGCGACATCGACCATGCAGGTACGATCATCCATCACGATCATGCCGCCGGAGCCCATCATCGACCCCGCCTTAGTAAGCGAATCGAAGTCCACCGGCAGGTCGAGCATCGATTCCGGCAGACAACCACCCGAGGGTCCTCCGGTCTGGACTGCCTTGAAGGGTCGATCTCCGAGAATGCCGCGACCGATGTCATAGATGATCTCGCGCAGAGTCGTCCCCATCGCCACTTCGATAAGGCCCGTATTGCGCACCTTACCGACCAGGGAAAATGCCTTGGTACCGCTGTTGTTTTCGCAACCGATTGATGTGAACCAGGCGGCGCCCCGGTCCAGGATGACCGGGACATTGGCGTAGGTTTCTACGTTGTTGAGAACCGTCGGCTTGTCCCACAGTCCTTTGATCACCGAACGAATATATTTCTCGCGCGGCTCGCCCACCTGCCCGGCTACAGATTTCATCAAGGCCGAGGATTCACCACACACGAACGCGCCTGCGCCACGCGCAATTTTGATATCGAAACAGAAGTCGGTTCCGAGTATTTTCTCACCCAACAAGCCATACTCGCGACAATCATCGATTGCCTTCTGCAGGTGCAACACCGCGAGGGGGTATTCTTCACGTACGTAGATGAATCCGCGCCGGGCGCCGACTGCGTATGCAGCAATCATCATCCCCTCCAAGACAGTATGCGGATCGCCCTCCATGATGCTTCGATCCATGAATGCACCGGGGTCCCCCTCATCTCCGTTGCAGATCACGAAGCGCTCATCCGCGTCGACACTCGCGCATTGACGCCACTTTCGCCCCGCTGGAAAACCGCCGCCACCTCTACCGCGCAGGTTGGCTTTGTCGACTTCATCGATCACTTGCTCCGGCGTCATCTTGAGGATGGCTTTGGCGAGTCCCTGGTATCCCCCGACTGCGATGTAGTCACCGATCGAGTGCGCCGCTATCTTTCCCAGGTTTCGCAGCGCGATTCGCTCCTGATGTTTGAAGAAGGAGACATTTCCGTAGCATTCGATCTTCTTTTCATCCTTCGGATCGACATAGAGATGCTTCTCGATGACATCGTCACTCTCAATCGACTTCGCGATGATGTCGGGAATATCTTTCGGTTTGACCTTGGTGTAAAAAGTGCCCTTCGGCTCGATCACAACCAGCGGTCCCTGCTCGCAAAAGCCGTGGCAGCCGGTCTCTTTGATCGCCTTGACTTCGAAGTCTTTGATCTTGCGTTGCTTGAGCACATCGTGGAACGCCTCCACCAGCTTGGCGGCGCCGTTGGCGAGACAGCCGGTACCGCAGCAGATCATCACCTGCTTCGGGAACCTGGCATTCTCTGCGCGGCACTGAGTGCGCATCAGGTCGAGCTGTGCCCTGGAGGTAATCTTGCCCGTGAATTCGGTTTTCGGCTTCGCAGCGGCCCCGGTCTTCTTCTTCTGAGTCTTGGTAGTCCTGGCCATCATTTGTCCCTCACCAACCGCTTCGCCCCACTTACCTTCACGGAGCCGTGATACTCCTCGTTGACAATCACAACCGGCGCCATCGCACACGCCCCGACGCAGGCGACGACTTCGAGCGAGAATTTGCCATCTTCGGTGGTTTCGCCCGCTTTGATCCCCAAATGGTTCGATATCTGATCCAGGATCAGTCCGGCTCCACGAATGTGACACGCCGTACCCATGCAGACGCGCACGACTTTCTCACCCTTCGGGTTGAGGCTGAAAGCGTTGTAGAAAGTCGCTACCGAGAATACTTTGCTGAGTGGGAGCTGCAGATACTCTGCGGCTTGCTTGAGCGCTTCACAAGGCAGGTAGCGGTACTCCTTCTGGATATCCTGCAGGATCATGATCAGCGAGGACGCATCCTGTGAATGTCTTTCGAAGATCCCCGTCAATTTCGAAAAGTCATGACTGAGCGCGGGGGATTGAGTCGTCTGCGTCATACCCTGGCCCCCTGCTGTTTCATCCGTTGTTCGCCCAGCTGATAACTCTCTTCAATAACCTTCAGGTTGATCTCCAGCAGGTCCTCCTTATGGCCCATTTTCTGGCGCACGATATCTTTCAGACTCTCAAATTTCACTACCTTAGTAGCACCGACAAACACACCCAGCATTACCATGTTGACGATTTTGGGGCTCCCCGCCTTGATCGCGATGTCGTTGCCTTCGACCAGTATCTCCGTGATGTCATCCCGCTTCGAGACCAGGTCGATCAGCGATTTGTTTACGACGATGATCCCACCCGGTCGGACGCGCGGTGCGAATTTCTCCATCGATGGGCGGTTGAAGACAACCAAACCGCGCGGGGTATTGATGATCGGTGAGCCGATGCGTCCCTCGGAGATGACGACCGTGCAATAGGCGGTGCCGCCACGCATCTCAGGTCCGTATGAGGGAATCCATGCAACCTGTTTGCCCTCATGGATGCCGGTGTACGCGAGCAACTGTCCGGCGGTCATGATGCCCTGCCCGCCGAACCCGGCGAAGGTGACTTCGAACTGCGTCATACTTCCATCACCTCCGGTGGTTCTTTGAAAACCCCCAGCGGGTAGTAGGGTGACATCTCACGCTCCAGCCATTTGGTTGACTCGCATGGAGTGAGCCCCCAGTTGGTGGGGCAGGTTGAGAGCACTTCGACCAGCGAGAAACATCGTCCTTCTACCTGATTTTTGAAGGCACGCCTGATGGCGCGTTTGGCGCGCACGATATTCTGTGGCGTGTGAACGGCGACGCGTTCGATATAACCCGGTGTCTGCAGGGTAGCGAGCATCTCGCTCATGCGCATTGGCCACCCCGCCGTGTTGACGTCACGACCCTTCGGTGAAGTCGCGGTCACCTGGCCCGGCATCGTGGTCGGGGCCATCTGTCCACCGGTCATGCCATAGATAGCGTTGTTCACGAAGATCGTCGTAATTTTCTCACCTCGATTGGCTGCGTGGATGATCTCGTTCGTACCGATCGAAGCCAGGTCGCCGTCACCCTGGTAAGTAAACAGAATCAACTCGGGTGAGACACGTTTGAGCCCTGTCGCCAGCGCAGGGGCGCGACCATGGGGGGCTTCCAGAAAGTCGGTGCGGAAGTAGTTGTAGATCAGCACCGAGCAACCAACCGGCGCGACACCAACGGTGCGTTCGCGGATGCCCAGCTCGTCGATCGTTTCAGCGATCATGCGATGGATAACACCATGCGTACAGCCGGGGCAGTAGTGCGTGACGACATCAGTAAATGCCTTCGGTCGCGCGAAGGTGATGTTCGGATCAGCTTTCGGATCAGCTTTCAAGTCAATTACCATCTGTCATCACCTCACTTTGCCTTTTTCTTGCCGGCAGGCTTCTTTGCTTTAGCGGCAGGTTTCTGCGCAGCCGTTTTTGCGGTTTTCTTTGCAGCCGGCTTCGCTTTGAGGAGTTTGAGGATATGCTCCTTCACCTCTTCCGGTGATGGAACGATACCGCCGGTACGTCCATAGAATTCCACCGGCTTTTTACCAAGTACCGATTTCTGCACATCCTCGAGCATCTGCCCCATACTCATCTCAACGGTGAGTACCACTTCGATGTTTTTCCGGGCAGCTTCTGCATGGATTTCCTTCTCCGGGAAGGGGAAGAGGCTGATTGGTCTGAGCAGCCCGATGCTGATCCCTTCCTCCTCGAGTTCGTCGATCACTGTCTGACAGATGCGCGCCATCGTGCCGTAGGAAATGACCAGCATGCGGTTCTTGCTGCTGACTTTGTAGTTTTCGTAGCGCACCTCCTCACGCCGCATCTGCTCATATTTCTCCGCCAGAACGAAGCTGTTCTTCTCAAGGGCGTAAGGATCTAGGAAGAGTGACTTGGCTATCAACGGCTCGCGATCCTTGCAGCCGACAATCGCCCAATCCTTCGGCGGAAGCGGATCTTCCTTGTACTCATCCGGAAACTCAACCGGCTCCATCATCTGCCCGATCATGCCATCACCGATCACCATGACGGGATTGCGATACTTGTCGGCCAGGTGGAACGCCAGCATAGTCAGATCGACGGCTTCCTGCACCGTTGACGGCGCCAGCACGAGCAATCGATAGTCGCCGTGACCGCCCCCCTTGGTGGCCTGGAAATAGTCGGACTGCGCCGGGAGGATACCACCGAGCCCCGGTCCGCCGCGCATGATGTTGATCAACACCACGGGTAATTGCGCACCCGCCATGTAGGAGATCGACTCCTGCATCAGGCTGATCCCGGGCGAGGAGGAGGAAGTGAACACGCGCTTGCCCGAGGCTGCGCCGCCGAAGAGCATATTGCCAACTGCTACTTCGCTCTCGGCCTGCACGAAGACGCCATCGACTTCCGGTAAACGTTTTGCAAGGTATTCGCCCACCTCGCTTTGCGGAGTGATAGGATAGGCGAAGTAGTACTTGCCACCGGCCCGGACAGCCGCTTCACCGATGGCTTCGTTGCCCTTCATCAATATTCTGGTCATAGCTTCCGCCTTACATCCTAATAGTCATAGAGCACAAAGCGTGTGCCGTGCATGTGAACTGAGATCGCAGCATCGGGACAGGTGATCGCACAGATCTGACAGCCGATGCATCGCGACGGGTCATGGCAGACTGCGTAGAAATAGCCTCGTTTGGTGATGTCCTTCGACATCGAGAGGATTTCCTGCGGACAGGCTTTCACGCAAAGCTCACAGCCTTTGCAGTAGTTCTTATCTATCGTAACACCCGGCATAGCATCTTCCTTCGCCGTTCACGTGACCAGCTCTTGGTTCAAAGGTCACGCAATGTAAGTTTAGATTTCTGGCCTTTCTCCCACGGCTTAAGCATCCTGCGCGCCAGGCTGAAGAGCGGCGCACCCGCCGATTCGGGATCCATCTTCTCCACCACTTCCGCCATCGCGCTGGCAAACACCAGTGGCAACCCGGTCGCATCGCTCACTTCCCGCGCCAGCTTGATCCCCGCGAGCACCGTTTCCGGAGTTGTTTCGCCGATCAGATGCGTGTTGGAGACGATGCCGGTAAACTTCAGCCGGGAAGAGTACTCAATGGCGTGGATCATCTTTTGCGTACCCTCCACTGTGGAAGTGAAGGGTCGATTGGCGTTGAGGACCAGCAGGAACTGGTATTGGCGCTGTTCGAAGACATCCACCATCGAGCCGAGTACGCGAGCGCCAAGGTCATCGCCGCCGACGTCAAGCACCGTCGTGCCCTCTTCCTCCTCAAGCGTCGACCTGATTTGAGGGACAATGATGGGCAAGTCGGCGTGGCAGTGCTCTCCGAGCGGCATGATAACATTTATGCCATGTTCTTCCATCTCTCCGCGGGCTTCGCGAGATCGGAAGTAGGGATTTACGATGTCCAAATCGATGATACTCAGGGGGTGAGACGCAGGGTCTTCGACCAGTTTAAGTGCGTAATTGACAGCAACTTCTGTCTTACCTGAGCCATACGCGCCGGCGAAGATTATCACCTTCTCCGCGAACGGCTTGATGTTGCTGTCGATCATAGTTATCACTCACTTCACGTGACTTTTTTCACAAGTATTCAGACAACTATCGTCGCCCTTAGTGTATATTATCGGACAACTTTAGTCAAGTAATAAACTCAACTTTATTATACATGTTTTCCGGTCTATTTCCAGTCATTTTAGAGATTTGTGGAAGAGGAGATTCTTCGCATTGAGGACTTCACAAAAATTCAGGCAGACCGCGCAACTGAGCATCACACACTAGAGCTTTGTGATTTGCTTCACAAATTATTGAGCCTCAGCGACAGATAAAGTCTTGCAGCAGAATAAGAAAGACGACAGGGGACTCCGCAAATACTCTGCGATTTTATCCGCAAACTCAGCTGCGGGCAAAGTTCGCCAATTTTCCAATCGCCTGTCGTCGTTACCAGTAATATATTGGCACAGTGGGTATTAGGATAGATTCGACCGATATAGAGGCTGTGAGAACCGTATCGGCGTAGGCGTTTCAGGGAGAGTCAATTGAGCAAAGTCAAATTCTGTTTCGGAATACATAATCATCAACCGGTCGGTAACTTCGGCTGGGTGATCGAAGAAGCTTGGCAGAAATCATACCTCCCCTTCTTGAAGCTGCTGGAGCGAAATGAGTTCTTCCGGATATCGCTGCATTTCACCGGCATCCTCTACGATTGGGTCAAACAGAACCATCCCGATGGTCTGGCGCTGATCGGAGATCTGGTTGATCGTGGCCAGGTGGAGTTG
>JBECKX010000026.1:0-12052 GCA_040235515.1 Candidatus Zixiibacteriota bacterium
CTCGCTGGAACCTCCGGACCAGGTCATAACCGGGAGCACTATGAGTCACGATTCGCCGGGCCAGTCGCCCCACGAACAACAACAACTCCTGCAGAAGATCATTGAGGGAACAGCCACCGAAACCGGACTGGCGTTTTTCGATTTGCTGGTCAAGAACCTGGCCTCATGCCTCAACACCGTCGGCGCCTGGGTAACCGAATACCTCCCCGACAGCGATCGCCTGCGTGCTCTTTCCTTCTGGTTCAAAGACAGGTACGTTGAAGATTACGAGTATCAAATCAAGGGGACGCCCTGCGAACCGGTTGTGCGCGAGCGCAAGATTCAACACTTCCCCGATCGGATCATCGACCTCTACCCTGGCGACAACGACCTGGCGAAGCTCAATGCGGTCAGCTACATCGGCAGCCCCTTCCTCAACAGCGAGGGAGAAGTAATCGGTCATATCGCTGTATTGGATGACAAGCCGATGGTGCGCGATGAAAATTCGGAAGCGATCTTCAGAATCTTCGCCGCGCGCGCAAGCGCAGAGCTTCGCCGTATCCGTGCCGAGGAGGAGATCAAGGAACGCGAGATCCGCCTCAACCGGGTTGTCTCGGGGGCGATGGATGCGATAATCGAACTCGACTCCCACTTCTCGATCTCGCACCTGAATCCCGCTGCGGAAGCCCTGCTGAAGGCGCCTGCCGGTGAATTGCATGGTCGCGACTTCTCCACTTTTCTCTGTGACAGAAGCCTGGCGAAGATCGGCGCATTGCAGGACTCCTTCAGGGAACGCGAGGGGCAGCGAAAAGCGGTTTGGGTTGCCGGTGGGCTCAACGTCACCACCGCGACGGGTGAGACGCTACGGACGGAGGCGTCCCTCTCAACCTACCACTCGGGTGGTCAGGATTTTCACATGCTGATCCTGCGCGACATCAATGAACGAATTGAGGCGGAGCGGCGCATTCACACTCTTACCGCCGAGACTGAGTATCTGCGTGCCCAGCTACGAGACGAAATCGGATTCGGCGAGATCATCGGCGAGAGTCCCGCGATTCTGGCTGTGTTGAAAGCTGTACAGCAGGTTGCAGACACGGACGCTACCGTTCTGATTACCGGCGAGACGGGGACGGGCAAAGAGCTGATAGCCCGCGCGGTTCATGTCGCCGGCAAACGGGCGAGCAAAGCACTGATCAAAGTCAATTGCGCCGCGATCCCGGCGAACCTGATCGAGAGCGAGTTCTTCGGTCACGAAAAAGGCGCATTCACCGGGGCGACTGCCAGGCGGGTGGGACGGTTCGCCCTCGCTGATGGTGGTTCGATTTTCCTCGACGAAGTTGGTGAACTCCCGCTGGACCTGCAATCAAAATTGTTGCGGGTGCTTCAGGAGGGAGAATTCGAGCCGGTCGGTTCAAGTGTCACGCAGAGGGTCAATGTGCGAGTCATCGCGGCCACCAACCGTAACCTCAAGAATGAGGCGGAAGCAGGCAGATTCCGCGAAGACCTCTTCTTCCGCCTGAATGTCTTCCCGATAGCGGTGCCACCCCTGCGTGAACGCGGCGATGATCTGCTGCTGCTGGCAGATTTCTTTCTCGGCAGAATCGCTCAGCGAATGGGCCGCAAAGTTGAGCCGCTCGATGCGGACGCAAAGGCTCGCATCCTGAACTACCGCTGGCCGGAAAATATCCGCGAATTGCAAAATGTGTTGGAACGCGCTGTGATCACCGCGCAGGCGGGCAGGATATCCCTTGCGGGCGCCCTGCCGGATGACGGCACTGCACTCAAGCCAACTGGCACCGATTCCGGCGGGGGTATGGTACAGATACTCACAGCCGAAGAACTGCTCAAGCTGGAGCGAGAGAACATCTGCCGCGCTCTCGAGGCGAGGAACTGGAAAGTCTCCGGCAGCGATGGCGCTGCCGCGTTGCTCAACATGAAACCCTCCACGCTCAGTTCCCGCATGAAGGCCCTGCAGATCGAAAGACCGCGCGCTTAAGCCCCCCACCGCGGCCTGTTGTCCACGAGATTTCCCGAAATTCCCCGAACTCAGCTTACGAGATTTCGTGACTTACGATTTGTCGTGAGCAGTCCGAACTGGCATCGGAGTTTGTAACCCGCTGCTGTCTCATGGTTTACAATTTCGGTCCATGTTTTGGCACGCGCGCTGCAATAGAGTACGCCGAAACGAATCGTAAACCAACAAACTCAGAAACACTCTGAACAGGAGATGAGACAATGACAACAGAAACGAAACAAGCGAAGATGGTCAACGGCGTGAATGTCACGCAGCTCTTTGAGACAATCGACACCATCAAGAAGCAACCGATGGTTGCCAAGTTCCGCTTTCGGATCAACAACGAGTGGCTCGGCTGCGGTCACAACCGCTCGAAGGTAAATGGTTACTACGGCGCTACCGAGGAGATGACCAGGCCACAGTCGTTCATTCTTGACGCGGATGAACCGCCGATCCTCCTGGGTGAGGACAAGGGCGCCAATCCGGTTGAGTATCTGCTCCACGCCCTCGCTGCCTGTGTGACCACTTCGATGGTCTACCACGCAGCCGCGAAGGGCATCGAGATCGAAGAGGTTGAGTCGGCGATCGATGGAGATATCGACCTGCACGGTTTCCTCGGCCTCGATCCGAAAGTCCGCCGCGGGTATCAGGAGATCAGAATGAAGTTCAAGATCAAGGCGGACGCCGACGACGAGCAGCTTGAGGAGATCGTCAATCTTGGCCCAACCTTCTCACCCGTCTTCGACTCGGTCACCAGGGGTGTACCGGTGAAGGTTAGCTGCGAGCGCAAGTAGGCAGTATCAGCGGGTGCTCAAGCGGACTCCGGTTCCGCCGGGAGCGAACAAAGCAGGAGCAGGCGCCTGACGGCCCTGCTCCTTTAGTTTCTGGTTGCGCACTAACGTAAACCCGCAAAGAGGTCTCGCTCGATTTCCCTGCCACCATTGACAAGGCTATAGACACGATAAAACTCCTGCCAACCCCAGAGCGAGCGGTGGTGCTCCTCAGGCAACTGCAGCAGTTTGTCGTAAATTTGAAGTTGTGTCTTGTGACAGGAGATAGCATCCCAGGCGATCTTCCAGTAGTCATTGGTATCCACCAGCGCAGATGTCTGCCACTCTTTCCAGGGGGATGCCTGCCGCTCGGTGCCATCGACAGTAATCGTGAGTTTACGGAAAGCGGTCTCGAACGAGTCCCACTTAGCCTGGCTCCAGATCATGTAGTAGAGTTTGGAGACTAGATGCGGATTGTTACCGGCAGGATGCGCAGGAGTCCCGCCATAGCTATTGCTCGCGGCCGCCGCGATCGCCGCAATGGCATACTGTGAGATCGCGATATGATCAGGGTGACCATAGGCGCCGTCGGGACCAAAGGTGATGACTACCTGCGGCATCAGGCGGCGAATATGTGCCGCAATCTCAGCGATCGTTTCAACCGCATCCGCCCGGTCAACTTCACCATCCATCAAATCGAGCAGTATGGTTTCGGTTACGCCCAGCACTTCCGTAGCATTGTACAACTCCTGTTCGCGTACACGTCCCACCTCTGCAGGGTCTACCTCGCCCTTCAGCTTCTCACCAAACCGCCCCTTCTGCCCGCGCGTGGCACAGATCACATAGGTCTTAACACCCTCGGCGGCATACTTCGCCAGCGTCCCACCGGTGCCGAGTGATTCGTCATCGGGATGCGCGAAGATGCACATCAGTCTGAGATCATGCATTGACATCGATTCCAATTTCCTTCTTCACAAGTCTAAAGAATTCAGCTCGCGCGTGTCGTTCCATCCATGGATAATGCCCGCAGCGTGAGAGAAGATGTGTCGTCACGTCTGATACACAGCTCCGCAGGAACGGTTCAACTCCCGCCAGCGGATGCGGATCATAGTCACCATGAATGATCACTACCGGAATTGCTATGTTGGCAAACAACCTCCTGAGCCGATCGCCGTCATCTCGGAGTTGTACGAAATCAGCCCACACCTGATGATTGATATCCGCGTGAACCGCGATAGTTTCAAGGTCGGTTGAGATCGGATCAAAAAAATCGACCGGGTCCAGGAGCTTGACCATCCTGACGAGTCGTTCGTTGCGCTGCTCTCGTGCAGCACCTGAGAGTTCAGCATTGAGCAGCATGAACGCATCGCGGTCACTCGCTGAAAGCCTGCCAAGGCGAGTCTCCCTGGTTCTCGCTGAATTCTCCGCATCGAAAACTGCCGACCCAATCAGAATCAACTTCCGCAGGACGAGTCTTGATTTCGCCGCTACCAGCAGAGAAAGTGTGGCCCCCCACGAGGAGCCTATCAGGGTGATTGCTCCCGAATTGTAAGGACGCAGCTGCTCAGCAAGTTCATCCACCTGACCATCCAGCGACGCCGCGCTCTGCAGCGGTTCAAGGACGCCTGTGGAGGGAGAAAGCTCTCTTGCCACGGACGCCATGTAGCCAGGAGCGCCGGGGCCGCCGTGGATCACCGCCGCACCAAACGGGGCAGCGCCATAAGTTCTGACTTCACCGATCGACATTGATTGGAAGATAAGCGTCATTCCTGAAACCGCAAATCCGACATTGCTGCCTCAAATTCGGTTGGATGCAGTCGCGATCTCACCGTATAATCAGCGCATGAACAGCTTGCTACCACGTGAAGAGATGATCAGGGCGATCGAGAACCGCGACAGGTCGTACGCCGGACTTTTCGTAGTCGCCGTCAAGTCGACTGGTATTTTCTGCCGACCCGGCTGTCCGGCGCGCATGCCGATGCGCAAGCAGATGGTGTTCTTCCCGGGCCCCCGGCAGGCACTCAAGGCAGGTTATCGCCCCTGCAAGCGGTGCAAACCGACTGCGGTCACCGAGCCGCTGCCGCCACTGGTGGAACAGTTGAAGCAGTTGATCGATGAGAATCCGCTCAAACGAGTCACGCAGAAGGATCTGCAGGCGATCGGCATTGATCCCTCTACCGCGCGGCGACAATTCCAGCGTTACTACGGAATGAGTTTTCACAACTATCAGAGATCATTGAAACTGGGGGGAGCCTTGCAGGCGATCAGAGAAGGAGAAACTGTGTTGAGTGCCGGATTCGATGCCGGATATGATTCGAGTAGTGGCTTTCGTGATGCGTTCAAGGAGCTGTTTGGCGCTGCGCCTTCGGCGGCTCGCAGCGCTGACTGTTTGCTGACCACGATGTTCGAGACCCCGCTCGGATCGATGATCGCAATAGCTGATGACAAAGCCCTTCACTTGCTGGAGTTTGTGGACAGGCGCCGGCTGGTGACGGAAATCGCTATGATTCGAAAGCAGGTCAGATCAGTGGTTGTGCCCGGCAGCAATGAAGTATTGCGAGCGTGCGAGAATGAGATTAGGGAGTACTTCGCAGGGGAGCGTACACGCTTTACAATTAAGCTCCGACCGGCCGGGACAGCGTTCGAGCAAAGTGTCTGGGACCAGTTGCTGAAGATCCCCTACGGAACAACCCTGTCGTATGGTGAACTGGGTGAACGCCTCGGTCAGAAGAATGCGGCGCGTGCGGTTGGGCGTGCCAATGGAGCAAACAAGCTGGCCATCGTTATCCCGTGTCATCGTGTGATCAAGGCCGATGGCAACCTGAGCGGTTACGGTGGAGGGGTCTGGCGCAAGAAGTGGCTGCTCGAACATGAAGCGGCTCAGCGCTCCCTGCTGAGGTAGACTGCGCACCCGATCTCGAACCGGGGAGCCTGCCGACAGAGCGGCTAACTCCGGTCAGTTTTTCTAGCTGGATCCTTGCCTGCCTGAGTCAATGATTCTGCTTCGATGTAGATTTTCTTGACGCGCGGGAAGTTGTCTTTGATGCGAGTCTCCAGTTCGGCAATAATCTTCTCGACATCATTTACGGAAGTTCCATCAACGAACTCGATACTCAACGTGGCCAGGATGAAATCGGGCCCGATGTGCATCGTCAGTACTTCATTGATCAATTCGATACCGGACGTCTCGTTTGCCAGTTGCCTGATTCCCTGCACGACATGCTTGTTCGCGCTCTCCCCTATCAGCAGCCCCTTGGTTTCATAAGCCAGCCAGATCGCGGTTCCGCCAAGGATCAACCCAATCGCCACTGAAGCGGCGCCATCATAGACCGGGTTGCCGGTGATCTGGGTCAGAAACACGCCAAGCATCGCAACCAGGATACCGAGCATGGCGGCGGAGTCCTCAAACAACACCACGAACAGGGATGGGTCTTTTCCACGATGTACCGCCTGAAAATAACCTCTGCCATGCCTGACCTTGTTGAACCCCATGAACGCATAATAGAATGCAAAGCCCTCGAAGATCAGCGCCAACGTGAGCACGATGTAGTTCGGATAGAATTGCTCGAAATGCTGCGGGTGCATCAGGTGGCGGATACCCTCAAAGAGCGAAACGCCTGAACCCACAGCGAATATCAATATCGCAACGACAAAGCTCCAGAAGTAGATTTCCTTGCCATGACCAAACGGAAAATCTTCATCCGCCGGGATAGCGGCGCGCTTGATACCATAAAGCAGCAGGAGCTGATTCCCGGTATCAACAACCGAGTGGATACCCTCTGACAGCATGGCTGAGCTTCCGGTGATCGAGGCGGCCACGAACTTGCTGATGGCGATCAATGAGTTGCCTATCAGCGCAGCCAGAATTGCTTTCTTTGCATGAGAAGCCATAGTGTCTTGATAACAATTGAATCAACTGGAGACAAATCGTATTTGTCGACTCTATTCCACAGTCGGAGAAAACTAGCGGGTCATCTCTGCGAGAATGGCAGGCAAATCGGGCAGGATCGCTTTCTTGATCTGGAAACTGTAACGCCCATCAACCGCTGCTATCTGATCGGTTTCCGCGCGAAACGCGCAGACCAGGTTGGCGATCAGGTTGTCGGTGTAAAGATTGTATAGCTGAATCTCCTGCGGTCCCGCGATGATGGCATACTTCTCACCATTATAGCGCCTCTGACCGAACAGCGTCGTTATTCTGTCACCCTCAAGCTCGCTCAATTCCGGACGCGCTCCGAGGAACACCGTATCGCTGCAGTTTATGAGGTAACAATCCGTGTTGCTGCTGCAACTCAGATCGTCGGAACGGTAAATCTCCTTGAGCCCGTCCGACTCCGCAGGCAGGGTAATGGCATAGTCGGCAACACTCGACGAAACAAACTGACTCCAGGAATCATTCAACTCCCGGAAGCGGTCATTCAGATCCATGCTCGCGACTCTGTCTTGTGATCCGCTGTAGTCTCGGTAGAGCGCAAGGAACTGATCCAACCCTTCCTGCTGGATGAGATAGTTACAGAAGACGCCACTGATCGGATAGCTAATCGATGGGTGTGTGCCGTTGAAGCCATCGTAAGAAAGCACCTCTTCAATCTCAGCCATCCCTGATCGGACGAGAAACGTGCCAAGCTCGGCGAGCACGTGAGGTTCCTTGCCACCACGTCCACCCCATGCAACTGCTATACCCTCCTGCAGTAATGGATGGGTAAAGAGTGGAAGCCGTCTGAGCTTGAAGTTGATCAGCAGGTGCACCAGTTCGTGGTAGTGGCACTTGAAACAGGTCACGATGCGGTCGGACGCCAGCTCATACATTCCACGACTTTCGTAGCCGGTCACTTCCCTGACCTGTTCAGGATCCCGGCACAGGAGGTACTGGATCTTGTTGTGCTCGAAGGTCTGTAACTCCTGCTCGGTGAAGTCCAGCTTCGTTGCCATTTCGCTGAAGAATTCCTCGAGCCGCGCCGTCGAGAACTCGTTGAGAAGCGATGAGTCGGCCACGATGAATTCAAAATGCTCGGTAACGAAGCGGGGCCAGTTGCGAATGTGGTAGCTGGATGGAAGGATCAGTTTTCCGTCGCGGAGATAGAATTGCTGCTCGTACTCAGGCTGGGTGCACTTCAACGTGAGGAGTCTGTAGTTATCCTCCAACGGATCGATTGCCGTCTCATACTGGATAGTTCCCGCAATGATACCGGTCTTGACCTGATCGGGAAGCCCATGAGCGATCAGAGATTTGTTGACGACGCCGTCATACGTGATGCCAAGTCGACTCTCCAGCCGCAACTGATCCCTCGACACCCATGCGGAGAGCGAGGAGTCCTCTCGACAGATTGCCAACACCAGCCGCTCGGTATCGGAAGCGGGTCGCGACACTGCCGGCGCTGCGCTCACAGGCGCATATCCGAAGACGGTAGCCGCGATGAGCAGAGTTGCGCCGAGAATTTTCGTTTGCACGCGTATCGCTGTAACTGAAACCGAATTCACATCGGTTCTACACCGGCGAATCTCAGAATGACCAATTTATGATCGGAAACACCGGGAACGCGCCCCCCTGCCGGATGATGTTCACCAATCCGATCTGCAGCCCTTTCATGGAACGGGCGTAATTGACGATACCGAATTGCACTCCGCTGGCGTAGTTGGCTGTATTCACCAGACCGGTCTGCAACCCTTCAGCATTGCCTCCCGTGATGTTCACCGCGCCATCCTGCCAGCCGGTGAAGTGGTTGTCATTGAGGTTGACGATTCCCCACTGAATACCGGTCGAGATTCCCGAAGTCGTATGATTAACCAGCCCCCAATCAAGCCCGGTAACGCTGACATTCTTGCCGTAGATCAGGTTGATCCGGATGCCCGCGATCGGGCTCTCAGGTTTGAAAATCTGTATCGGCGAAACCAGCGCGAGTTGAATCGGTTTGGATTGTGCCTGAGCGCTGCCGATGCTGGTTAACGAGACGATGATTGCGAGGGCAATTACAGTGAGTTCGCCCATTTTGCTCTGTTTCACGGTCTACCTCCAGAAGGATTTCTCGAACTGACGACTTGTTTCCAATTGGTCTTCCTGCCACTCTCAGTGAGTCGAGCACGAACTCCTATCTGCAATCTATATGACTGTTTTCCGAGCGAGGAAGTTTCAGAGTATATTGCCTGCCCTGATCTCTTTGAGCCGACAAGCGCCACAGCCGAGTTTTAACAGATGTTAAATAATCCTAATCCATTTGGCGCAGCGCAACTAATAGCGCCATTATCAGTCTACAAAGAACTGGAAAGAGAATAGTTTCAATACGAGAGAAAGGAACCGCATGAACTTCCCCGGCTATATTCGATTGGCTCTGGTCCTGCTCCTCTTCATGAGCACGCGTCAATTGGCAGCGTTGGAAATACCTGAGCAGGTGGTGAATGGCAACATCGGCAGAGAACTGGACGGCTTCCTGCATCGGCTGGAAGCGTTCGGATTCAGCGGAAGTGTACTGGTGGCACAGGAAGGCGAAATCCTGCTTCACAAAGCCTATGGGATGGCGAGCATACCCGACGCCATCGCGAATCATACCAACACACTCTTCTCGACCGGATCAGTGACCAAGCAATTTACCGCGGCAGGAATCATGGCACTTGAGAGTGAAGGAAAATTAAGTGTCAAAGACCCGATTTCGAAGTTCTTCGCCGACGTCCCTCCAGACAAGCGCGGGATAACGATCCACCAACTGCTCACCCACACCGCCGGATTCCCACCGCAGATCGGACCCGATGACGAATACATCACGCGCGATCAGTTTGTGGCGGAGCTGTTGAGCACGCCGCTCGATTTCGATCCGGGAGAGAAGTATCAATACTCTAACGCAGGCTATTCTCTGGCGGCGGCGATCATTGAGATTGTCAGTGGCAAAGACTATGAGTCTTACCTACAGGAGAAACTCTTCCGACCGGCCGGACTGGAGCACACGGGACTGCGGCGGATCAACCTCGTCGATACTCTGGTCGCGCACTCGCAGAACGCGGCAACGGGCTACAAGTCACCTGCCGAGAGACCCGCTGAATCGTGGTACATCAATGGCTGCGGCGGCATCCTCTCGACTCCCGCCGATCTCTACCGCTGGCATCTCGCCCTCAAGAACAATGAAGCGCTACCCAACGCGCAAGTCGTGAAGCTCTTCACTCCATATGTCCGCGAGCACCCCGACGGTCCGACATTTTACGGCTACGGCTGGGTGGTTCAGCAGTCACAGAGGCGACAGTCCACAGTTCACTGGCACAATGGCGGCGCAACGCCACCAAACTGGGGCTGCGCTATCTACCACTATACCGATGACGACGCAGTCTTTATCGTCTTCGTGAACAATTTCATGGGTGGAGAAAACCCCGTGGATGGCATCGCGCTCACAATGTCGCAGCTAGTGTTCGGTGAAGAGTACGCAGCACCACCCGAATCAGCGACGCTTTCTGCGGAGCAACAGGAGAGGCTATCAGGCATTTATCAACTGGATCAGGACGCGGAAATCCAGGTTGCCTGCACAGACCATGCTATCATCCTGACCCCCAGCGGGCAGGCTGCATTCGATCTGCTCTTCCCGAACCCGCTGCCGGATGAAGCACGTAGATGCAACGCACTGATCGAAGAAATGATCAACTTGATCCAGCAGGGGGATTTTGCAGCGGCCGCCGCGATGTGGGACATACCTGACCCGGAGTGGATTGCGCAGACGCTGAAAGAGTGGTGGTCCGAGTATGAGAGGCTCGGAGAATTCAAGGGAATCAAGGTACTGGGAACACGTATTGGCGAGGAAGCCTTTGCCTCATTTGAGCTGAGCTTCACAGGTGGCGCAGTGCAGTGTCGTACCGCGTGGCATCAAGGCAAATGCGCCGGTATCACGGAAGCCGAACCTCCGGTGCAACGACTGATTGCGACACCGGACGGCAGCTTCACCGGCTTTACATTGATGCTGGGCAAAACACCAACTGCGAGGATAACGGGCAATACACTCACTATCGATAATGGGCTGACCGTCGCTAAGGCGATGCGGCGGATGTAACCGGACCAATCAGCCGTTCAGGCTCGGCAGGCTGAGAGGTGTGTCGTTCGCGGTAAGGAGTCTCACGCCCTTTCCCCGGTACAGAGATGGGCAATTCAACTGCTCGAGCAGTCTGTAATCCGCAAAGGGAAACTCGACACGCTCGATGAATCCTCCGGTCGGCGGCGGGCAGGAAGCTTCCTGCACCTCGATCAATGGGTGCCCACTCCGTTTCAGCCATGCCACTCGCATGCGCGAGAGCGTTTCGAAGCTGTGCGGGTGCAATTGCCAGCCATCATCAGGTATAGCATGCAAGAACCTGTCGAGGTCTGGTACATCGATTGCCAGATGGTGCAACCCCGCACCGCGCAACTGTAGCGCTCGCTGATAGGGGCCGGCGGACACCGGTTGAATTAAGAGGAGTCGCCCGGAGAGCGAGTCATCACCAACGTAGAGCTCACGAGTCCCTTCACGGGGGAAGTGCTCGATTGCACCATGAAGTGCAACTGCCACATCGAGTGCGGCGACCTCTGTTTCTATCTTTTCTACAACAAGTGCTACATGATTTAGCAATGACTCAGGCATCCGCAACGATAGCCCCTGAGAGTTGCGCTGTCAAGAGCTGCCGGAACGTTCGGAAATGAAACGCAGCGCACCGAAGACGCCTTCAGGCTGCCTTCGGTCACCGCTTCAGGCAACGCCGGCTTGTCCGCCGTCGCTTAAGCAAATCAAGTCGCTGTCCGAATACTGTATGAGAAGGCATATAGCGTTTCGTCCACTCATCATCAGCTGTCGGAGTCTATGGGTAATAACAAACGAATCGGTGACATCCTCATCGAGCGTGGTCTGCTCACGCGCGAACAGCTTGAGAATCTCCTCGAGGAACAATCGAAGACGGGCCAACGCCTCGGCCAGATGCTCCTCGCCAAGAATCTGATCTCCGAAGAGGACCTTGTTGATGTAATCTCGAAGCGCCTCGATATCCCGGTGATCAGCCTCGAGAATCTCGTCATCGATGACGCCGTGATCGAGATCATACCGCTGAACATCGCCAGGAAGCACACGTTGATTCCGGTATTCAAGCTCGGCACCACCCTGACGGTTGCAATGTCAGACCCCTTGGACGTTCTCGCCCTCGACGAGCTGAAATATCTGACAAACTTGCGCATCAACCGCGCGGTCGCCACGACTTCCCAGATCAAGCAGGCAATCGACCAATGCTATTCGCTCCGTGATTCGATGGCCGAGGTAATCCGCGACATTGGTGAGGAAGAGCGTGAAAC
>JBECKX010000081.1:0-5865 GCA_040235515.1 Candidatus Zixiibacteriota bacterium
GATTCGGGTAGTTCTGCGCCAGATCGAAATCGGTCGGCAGCGTCGCGTTGTCGTCATCGGCGTCAAGCGAGATATCTGTGGTTGCGCTCACGACGTTCGACAATTGCGACCAGTTGCCGGACTCATCGCGTGCCTTGACGGCGACGTAGTAGGTGACACCCGGAGAGAGACCCACGACGGTGTGCTGTTCGGCACTGCCGGCGATGCTGGGGCTGGGCGGATTTGCCGAGACCGCAGCGGAGGACCAGTTGGCTTCCGAGATCGGTGAAGTTGAATAGCGGATTTCGTAGAGATCCGCAGTACCAACATTACCATCATCACCCGGCGCGGTCCAGTAGACCGTGATCGTGGTGGCGGTGACGTCCGTAGCAAAAGAACTCGACGGATTTATAGCGAGCAGGGCCAGTAGTAGTATGGCCAGTACTGCGACTGAGAGTCGGGTCTGTTGTGCTGTGATGTTATTCGCTTCTCTCATTACTTTGTCCTTCCGAGCGCACATTGAAACAGTTTCAAACCGGTGCGCAAACTGAATGTTAGTCCCTCTTTGAGCTTTCTTGACTTCTGTAATGGCAAGAAGCCTGCCACAAATTGGCCTGATGACGAATCGCCTGTAAGGCAGCGACTTAGAGCATTGTGGCTGTTTCAACATGGTCGGTTTTTTCCAGTTTGGCTGTGCAGATACTGGAATCAGGCTGATTCTTGAACAGCCTGATTCCGTTGACAGACTCGGGAATTCTCTGCTATCGGGCTCGGTTTAGGAGCCGGTATTGAGGTCAGAGATGGCTGCGGGCGGTTCGTTGTCATTGGTCTGGACGCTGATCACGTTGGAGAGTCCTGACCAGTTGGGGACCTCGTCAGCGGCCCTGATCGCGAAATAGTAGGTCGTGCTGGGGTTAAGACCGTTGACGGTGAAGCTCTCGGCGCTACCGGCTACCTGCGGTGAGGGTTCACCTGTCACCTGTGTAGCGCTATCCCAGTTGGCGAGCGTAATGGGCGAAGTGGAGTAACGGATATCGTACTGGGCCGCGGTGCCGCTGGTGCTGTCGTCGCCCGGGGCGGTCCAGTGGAGCGTAACTGAAGTTGCGGTCGGCGCCTGGGCAACCAGCCCCTGGGCCTGCAGATCCAGCGGTGTAAAGAGCGGGATCAGGATAAAGCTAAAGAGAGCTGTGAGCAGAAACACGCGTAGCTGCGTTGACGCGGTAGGATAGTTAGACATCTGTGTCTCCTCAGATAGGCTGTGGAAGTATGTTAGAGTCGGTCACAGCGGGTAAGTCAAATAGTGGGCCAAAATATCCCCGATCCGCTAAGCTGTTTGACGGCAGGTCATTCGACGGCTTGGACTTCCCTCGGCAGGCGAGTGTTTCTGTTCGAAACATGCGCATGAGCGACGCCCTGTTCAGAAGTTTACCAGAGCAAACTCGGATAAAGATCTGGTTTTGGGGGACCGGGTCGGAGCGTGGCTGGGGTCTTAAAAGTAGAGTGCGCTTGGCGAGTTTCGTTGCCGACGGATGCAGATTTCTTTTGATGATTTTGCCGAATTCGGGTATAACTATAATAAGCGCAGTAAGATGCCGACTAGAGAGATTATGATCGGGGATTATCGCGGGCCGTCAGGCGACCGATGATCTTCGGCCATCTTCGGCATGAGCGCGACAACAATACGACTTCACTGAAGCTCAACTACGATTTCATGAAATCGTTGCCGGTGGTAATGCACTGATAGGCGGGATAAGCTGACGTGCGGAGTCGGGGATAGAGGTTGAAGCTTGCGCACAGTGGTGCTGAAGCGATAGATTACGAGATTACCGGAGGTAGAAGCTAGTGTCATCACTTTCGAAGGTTGTCGGGGACATTTCCGACCCGAGAGAAGCAATTACATTCCTGAAGCGTCGGAAGTGGTATATCATCGTCCCCATCCTGCTGGTGACGCTGGCGGCGTTCGGCAGCACCTATTTCATGACGCCTGTTTATGAATCGTCGGTTACGCTGTGGATGGGCAATCCGCTTTTGCTCTCGAATGATATCGAACGGATGCTGGGCGATTTCCGGAACACGCTTTCGAGCGGTTCACAGACGATGCGCGATATCAGGGGTATCAAGAAGGAGTTGACCTCTTCGACGTACATTCACCAGCTGGTGGACGTGGTCGGGCTTTACGACGACCCGGAGATAAGCAAGAAGGCAAACGAGTTGCTGACAAAGAACCCGGGCCGTACGCTGGAGGAGTTGGTGTTCGAGCTGTGGCTGAGGAAGTTGCGCAACTCGATCAACGCAGAGTATGTCGCCGCGAATTATCTCAAGATTTCAGTAGAGGCGGAGAGCGCCGAACTCGCGAAGGACCTGGCGGAGAATCTCGGCAAGATTTTCATCAGAGAACGCGAGCGACAGGACCAGCTTTCGCTGAAGGTCTCCTCCAATTTCTCCTTCTCACAGCTCGACAAGTATGAGCGTGAGGTAAACGACCTGGTCTCGCAGCGGACCGAACTGGAGAAGCAGGCGTTGCGGATGCAGGAGCAGGAGGGTGCGGCGCTGAATTCGAACAAGAAGAATATCGAGGCCGAGATTCAGGATGCCAGGCTGACGATCGAGGAACTTGAGAATACCGAGCGCGAACTGGTGGTGGAGCTGGCCGGCGCCGGATTCGAGAAGCCGGAGCTGGAGCCGTCCGAGGCGATGAAGAAGGACGATACGGAAATCAGGTCGCTTTACGAGTTCTTGAGAAACAGCATGCAGGAGCAGGCCTGGAACGACAAAGAGATCACCAAGATGAAGGTACGTATCTTCAATCGGGAAAAGGATCTCGCGGAGGAAATCCAGTTATTGATCCCGCAGCAATTCATGGCCTCAGATTCTGTCAAGGCAAAGCTGGCGAATCTGTTTTTGACTCAATCGCGTCTTGCTATCCTCTATGACCACCTCAACACGCTGCGCCTGGTAATCGACAGCCTGGAGAACAAGCTGGGTACCATACCGGAGATTCAGGTCAGGATAGACCAGCTGAACCAGAAGATCCAGGCGGCGCGCGACCTGCGTGACCGTTTCAAGCAGCAGCAAGAAAGTTATCTGATTTCGCAGGCGATGCTCGAGGAGAGCCAGTACACGGTGATCGAGCCTGCGGATGTACCCTACAGTCCGATCAAGCCGGACAAGCCGAGGGTCGCTCTGATCGGGTTGGTGATCGGAATCATGATCGGTGCGGCGGCAGCGTTCCTGGCCGAATTGTTCGACCGGTCGTTCCGATCTGTCGATGATGTTGAAGCGTTCCTGGGCGTGGAGGTGCTGGGTACGATCCCAGAGGTGCGGCAGTTGCGCAAGGTGTCGTAGGAGCGAATTGCCGGTAGACGGCAGCCGGACCAGAACCGATCAACACCCATTTAAGCCCTTTCAACATTGATCAGAGTTAGATTGACCTTGACACCGACTTCCATCGCTCTATATTGTGAGACTGGTTGTACTTCATCTCCAGGATACCTAAAGCGAACACCCAATCGACTGCTGAAGGGAAGGCAATGCAGGTAACATTGTGTCACGATGCACAAAAGGAGCTATGGAATCAGTATGTCCATAGCGCCGCGAACTGCTGGCACTACCATCTGTATGGCTGGAAGGTCGTGATTCAGCAGACCTACAAGCACCCGAGCTACTATTTTGCCCTGACAGAGGGGGATCGATTCACGGGGATCCTTCCGCTCACAAATGTCAGAAGCCAGTTCTTCGGTAATTCATTGACCAGCCTCCCCTTCCTCGATTCATCGGGGCTGGTGGCTGATACTGATGAAGGGCGTCGGCAATTGCTCAGCAGCGCGATAGCGAAGGCGGAGGAACTGAAGGTCGACTACGTCGAACTTCGGCAGGCCAATCAGGCTGTACGCCAGGCGCGGGAGCTGAACGAGGCGTTCGAGACTGACCTGCGGAAGGTGTCACTCAGTATGGACCTTCCGGCTGATGAGGAAACGTTGTGGAAGCAGATTTCGTCCGAGCGACGAAATCGCGTCAGGAAGGCCAAGAAGAGTGAGATCGAGGTGTACTTCGGTGGCCTTGATGAACTCGATAATTTTTACTCTGTCTGGTCGCGTAACATGCGCGACCTCGGATCACCGGCACACAGCAAGCAGTTCTTCAGGTGCGTGCTAAGCGAGTTCCCTGATTCCACCACCCTGCTGCTGGTGAGGGCGGAAGGCAGGGTAATCGGCGGCGCATTGGCGATTTACTACAAAGACACGATAACCCTGCCCTGGGTATCGTCCTTGCGGACAAAGTTTGCATCGTGTCCGAACAACATTCTCTACTGGGATGCGATGCGCTTCGGGATTGAGAAGGGACTGAAGTATTTCGATTTCGGCCGTTCGACGGTCGGGTCGGGCACTTACAAGTTCAAGACTCGCTGGGGCGCCAAGCCGCAGCAACTCTACTGGGAGTTGCACAGCATGCGCGGCAAAGAAATCTCAAGACCGAGCGGTGACAATTCGAAGTTCGATCTGGCCATGGCGATCTGGAAGAAGCTGCCGGTGCCGATCGCAAACGCTATCGGGCCATCGATCAGGTCTGGTATCACGGCTTGATTTCGGCCGCCTGAGCACTCAGCGCGGAACTCCCCTATTTCTACTTTCCCTTTAAGGTGCGTTTCAGCACTTCGACTCCGGTATCTCCCAGAATACCTCGCGCCAGTTCCTTGAGCTTGCGTTTGCGGGTGGTGTTCTTGTAGTGGTCGGAGTCCTCCAGCTCGATCGAGAGCACTTTAACACCCGGTTGTTTGAGGAGGTGTTTGAGGGGTGGCGTCGTCTTGTCGCTGACCGAGTAGAAGGTGGCGCCGAGCGACTCGGCGAGCTGTTTGAAATCGACCTCTGCGATGCGGACACTCTCTTCCCTGCCGAAGGCGGTGAGTTGTTGCATGCGGATTTGCCCCAGATTGCCATCCTGCATCAGGATGATCAGCAAACCGAGTTTCTCTCTGACCGCGGTAGAGATTTCCATCCCACTCATCAGAGTGCCGCCATCACCCAGCACCAGAACGACATTGTGATGAGGTTGTGCGAGAGCGGCGCCGATCGCGGCAGGGAGGCCGAAGCCCATCGACTGGAAGTCTGAGGGAACAATCAGGCCGCGTTGCGATTGGGTTCGATAGCAGAGGCGGGCAGATACCTGATGCAAGCCGGAATCTGTGACCAGGTGAAGTGGTTTATCGGAAGCGGTCGCGAGGTCGGCGTAGAAGTCGGGCAGTGACCTGACCCCGCTGGCAGCGAGCGGGAGGGCTGAGATCGCGTCGGCCCGGGCGGCATCGAAGCGTCCACGCCAGGCCTTGAACTGATCGACAGACCAGCCGGATTTCTCGGTGCGCTTTGTGGGGAGTGCTCTCAACAACCGAGGGATCAACTCCCTGCAATCTGCTGATACAGCGACCGTGGCTGGATAGTTGGCGGCCAGGATCGACGGATCGATGTCAACGCGAACCAGCTTCTCTTTCGGAAGATCGAGATTATAGGCCGAAGTACCGTTGAAGGAAAGCTTACAGCCGAGTGTGACTACGAGGTCAGATTGCGCGATTGCGTCGTTGACCAGCTGGCAACTCCAGCCGGTGAAATCGGTACAGACACAATTTGGGTGGTTATCGGGGATGGCTCCTGCGCCTGAACAATTGGTGATAACCATTGCAGCGGCTCGCTCGATAAGATCCTGCAGTGGTTTTCCGACATCAGCGCTTCCCTGTCCGAGTAGAAAGAGCGTCTTCCCGGCGGCGGCGATGTGATCGGCAAGCCGGCTCAAGTCTGTTTGCATTCCGGCGTCGCTGCTGTCTGGGAGTGATAGTGACTCTGTTGTCGTTTCTTGTAGAGTGTTCGCAGTCAGTGCCAGCAACACCGGCCCCGG
>JBECKX010000118.1:0-3960 GCA_040235515.1 Candidatus Zixiibacteriota bacterium
CTGCTGTCTCCAGGACCGAGACTGTAAGCAATCGCGAAGTCATGGCCTCCAACCTCGGGCTGAGCAGCGAGGACCTCAAGGAAGTCGAGTACGCCGCGCTCTCTCTTATGATGGAGCGTTCACAATACCTCGAGATTGAAGTGGGTGATCCGTCGGAACTGCTGCAGCGGGCTATCACGCAACTGTACAGTCTCTTCAACTACACCGAGGGGCTCTACCGTGATCTGGTCGAGACGAGGGCGCAGCTTGACGAAGAAAAGCTGAATAAGGTCGCGCTCGAATCGCTGCAGGCTATCGTTGCAACATTCTCGCATTACCTCAATAATGCGATCGCCTCGGTCTCGGGCCGTACCCAGTTGCTTGAAATGGCGCTCAAGAACGGTCGCATCGATGACACGGAAGGTCTGCTGCGCAAATCACTCGATGTCTACGATCGCAACGTCGAACAGATTTCCTCGGTGATCGAGAAACTGAAGAGCGTGAAGATTTTCAAGACGGCGATCTATCACAACGATACCAAGATCATCGACTTCGAGAAAGAAGCACGCATCTCCCGCAAACAACTGGAGGAACGCCTGACCAGGGATATGCCTGCGTCGCTCGCTTCCTCCGAAAGTAGCGCGAGTTAAACCACACCAACCGCTCAGGTACAGGCTCTAACACGCCGTTAGCCGGCAGGCGCTTTTCCGCTGCTTCATGCCGGCGAAAGTTGCCTTTCCGGTCGAAGAAATCGCTTGAAATTTACTGCCTATTCCGCTTCCTTCAGCAGTCAGCATTGCACTGGAGGAGAGATGAGTGTTGTAATAGGTGACCGCAAAATTTCCATACACGACATAGTGAAAGTAGCTCGTCACGGCGAGCAGATCCAACTCAGCGAGGCGGCCAAAGAGCGCATCAAAAAGTGCCGTAAGTTCGTGGATGCCAAGGTACAAGCGCAGGAAGTGATGTATGGCATCAATACCGGAATCGGCGATCTGGCTAAAGTCGCGCTGCCTGCGGAGAAGCTGAAAGAATTTCAAAAGTATCTGGTATATTCCCATGCCGCCGGGTATGGCGACCCGCTTGCGATCGAGTTTGCCCGCGCCGCACAACTGTCACGCATCAACGTGCTCAGCCAGGGGCACTCAGGCTGTAACCTGCGAGTCGTGGAGACAATGGTCGCCATGCTCAATAAGGGTGTAACACCGCTGGCGTGCGAAAAAGGATCGGTTGGCGCTTGCGGAGACTTGTCTCCCATGTCACAAATGGCACTTGTGATGATTGGGGAAGGTGAGGCATTTTTCAACGGCGAGCGCCTTCCGGCCAGGGAAGCCCTCAAGCGCGCGGGGATAGATGTCATCGAGTTCGAGGCTCGCGACGGCCTTGCCTCCATCAACGGCTCCAACGTCATCAGCGGCGCCGGCGCCATCCTGGTGGAGGACGCTATCCACCTCACCAAGCTCGCAGAAATAGCAGCGGCAATGAGTTTCGAAGCGCTCAACGCCAACCCGCTGGCACTCGCCGATCAACTCCACAAGATCAGAGGCTTCCCGGGCGCCGTGCGTTCAGCGGCACACCTGCGCGCCATCCTGAAGGATTCAGAGTTGATGCGGCGCGACGGCAAAAACGTGCAGGATGCCTACTCGATTCGCTCGACCCCGCAGGTGATCGGTGCGATCTGGGATGCCATCGAGTATGCCCGCCATCAGTTCGAAACCGAACTCAATGGCGTCGGCGACAATCCAATCTTCTTCCCGGAGGTCGATGACGGAGTCGTTCTCACCGGCGCAAACTTCCAGGGCACACCTGTCGCCTATCCGCTCGATCATGTCGGCACCGGTATCACGATGATTAACGTCATGTCAGAGCGCAGACTCAACCGTCTGCTCAATAAGTCGCTTTCGATGGGGCTGCCGGCCTACCTCACCAAGGGCGCCGGAATGTATTCCGGTATGATGTTGATGCAGTACACCGCCGGAGCGCTTGTGTGTGAGAATCGTATCCTCTCGGCACCGGCAACCATCGGGTCAATCCCCGCGGCAGCCGATCAGGAGGACTTCGTCTCGATGGGTATGACCACTGTGCTGAAAACTCGCGATATCCTCAAGAACGCATTCGCCGTGATCGGCATGGAATTGATCGCCTGCGCACAGGCCTTCGAGTTCCTGAAGCCGGCCAAGCCGGGCAGGGGATCGCAGGCGGCGTACGATGTGATCCGCAAACATGTGCCTATCATGGAAGAGGATCGCCCGCTCCACAACGATATCAATAAGATGGCGGAAGCTGCGCGCTCCGGCGAGGTCCTCAGAGCGGTCGAGCAGGCAGTCGGCATACTGCCATAGCATCCCGGCGCAGATCTCTCCCGGCTCGGTAAAAAAGGTGGTCATTTTTTGTTGCCCTCGTTGCGGCTAATGCTTTATCTTCGAGATCGTAAACCTATCAAGTCGAAGATATTGATCGTCAGAGGAGGTCGCTCATGCGCGCCAGCAGCCGCATAATTGTGTTTGTCGTAATTCTGTTGTTCTCGATCGGTGCAACTCTCCCGTCCTTCGGGCTGGGTCTCGGGGATGTCAAGGACAAGGCCAAGAAAAAGGTCGAGAAGCGAGCCGACAAGAAAGTCGACAACGCAATGGATGATGCGCTTGATGCTGCTGAAGGCAAGGGTGACGGGGGTTCCGATGAGAAGAAGAGTGAAGCCAAGCCGGCTGCCGCGCAGAAGAAAGAGGGGGAAGCGTCGGTGTTCAACCTGAAGCCGGGCGAGGGCGCCTGGGTCAACTACGATTTCGTACCGGGCGATAAGATTCTCTTCTATGAAGATTACTCGAAGACCCGCGTCGGCGATGTACCGCGCAAGCTGGAGTTTATCAAGGGTAACATGGAGGTAGCCGAATGGAACGGCGAGAAGTACCTGCGACTCACGGCTCCCTCGGAATTCAAATTGCCACTGCCGGCAACCCTGCCGGAACAATTCACCTTTGAAACCGAAATGAACCTCCCCAATCACCACGCGCAGATCAAGGTGTGGGGTGGGTTGGGTGATGCTAAAGCATGGCACCAGACCAGCTATATCTATGCTCATGGGAATGGCCGGGCCGGAGTCGGTGGCGCCGGCGGCACGACAGAGACGATGTTCCCGAAGGAAGCTGTTCGCGACGAGATGGCGAAGTTCAAGATCATGGCTGACGGCAGCTACATCAAGGTTTACCTGAATGAACAGCGGGTGGCAAACATACCGAACGCTATCTTCTACCGCGACAAGTTCCTCTACCTCAGCATCAGCGCCAATGCCACCGTCCCTGTCCTGTTGGGAGATTTCCGGATCGCAGAGGGTGGCCGCAAGTTCCTCTATGATGAACTTGAGACAGCCGGGCGCGTGGCGACGCAGGGAATCTACTTCGATTCGGGCAGTGACGTGCTTCGTCCCGAGTCCACGCCAACTCTCACCGATATCGCGGATATGCTCAGCGAGCATGAATCCCTCAAGCTGCTGATTGAGGGACATACCGACTCGGTGGGCGATGATGCCTCCAATCTCGATCTCAGCCAGCGTCGCGCTAAATCGGTTAAGAATTACCTCGTGGAGAATCATGGAATCGATGGCGGTCGCCTCGAAACGCAGGGCTTTGGCGAGACCAACCCCGTCGACACCAACGATTCCCCCGAAGGCCGCCAGAACAACCGCCGTGTGGAGCTGGTGAAGCTGTAAGAGAGCAGCCGCAGAAGAGGTAGTGACGCGCCGGTATCGTGCCTCTCAACTTTGTCCGTTCCGTCAGTTGTTGTTCTGATGCGATGTGTCGCAGCGGAATGCAACTGACGGCACAATCGTATGACTGGTAGCAGGTCACACTCCGACGGCGCTTGGGCTGCGCCGGGGCAAGACCAGCCACAACGAGGACTTTGCTTCCATTCTCTCTCACCGAACTTTCCACTTGCGGCTTGCGGGTGAGCCGGTAGATTATCGCTTCAATGTCTACGACGTCG
>JBECKX010000164.1:0-42886 GCA_040235515.1 Candidatus Zixiibacteriota bacterium
GTCTATGGCTGTACAGCGAGGGGGACAAAGTCCTTATCAGTTCCGCCCTGGCAACTGACTCAGCCACGCTCACCTGGGGGAAGGATATGGGTAGCCTGCACGCGCGGATTCACACGCAGGGCTTCAATACAATCGTGCGTAGCTGGGACTACAAGAAGAAGGAGGCGATTGTCGCCAAATCGTCCAGTTCGACCGAACTCTCATCGGCGGCCAAGAACGCCTCGAAAGTGGCAAAAGAAACCAAGTTATTCAGGGATGAGTCGTATATTGATATCAGGATGACTGGCACGGTGCCTGTCGATAGTTTCAAAACTGCTGCCAACGCCGCCGCCGAGGGTGCAAAGTCGGGCCTGGCGCGATGCAATGGGCAGACGAACGTGCCCGGTCTGAGAGTCGGTTTTACCGTCAAGATCGAAGGCAGCGGCGCCGCCTGGAACAGCCAATATTTCGTGACCAAGGTCACGCACGTTATCGAGGAGGGGAGCTATTACAATTTCTTCGAATCGCTTCCGCTCGATATCGCACACCCGGAGTGGCAAAATCCGAATCCTCCGATATCCGACTTCATCGTCGGGATCGTAACTAACCTGGATGATCCTGACAAGCTTGGTCGAGTAAAGGTAAAATTCCCCACTCTTGACAGTGCCGGCTCAGAGTTGGAAAGTGATTGGGCGCGAATCAGCTCACTGTATGCCGGCAATGAGCGCGGGATTTTCTTCCTGCCGGAAGTCGGTGATGAGGTGCTGGTCTGCTTCGAACGGGGCGATATCAATCACCCGATCGTGGTCGGCTGCCTCTGGAATGGCAAAGACCAGCCTTCGATGGCTGATGCGAGCAACAGCGCTGCGGAAAATGACATCAAGACCATCTACACCAGGTCTGGTCACCAGATAACGTTCTGCGACAAATCCGGGGGAGAGTCGATCAAGATTATCGACAGTAGCGAAGGCAACTTCATCATTATCAATACCTCAGAGCAAAAGATCAGCATAGTCTCGGACAAAGATATCGCCATCGAAGCAGGCAAGGATATCACGCTGACTGCCAAGGGTGATATCAAACTCGAAGGGGCTAATATTTCGATGTCGGCGAAACAGAAGTTTGGTGTCGAGGGTGGATCCCAGGTCGATGTGAAATCGAACGGAATGATGAGCCTGGAGGCCAGCGCGACCGGCAAATTGAAGGGTGCCATGCTCGACCTGGATGGCGGTTCGATGTGTAATGTCAAGGGTGCCATGATTAAGCTGAACTAACGTTTGCAACGTATTGGAGATTGATGGCCAACGAAGCTCTACGTGTTCCAATCGAATTAAAGGGTAGTCAATTTGTGCGCTCCACCTCCACGGTGGAGTTTGCCCGTTTTCTATTGGAAACTGAACTGGGCAGCTACGAACCTGATCTGGAATTCGGCTGCCGCTCTCCTTATTTCACTCCGGAGTATACCGAAGACCTGAGGGTCACGGTACGCAACCACGTGATCGAGCAGTTTCGTCGTTACATGGGGCTTGATGTCAATGTCTTGATCTCTGAAAACGTGCAATCGGCGGTTGCGACCTTTGCCTGCGAGATCACCGGGACCGATAACCGCGGTGAGCGGTTCAAGCTAATCTGGGAGATATAGTCGATGGCGGAAAAATGGAGTGATCGTCACGAACAAGCATACCAGGAAGTAGTGGATCGGCTGCGTTTCTGGGGTTATCCGGTACCGACCGGCGAGAAGCAGATGGACCCGGCGCTGCTGCTGATGCTAAAGACATTTGCGCATCACACCGTCGCGACCGAGGATCGCCTCAGGAAAGCTTCCGAAGAAGTGATCGACTCTTTTGTCAGCGAGTTCTTCCTGACCGGGTTGAAACGTCCGACGCCGGCATTCACGATGGTGTCGTGCACCTGCACCGAGCAACGCGCGATCGTTGAGGACGATCTGGAGTTCCGCTGTTCGATCGGTGGCCATAACCCTAAGGAGTATTCGTTCTATCCACTCTATTCCCAGGAGATCTACGAGATCAACTCCGACCTGGTGATCTTCACTTCAGGTGAGTACCTGCGAGTGCTCAAGACCCTGCCGGAAGAAACGGAGAAGTGGGAAGAGGCACTTGACTCGCCGGCGTATCGCAACATGAAACGACAGGAACCGCCGCCGCGCGGTGGCAGCTTCTATATCGGCGTGACCAGCTCACTCAATCTCGAGAATGTCGAGGGCATCACACTCTATCTCGGGCCCGACAGTCGAGTCGCCAATTCGTTGAAATGGGCGGACTGGAGCATCTTGAGCGAGAGCGGCTATGGCGACAGATTCAAGGCGGGCGCGTTCGAGGACCGCCTCGAGATATTCAAACATCTCGACATTCGTGAGTATGAATTCGATACGAACTTTTCCAGTCGTCTATACAGTTCCGATTTGCTGACTTCGGGCAAGACGATGTGGCACTTCAAGCACTACCTGGGAGCGGCACGCAACTTCATTTATCTGCCGTCGGAGCATTTGAGTGTGGCAACCAAGATGACGGTACCGCCTGAGATCGAGCGCCGATTCGCTCATCTCGATTACTCCGGCCTCTCCACACCGCGCTGGTGGATCAAGGTTGATCTTGCGCCGGACCACGAAATCGGCGACCTGCGGCGCTACCGGTACTTCGACACCAATACACTTCTGCTGATAAACCGCCAGAAATTGCATCGCAACAAGTACACGATGGGACAGCCGGTGCTTGAAGTTAACCTGTTCGACAGTCCGACCGATGATGGTGAGCATCTACCTGACAAGCTATTTGCAATCGAGCGCGTCTGGGATTCGCGCGAGGATGAGTACGTCAACAGTCTGGACATGAGTGCCTACGGCAACCCCAGAAAGTACGTCGTTGCCGATGAGGAGGGCTCGATCAAGATCAAGTTCGACTTCCAGGTGAGCGGCAAATTGCCACCCGACTTCGTGGTGGTGGAGTACTCACTCACCGACGGCGAGAACGGTAACGGTATCGGCTCCGACGTCGAGATAGAGCTGGCGGGGGAGCATCCTCAGATAGAGGGTGTCCGCAATCTGCTCACATCCTCCGGGGGATCGAACGCCAAGACTCCGGAGGAGATCAAGCGGCTGATCGGTTTCTTCCTGCGCAACCATGGTACCGCTCTTTCCAATTCTGAGATCGAGTTTCTGGCTCGCAGTTTCGACACGAGGATTACCCGCGCTCGCGCGGAGCGAACGATTCTGCCCACCGACGGCGGATTGGTGCCATCGGTTCGGGTGGCGATCAATCTTGATCCCGGTGCAAAGATGGCCGATGAGGAAAAGCGCTGGATGCTCGACCGGCTCAGTTCTTACCTCGACTGCTATACACCCCTTAACCTCAGGCTGATCGCCGAAATGGCCCCTGAAGGGTAGTGCCGGAGTGTGGATGGAATCGAAAGCTGCCATGGTGACTGAATGAAGACCGGATTTATTACACAGCATCAGCCAGTCAACAAGCGCACCCGGCTGTCGGAGTTTTCACTGCTGCTGGCAAAGCTCGATGTTAAGGCGCAGCAGTTTTATTTCCGCAGCCTGGAGGCGCACGGCAATTATCACACGGACATCAAGTCGATCCGAACGGTGGCCACCCGCGGCGAGGGGCGCAGGGAGGAGCGTGTCGTCGACGCGCATCTGCCCTCATTCAAGAATTACTTCCCGGAATCTTTCTTTGTAGAGCTTCTCGAGGAATCGGACACGCTCGCGGGCAGATTCGAGGACCGTTTCCTCGAGTTCTGGAGCGCCTTCGACACGACAACCTACCGGAACTGGATCGACATTTACACGCTGCAGCTGCGGATGCTCTTTGTCGTGTCAGACGAGGAAACCGAAAACCTCTACTGGCAGCGACTCGGTGGCGATATGCCGAGCCTGCCGCCGGAAGAACGGAGATTTCTTTTGCTCCTGCGGTTCTTTGGCCCATTCCTGCGTGGTCGCTCGCTCCTCTTTGATCGGATCATTCCAGCTTTCACGGGCAAGCCGACCCATGTCGAAGAGTTTGTGCCGGCCCAGACCGAGATCCCGGAGCAGTTGCAATGGTCATTGGGCAAGAAAAACAGCCGCCTGGGGCGTGACATTTTCCCGGGTCGCCAATTCACGCAAAACTCGACGCGGTTCCGGGTAGTCCTGGAGCAACTGGACGAAGAAGATATTCCTGATTTTATTCCTCATGGTAAACGCCGGGTGTTGTTGGAGAACCTGAGCAGGCTGTTTGCGCCTGCACATCAGGATTCGCAGCTCGAATACCGATTCAAGGCGGGTCTGCAATTGTTCACTCCGGGCACGCAACACCAAACAGCTTACCTGGGACTTTCAACATACTTGCGGGAGACCTTTTAGCGGGGTATATTGCTGGCCAAATTGCCGGCTAATCTGCGCGGTTTTATCATCGGTGCTACAGGTTTGCAGCGCAGGTGGTAAACTCCCGACAAGAGTCTTGGCAGAACTCTTTATCTGAATGGGCAGAAAGCAGTATGGATAATCTAAATGTATGGGGCGTAAACTGGATCGACGGTATGCTCGTAACCAGTCGCCACTTGAATCAACAGGAAGAATTCGCGCAGAACCTGACTCGCTGGTCAGCATTAGCGCTTGCCCCCGGCTATGGCCTTGCCAAGAGCGCCATCAGCAACAGCGAACCGCTCGAGATCCAATTGAGGCGCAGCGGGAATACGCTGACAGTGGAAGTACAACATTGCACCGCGTTGTTGCCCAACGGCACAATCGTCAACATCAACGACGCCTTCCGCAAACACAAGGCGGTTGAGTTGAAGATCGATGTCTCCAAGCGCAACGATGATACGATCCCGGTGTTCCTCTACTCTGCAACCGACAAAGTCACACAGTTCGGCGAGCCGCTGCAGGGTGAACAACTGAGCCGGTTGCCTTACCAGACTCCCAAGATCATCCTGACCGATAAGCCGTCGGAGGATTTGCCGAGTTCCGCGTCGATACAACTTGCCGAGATCAAGTACGATGGGACCGACTACGAGTTGAATGAGCGATTCGTCCCGCCGGTGCTTTCGACCTCGTGCGGTAAAGCGGTCGGCAATCGTATGGAGCAGGTTCGCAAGAATGTTGACCAGATACAGCGCGCCGCGCTGCAGGCGGTGGCGGAGGTTCGCAACCTGGTCAAAGCCAAGCCATCCGCCGGTGAGGAGGAGCGGCTGCGCGGGATTTTCCTGCAGTCGGAGAATCTCCTGCACCTGTTGAGCTTCAACTACAACAGAATCTTCGCCAACGCGGTCGGCGTTGACTTTCCGACCCTGCATTGCTTCTTCACAGGTATCGTCGGCAGTTTCCAGCAGGCATTCCTGATCTATCCCGATCTGCGCGAGTATGTTCGAGCCGCAGAATTGCAGGCAGGCGAGCGCACGGTGAACGGCGGGGACGCCCTCTCCTCTCTCCGTGACTATCAGACCGGCAACTTCGGTTTCCATGAGATGACACAGTTCTTCGACGCAACAGACAAGACATTCGAGAACCTGCAGGCGATCTTGAGCTACTACTCCTCCGGTAAGGAGGGTCCGAAGGGTGACTCTATCGAACAGGACGGATTCCGTTTCCTGGCGCAACGTCACGGAGCAGTCCGTTACACAGCCAGCGGTGGAAGACACCTGATCGTCATCGACGGTGTCGATCCGCGCGCTACAGAGGATGTTGTGGTGAGATTGCACAAGAAGGTCCTGCCGATGCAGTATGCGGGCAACGTGATCATCTACCTCGGCGCCAATGAGATCGACGATATCGCTGCCGCGTCGGTGGCACGCAAGCCGGTGGAGGATGTATCCGATCCCGATTACTGGCTGATCCAGCCGAATGAATATTTCCCGCTCAAAGCGAGCCGCCTTGATCGACTCAATGTGATCATTGATGGTGAGGTTGATGCTGCAGCCTTGAAAGCGGTACAGATGAATCACGTCGCAATCTTCTCGCGGTCGCGTTAGGCGAGGTTCAGAGAGAGAGCATGTCGGAACGCGTTAAAGCTGTCATCAATTCCCTCTTCGTTCAGCTTAATCGAGCAGAGCGCCAGCAATCTGATTTCAGCGCTGATACATTCATGCGCGACTTCGCTGCGTTCTTTTCGGGCGTGGACAGTGCTGACATGCAGACTCAGGGTGGGGAAATCGACGAGCAGCTCAAGCTGCGCATCAATAATGTCCCACGCAACGCCCAGCCCCTGACACTCGTTACCGCCAACGTCCTGGCTCTCTATTTCTGGTATGTGCGTCGCCCACCCCAGCAGTGCCAGAACGCGTTCCTGGCCGCGAAGAAGCTCCGCGGAATCACCGACGACAGCCAGTTCGTCGAACAGGCGATAGCGCCATTGATTTTCGGCGGCAAGATCCCGGCACTGAAGAAATCGGATCGCGACTTCCGCGAGGCGTTGCTTGAACGGACGGCACAGATTGCCGTCAATTTCCGCGAGAGCGATCAGGTTCCGCAATCGGCGACTCGTATCATTCGCTCCGATTCGTGGCAGAAGAAGATGCTGCACATCGAGGCACTGCGGCAGCGCGGGGCGATGGCGGAAATCCAGGACTTCGCGCCGAAAGATCACCTCGAGGCGATCTCGCGCACCAATGATTTTGCAGCCTACTATCTGCGTAAACACAATATCTACAAAGGCGAAAACCGTTTCCTGCGCTGGCTGCGAAACCTGTTCGCCAATTTCTTCTCACTGCTGTTTTCGTTCCTCAACTGGCGTTTCGTCATGCACCTGTTCAAGAACAAGTGGCCGGTATACCTGGTCTACCTTTTCGTCGCGGTGCTGTTTGTTGCGGCAGCGTACTTCGCTCGCGTACCGTGGCAGTATGTCCATGAACAGAAAGTGGAAGAACTGCAGGAGATGAACCCGATCGGCGTCGATAAAGCCGTATCGGCGGCATCGACCAAACCAACACCAGCGGTTAATCCAGCCGGTGCGGATTCTGTGGATACCTCTGATCAAGAGAGTGAGGGATAACGATGAATCCGTTTGCTCTGATCAAGAAAGTGTTCACTGCCTTCAAGAAGAAGTCGGCAGAACAGGCTGAAGCCGATAAGGGGCCGGCCGGTGCGCCATTTGAGAAGGATGATAACGTTGTCCTGGTCTTCGGCCATTCCAATGCCGGAAAGACGGTATACTTCTCCGTCCTGTACGAACTGCTAAAAGGCGATTCTTCCTACAAGCTATCTCCCTTAAACAATGAGACCGCCGCCACGCTGATCGAGAATTTCAATCTGATGCGGGGCAAGCAGCTCAAGATCAAAGATGGACGGCAGGTGGAGGTGGAAGGGGAGCGGAAATTCCCGACGATGACTTCCGAGACCAGAATCTTGAAGTTTGGGCTCGATATGTCGCTCCGCAAGGGAGTCAAGTTCTATACGGTCGACTACAAGGGCGAGACGCTTTCGATCGCCGAACCGGGTGGTCTGCGCAAGCAATTCGCCAAGTTCTTCCCGCACGCGCGCGCGGCACTATTTTTCATTGATGCATCGGTACTCGATACCGACGTCCTGCTGCGGGAACAGATTGCGGCGTTCCAGACGATCATCGCCGACCTGCGTGATTGTTCACCCGGCAGGGTCCCGATCGGTATCGTCATCACCAAGGCGGATTTCCTGGATGGCTATTCTCCCTCCAACCCGGTCGACCTGATACCGGCCAATGCCGCGATTTTCAAGGGCCGCAGCTCACAGTCGTTTATCAAGGGTCTGGCGCGGGTGAATCGCGAACGCTTCGGGGAGAAGTGGGCCAATACATGTGAACGCGTGACTCAAAACTTGCGGAACCTGATCGATTCGATGATCAGCTACAACCTCGATTTCCAATTCTTCTTCGTCTCCGCGACCGGCGGCCTTGAAAAGACTCCCAGTGGGGACGTCCTCCCCCCACGTGAGTTGGCGCCCGCCGGAGTCCCGCAACCACTCATCTGGGGATTCAACCGCATCCTCTTCAACAAGAGCAAGGCGCGCTGGAGGAAGATAATGAAGTGGGCCATCGGGTTGAGCCTGGTCTGGATTGCATTGGTCAGCCTGATCAACCTGTACCACATGTATGCCACCTACGATGTTCTGGAGAGGGCTGAGACGCAATTCCGCAAACGCTTCAACCTGGAGGCGCCGGAGATCAGCAAAGAGGAGGCGGAGCGGATCACTGATTCGTACGATGATTACCTCAGCCGCCTGCCGGTAGCGGAGTTCTTCGGCGCAGGAGCACTGATCGAGCACAGCAAGGAGCGAAAGAATTTCGCAATCTCAAGGACCAACAATCTGCTCAAGCCACCGGCGGACTTCAACCAGGAGGATGCCGCCCCTGTCACCAATGAGGAACTCGGGTATAGTCCTGAGAAGACCAAACAAGCTCGTGAGAGTTACAACCGCATGACCGGAGATGTCGGGGATCTGCCTCCTGCTGAGCAGATTGCTGCGTTTGAGGCGGCAATCAACAAGCTCTGGACCGAGTTTCCGAAGGATAGCCTGAATCCGAAGTTCGTGGAGAAGGTGATGCAGGCGCTCGACAACTTCAAGTCCGGTGTGGGGGCTGTATCAGAAGTCAAGTTTACACTTACGCTGGCTGTCGATGGTCTGCGTGAAGCTACGAAGATTTCTATGAAGATCGGGACCGAGCCGGAAGCGGAATTCGTCAACTTCTCGACAAAGAAGAACCTGCAGAGCAAAGTCACTGGTATCGGAAACCAGCCGGTGGAACTCAAGTGGTTCGACTACGGACCCTCCAGTACCGGTCAGCCGCTAACGATGCGGTTCGACAACCCGATGCAGGACTTCTATCCCGAACTACGTAAAGGTGTGCGTCTCGATTTCGGAAAGGATTATGAGATTACACTCAAGCTGATTTCCGGATCGCCGCCACAACCTTCGGGACCTCCGAAGATCTAGCAACCACTTCAATCGGCCAACTCCCAAACCACCGGCAATTCGAGGGCAGCTAGCATGCAAATCGCTGACTTGATTTATGGCACCTTCCCCGATTTACCGGGATCGCAGCAGGTAGTCCACAGGTCAGACTCGATCGACGAAACACTGCTTGAGTGGTTGATCACGAGCTATGATCGTTTCGGTGATTGCCGCAGCGAGGAGTTCAAGAACTCGGTCACGGTGGTCTGGTATCGACACGACCCCTCGAATCCTCTCACCTGCATCACCAAAGTCACTCAACAATCGAAAGATTTCTCAGGCAGATGGGGTGCGCTGCTGCGGCATACCGTGATCGTACCGCAGGCCGAGTACGAGCGTCACGCCTGCCTGCCGCTCCTGTTCGCCAGTCGTCTGGTCGAATCAGGTGGCTCAGAAGAATTGGGCGCGCGGGAGGATCTGCAACTGGAAATAGCGCAGCCATTGCACTCGAGTGAGATAATCGCCGGTGCCTCGATCGAAAGCTACAAGGAGAACATCGGCAAGCTGCTACTCGGCGAAAGGTTGGTTTTGTACTCCGATGCACTCAACGATTACCTGAGCGGTTACCTGAGCACACTGGTTGCCCTGTTGCCGCTTCAGGCAAGACGGATGCTGAATTGGTCACAGTTCCTCTTTCGGGAATGGGAGGCGCTGGACCTCAGCGTGGTTTACAACTCGCGCTACGAAGCGCCGACGGGCGGCCCGGTAACCTTCGCCGCCCAGGGTAAGAACCTCTTGAGTGCGCTGCAGCTTTCCTCAGCCGACGTCGCCTCCTATCTTGATCGTTTGGAGCGGGCATTCGCTGCTGAGGATCACGCCGAACTCGCGGCATTGCTGGATTCAGAGGATTGGCGGAGTGAGGCTACGACTGCCGCGGCGGAATCGCCGCGGGCTGATGTGGAAAGAAAAAGCGATGAGTCAGAGAACTGACTCACCGCTTCATGATTACTCTGGTGTTGTCTGCGGTTACTTCTGGTAGACGACCGGTGTGTCTTCCTTGACAACCGGCTTGAAGAGATTCTGACCCTCCGGGAATTTTACATCATTGCCCTTCAGGATGAATCCCTGCAACCACGGCGGTATGTAGGAGACTATTTTCTTTACGCCGCCACCTTCACCCTTGAACTCCACGACACCGCGCAGCGGGATCAATGTTCCGCCGGATGATTTAGTCGAATCGAAGTTGATCGTCATCATGCCGTTGCGGCCGAATGAGCTGCCGCCACGACGCTTGATCATCGTCGCATAAACGACTTCACGCTTGTTGACCAGTTTCTGGTCGAACCTCATGACGTTCTCCAGCACCTTCAGGGTCACAACCTGACCGGGGCGTGCAGATTTCATGGCAGTGAAATCATCCTGATCAAGGTAGACTGGAATGGAGTCACCCTGATTGAGCAATGCGTCACCGGTCGCCTGCGCGGCGGCATTCGGTGCGCAGAACGCCAGGGCCAGAGCCACAAGCCCGATTAATATAATCCCTGTTAACTTCATGTTAACTCACCTACCTCCTCTGTACTACAGGTAATTTTCCCAATGCGGGCAACTAACGCAGTCAGCGCTCAAGAGTCAATCTAAAACAGAGCCTGCGCGACGCGCAACCGCCCCTCAGACAGACTACTCGACAGTTACCGACTTGGCGAGGTTACGGGGCTGGTCGACATCGCAGCCGCGCATCACGGCGATATAATAAGCCAACAGCTGTAGCGGAATCGCCGCGACCAGCGGGTTGAGATGATATGGCACCTTTGGCAGATAGATCACGTGATTCGCCAGGCGCCTGATATCCTCGTCACCCTCCGTGGCGATAGCGATTACTTTGCCATTGCGGGCTTTGATCTCCTGGATATTGGAGATAACCTTGTCATAAACCTGATCCTGCTGGGCCAGTACCACGACCGGCATATTCTCATCGATCAGGGCGATCGGTCCATGCTTCATTTCGGCGGCCGGATAACCCTCGGCGTGGATATAGGAGATTTCTTTAAGTTTGAGTGCTCCCTCGAGCGCCACCGGGAAATTGATCCCGCGGCCGAGGTAGAGGAAGTTTTCTTTTCCGGCATACATTTCAGCGATCTTCTTGATCTCGTCGTCGCGCTGAAGTAGTTCCTCTACCATCCCCGGAATGCTCTCCATCGCGGCAATGATCTGGCGCCCCTTCTCGAGGGAGACATCACGCTGACGGGCCAGCAACAGGGTTAACAGCGACAGCACCGCGACCTGGGAAGTGAATGCCTTTGTGGACGCAACCCCGATTTCCGGTCCGGCGTGGATATAGATGCCGCCATCAGATTCCCGGGCGATTGTCGAGCCAACCACGTTGCAGATTCCAAGGACGGTTGCTCCCTTGCGCTTCGCTTCACGCAAAGCCGCCAGCGTATCGGCTGTCTCGCCCGACTGGCTTATCACGAATACCAGCGTTCCGTGATCAATGATCGGGGAGCGATAGCGGAACTCGGACGCGTACTCGACTTCGACCGGAATGCGCGCGAGGTCCTCGATCATATATTCGCCAATCAGGGCCGAGTGCCAGGAAGTCCCGCAGGCCGAGAAGATGATCCGCTTGACATTGAGAAGTTCTTCATACTGCAGTTTGAGGCCGTTAAGACGCGCGGTGCCATCCTCGTAATTGAGGCGCCCGCGGGTGGCGTTGCGCAGCGTGGTAGGCTGCTCATAGATCTCTTTGAGCATGAAGTGGTCAAAACCGCTCTTCTCGAGCTGTTCCAGATCCCACTCGATATCATGATAGCGCTGCGAAACCGGGACGTTGTCCATGGTTGAGATCTGGACACCATCCCGCGAGATCGTGGCAACTTCACCCTCGCCGAGATAGACGACGCGCTTGGTGTGCTCCAGCATCGCTGCGACATCGGAAGCAATCATGTTTTCTCCGTCACCGACTCCCACGACCAGCGGCGAGCCATGTCTGGCGGCCACGATGACATCAGGATTGTCGAGAGAGACAACGGCGATTCCATAGGTTCCTTCAACCTGCGACATCGCCAGCTGGACCGCGCGCGTGAGGTTGCCTTCATAGAATTCTTCGATCAGGTGAGCGATCACTTCGGTGTCGGTGTCGGAGCTGAAGGTGTGCCCTTTCTGCTCCAGCAGGGAACGCAACGGTCCGAAGTTCTCGATGATCCCGTTGTGCACCACAGCGATCTTGCCCGCGCCATCGAAGTGTGGATGTGCATTGAGGTCGTTCGGTACGCCATGGGTTGCCCAGCGCGTATGCGCCACACCCACCGTACCGCTGAAGGTCTGGTCCTTCAGCTTCGACTCGAGGTTCTTGATCTTGCCGGCAGCCTTCTCGGCAGTGACACGACCATCCTCGATTATCGCGATTCCGGCTGAATCATAGCCACGATATTCAAGCCGCTTGAGGCCATTCATCAAAATCGGATATGCCGGACGGTCCCCAATGTAAGCAACTATTCCGCACATTTCTCAACCATGTCCTTCCGTCGGAGATTATATCTTGACCGCTCTTGAGTAATCATCCACGACCCGCTGGCAGAAGCCCGAAGCTATTTCTCGCCCTGCTCAAGCCGTGTCGGATGACTACAACCTCTGTTCAAAGATACTATTTATACGGCAACTGCGTAATGTTGATCAGAAAAGTTGACTGCCAAGAGCTATAATTGTGACTACCCTTATCATATCGGAATCGCCGCCGGTTTGGATACCTGAATTCAGCGTAAGAACCGTTCCGGCCCTTGCTCTCCCCGGGCAAGGTGTTGCCGCAGACTAGAGCTAATCTTCCTGATATAGATTTGAATAAAGATATGCGCCGGTGGGAATTCTACAAGCTGAAACGAGCGCGGCTGCAGATGCCGAAGCGCTTGTTTCGGGCTTTTTGCGCCGCTTGATTGTGTCAAAACTGTGAACCCGGCTTCAGGGCGAAATCCGCTGCACACTGGTAACTTTTTATAAGTAACTGTTCCGCCGCGAGTTAAATCGTCGTCCACTTCGGCACGCCTGTTGAGTCAATGTGAAACAGGAGAGGAGTGGATTGATGAGCAGCAAATTCCTGGCATACTTCAGAGCATTTCTACCCTTCGGAGTGATCTTCTCGATCATCTTCATCTTCGGTGTAACTGACACCGCTGAAGCCAACAACTATCCCAAGGATGGCATCTTCAAGCAGCTCCCGACAGAGAAAGATTATTGGTTCTACGTGGACAAATTTCACTGGGAGATTGTCGCGCCCGATAAATGGACGCATATGATGGGTTCGATGGGTTCGACATCGCTGCTGAGTCGCTGCATGAATAAATACGCCGCCGGGGCACTGGTTTTTACCCTGGGGCTTTTTAAGGAATATGATGACGCATACCGCGAAGGATGGTCCTACCGTGATATCCTGGCGGATGCGCTGGGGGTGGCGGCGTCGATAACGGCAACGGAGGATTATCGCCTGCTGGCGAAATATGATAAGAATAGCATCACCTTTCTGTTCAATGTCACGCTCGACTAGTCATTCGGTCGATTCGTGGCGAATGACAATCGGAACTTCTGTCTGAGAACTCCTTGTCAGAGTGGTTTGTGGGTATTCGGGCGGCTGGCGGAACAGAGATTTATCCAAGAATCTCTGGTCACAGCCGCTCGAAATAGTATCTGACGGGCAGGATTTCAGGGAAAAAAGACCGTGTAAGCAAATTTATGCTTGACACTGGCTTGCCTCGATTTATCTTTTGTGAAACCTTTCACAACGGGACGCTCAACTCGAACTGCAAGCGACACAACCTAGTATGAAAGAACGCAAGATATCTGAATCGACAATTCACCGCCTGTCACATTACTATCGGGCCCTCAATATCCTCGAAAAGGAGCACTACGAGACGGTCTCGTCCAAGGAGCTTGCGCGGCGCGAGAAGTTGACCCCGGCGCAGGTACGTAAGGACCTCTCCTTCTTCGGTTCATTCGGTACTCGTGGGCTGGGATATCCGGTGAAGGAACTCAAGGCACGCATCGCCAAGATCCTCGGGATTGACAGGATGTGGAATGTCGCCCTGATCGGCGTCGGTAACATCGGTTCGGCTTTGGTGTCGTACAAGGAGTTCCAGCGGCAGGGGTTCAACATCGTAGCGCTCTTCGACTCCGATCAGCGCAAGATCGGCTCGAACCACAAGGGGATAACAGTGATGGGGATTGACGATCTCGAAGCTGAGCTTCAACGCCACCAGATCGAGATTGTAATCCTGGCGGTTCCGGCGGCTTCGGCGCAAAGCATCGTCGACCATGTTGTGCATTGTGGGGTTAAAGCGATCCTGAATTTCGCCCCGATCAAGCTAAAGGTACCGGATGATGTGGAGATCCGGACTGAGAATATGGCGATGGAGTTGGAGTATCTCTCCTTTACTCTGGTCAGTTCCCGGCGATCTGACCGGAAAAAACCTTGACACTGTTCAATAAGCTAGCTAATTTTTAGTCGGTGCGATCTATTGGCACCGGCTATTTCTATTATGATTAAGAAAGCGCTGATGCGATTCATATTCCTTTGTCTTGCCATCATGCTCCTGCTTAGCAGTGCGCATGGCTTGATCTATTCCAACGTATTTGTCGTTACCGGCACTATCCAGTTCCAGGGCCGTCCTGCCGCCAAGGATCTTAACCTCGCAGCCTATATCGAAGATACGCGGGTTGCCGAGGGTAAAACCTCCGAGGATGGCAAATTCGAGCTGAGAATCCCCGAGTATGACCCCAACGCCCCGGAGGTCAATGGATTCCACAGCTTCGACGACGTGATCCTGGTGAAGCTGGAGGGTAAGGAAGCCAAACCGACCTTTAATCCAAAGCCCGATAAGTTGAAAATCGATCTCAAAGTCGAGACGACTCTGGATGTGAAATTGTCAACATGGGGTAAGATTAAAGCGTTATTCAAGTAGAGGGTGCACTCAGCATCCCGCATAGATTCGAATAAAAACTGTCAGCCTTGACAGTTTTTGTTTCTCATCCATTCTGTGGTCAGGCCCGTCGCCTCGGGCTTGGCCAGTTTTTATTCCCCCCGCACCTCGCGATTTTTATCCAGGAAGTCTCGCAGCTCAGAACCCGACACGAATTAGAGTCGAGTTTTCTGCTTGACTTTATGTTACTGTTTAGTAACATATCTTTATGGACAAACTCGATCCAGTCTTTAAGGCGCTCGCTGATCCGACACGGCGACAGATACTTGATCATCTGCGCGGACAACCCCTCACCACGGGCGACATCTGCGACTTGATCCCGGAACTGTCGCGCTGCGGGGTGATGAAGCATCTCGAGATACTCGTCGATGCCCGCCTCGTATTCGTGCGGCGCGAGGGGCGGATGCGTTGGAACTACCTGAACCCGGTGCCGATCCAGCAAATTCATGATCGCTGGATCAGTCCCTATGTGGCGATGCATGCACGCAACCTGTTGAGATTGAAACAAGCAGTAGAAGATAAACCTGACTAAGAGGAGAGTTGCGATGAAGGAAGCTATTAAGACAATTCAGGCAGCCCGCACCGCCAGCGTGAAACTTGAAATCGAAATCAATGCGCCACGCGAGAAAGTATTCGCGGCGCTCACCACCAATGTCACCGAATGGTGGCCTAAGGAACTGCATGCCTGCGGCGCCGGCAGCTGGTTTGAGTTCGAGGCGAAACCGGGCGGCAAGTTCGTCGAGCTGGTCGAGGGAGGCGGAGTCGTATGGGGAACGGTTCTCACATTTCTGCCGCCGCAGAGTTTTCAGTCGGTTGGGCATATTCTCCCACCCTGGGGCGGGCCCTGCGTGTCGTACGTCGACTATCAACTCGAGGAGAATGGCGCGGGCAAGACCCTGCTGAAGTTTACCGACTACCTGGTGGGTGAGTTCAGCGATAAGATGGTTGATAGCCTTGATGGTGGCTGGAAACTGGCGTTCGAGGATAATCTGAAGCCATATTGTGAGAAGTAGAGGTGAGTGGTACTCGCCGAATTCAGTTGAACATGGCGAGGGCGAATGCCATTCGCCCCTACGACAATGCCCCGAACTTAGCGTGACGTCAGACAGAAATGTCTGACCTCCTGCCGTCATGCCCCAAGAGGGCATGACCTACTTCAACGGCTCGAGGCTCAATTGGGATTCGTAGCCCAACCCCTCTTGAGAGGGGTCGCATCGAGGGCTTCGCAATGCGAAGTCATCGAGGCGGGGGTGTGTCAGGACACAGGACTGCTACTTTAACGAATCAAGATAGTCGAACAGCGCCAATGCATGGTTGCGGACGGCTTCCTCACGGACCAGCAACAGCGACTCAAGAGTGGCTCGCAACACCGGCGTGTCGTGGAAGAGTTCGAAGTCGCTCTCGTTGATGTAAAGGATAAAGATGCTCGACTTGCCCAGGTCGTAAGTTGTCTCCATAAACTTAGCAATCAACTCTCGCAGCGGAATGATGGGGAGGGAGTCGAGCGTCATTGGAGTTGCCTGAAGTCCTGAGTAGACTGCAGCTGCTTTCGCGTGATGTTCTGCGAGTGGGCGGAAATAGATATCAGGATACTGCTTCAGCAGGCGGCAGATGAGGTCGTAACGATATATCTCAGAGTCGATGATGTTGCGCTTACCCTTGTTCCCCTCACCTGCAAACTCATCTGGCACGATTGCAAAGCTGGCCGAATCGAAAAGCGCCAGCGCTGACAATGAACGCGCATCGGTGGGCATAATGACCTCAAACCATGTAGTATCTGATACTATCTTCGGGCAGGTGAGGTAGTAGCTGCCGACCGGCAGGTAGCCGCAGTGAAAGCCGGCGGTTTTGCCGAAGTACTCAAGCAAGTCATAGTGCCCTTGAGCCGATAATCCGTGAGGATTGAGCACTTCACAGGTTTCCACCACTCGACCGAGGCTATCAGTTTGCATCACTCTGCTAATTGTCGGGCGCAGACCGCAGTAATCGGCCGGTTCACCAGCTTCGTGATATAGCACACAGTCCAGCGCGCTGATCTCAGATTCATTGTAGAGCTGCTCCTTTTCGGTTGTATTCTCGATCCAGGTATCGCACGCGATTGGTTCGGCTACGAAGTATGTCTCCTTCGACATCTCAATGCGGAACCTAAGCCCGCGCTCTTCGAGTGGCGGGAGGTCTTCACGGGGAACGGTGCGCGTCTCAGCAAGAGAGGTGACAAAGAGGCACAGGATGATGAGGGTAATAGTGGAATTCATTAGTCCACCTCCCCTGACGGTGCGGATTTCGTTGCGTATTTCCATGCACGCAAAAGAAGGAATGGGGTAGGCATTGTCAAACGCATTCTGGAGTTGTAGGGGCGAGTGGTACTCGCCTGATTCAATTGAGTATGACGAGGGCGAATGCCATTCGCCCCTACGACAATGCCCCGAACTTGGCGTGACGTCAGACAGAAATATCTGACCTCCTGCCGTCATGCCCCAAGAGGGCATGACCTACTTCATGTGAGATCGCCACGTCGCTCCTCCGACCCGCCTGCGGCGGGGAGTCACTCCCCGCGATGACACCTCTGATGCTGTGGCATTTCATCTACAGTTCAACTCAAAGTTGCCTCATCGAGGCGGGGTTTGTTAATGACAGTCGGAAGCGTGTGCGGGAGAATTTTACCCGTAGCTCTGATTCGCCTCGACATCCGATCCCGACTGGGTGGTGAAGCGGATCACGGTCTGCAGGCCGATCTTGATCAGATCGTTACTCTTCAGCAGGGTTTGATCGGTGCGGACTCCATTGATGGTGGAGCCATTGCGAGATAGGTTGTTGAAGAGAAACTGATCACCGCGCCTGATCACCGCAAAATGTTCGCGGCTAACAGCGGAATCCTCGTCAGAAATCACGAAATCACACTTTTCGGCGCTACGTCCAACCCGGAACTGCACCGCCTCGGTACTGAACTGACGACCCCGATCGGGGCCCTCTTCAACTTTCATAACTGGTGTTACTGCCATACGGATAGGGAATTTACGCTCTGTCCGGTCAAAATCAATTGGTTTTTAATCACACCGTATTTATCGATCAGCAAGCGGTTAACTTCACCCCGTAACTGCTGAAAAGCTGCAACATCCCCGATATTCTGACGTAATTCAGCTTAAAATAGACTTGTCCTATCCAGAGAGGGATGAAACCGAATGACCGGCAAGCATTTTTCGGGCGATCGTTTTAGAGCGATATCGCTGTTGTTGATTGGAATAGCATTGGGCGCAGCCATCGGTGCAGCTTCAGACTCAATTGCCGTCTGGGTGAGCGTCGGCGCTGCGGTCGGAGTGGCATTGTCAACCACCCAGGTGGGAGCACGCCGCTGTTCACTGAACCGCAGAAAGCGAGAACAGTCTTGATCGCCAAAGCATTCTGAGAATTCCGCGACTGAACTGGGGGGCTGAAGCTACCGCTTTGTAGAGCTACAGAAGGGGGGTAGATCGCCGGCACGGCTAACATGGCAATCCCACTACATTTTTATCGATTTTTGATTTGACTGCATCTACCCTGTTACCTATTTTCCTCAGGTTTTAGGGAAAGAGAGGTTGCTAATAGATGAGTACAACAAGCACTGCAAAAGATTCTGCCCTCTCGAAACCTGCCAGCTTGACGTCTATCTCATTGGGAAAGAAGTACTTCGTGGCAATCAGCGGGGCTGTGCTCCTGCTCTTTGCCGTGGGGCATATGTTGGGCAACCTGCAGGTTTTCATTGGCCAGGATCAGATGAACACCTACGCCGAGAAACTGCAAGCGATGGGCCCGATACTATGGTTGATACGGGGGGCCTTGATTGTCATCGCGATTCTCCATATCTGGTTTGCCACCAAGCTGAAGCTGGAGAACGTTGCCGCGCGTCCCGTCCCCTACGCGCACAAGACCTGGGTTGAGGCAAGTCTCGCCTCACGTACGATGATCTGGAGCGGGCTGCTGATTCTGGCGTTCATCGCCTATCACCTGGCGCACTACACGCTGCACTGGACCAATCCTGAGTATGACAAACTGGTCGATTCGCTCGGCCGCAAAGATGTCTTCTCGATGGTGGTGTTCGGTTTCAAGAACTACATCATATCAGGAATCTACATCATCATGATGTTCCTCCTGGCGCTTCACCTCAGTCACGGCACCAAGAGCATGTTTCAATCGATGGGCTGGAATAATGCCCGTTGGGAACCGAGGCTCCACAAACTTGCCTGGGCGGTAGCAACGATTCTCTTTCTCGGCTACATCTCGATTCCGATCGCGATCATGCTCGGGGTAATCACTCTTCCTGCGGGGGTGACACTATGACCGACTCGATAAAACTGGATTCCAAGGTTCCATCCGGCCCGTTGGCTGAGAAATGGGATAAACATAAATTCAACCTCAAACTGGTAGCTCCGGCCAATCGCCGCAAGTACAAGGTGATCATCGTCGGTAGCGGTCTTGCCGGCGGCTCGGCAGCAGCCACGCTGGCTGAACTTGGCTACGACGTTTCCTGTTTCTGTTATCAGGATAGCCCCCGGCGGGCACACTCGATCGCAGCGCAGGGAGGCATCAACGCCGCCAAGAACTACCAGAATGATGGCGATTCCGTATTCCGCCTTTTCTATGACACAATCAAGGGAGGTGACTTCCGCTCACGCGAGGCCAACACCTACCGGCTGGCACAGGTATCGGAAAACATCATCGACCAGTGTGTGGCGCAGGGCGTTCCCTTCGCGCGTGAATATGGCGGTCATCTAGCCAATCGTTCGTTCGGCGGCGCACAGGTGTCGCGAACCTTCTATGCCCGTGGCCAAACGGGCCAGCAATTGCTGTTGGGCTGCTACCAGGCGCTGGCACGCCAAATCGGAGCCGGCAAGGTGAAGATGTATCCCCGCACCGAGATGCTTGACCTGGTGGTTGTGGATGGTCACGCCAAAGGGATCATCGTACGTGACATGGAGACCGGTCGGATCAGTCCTTACGCGGCTGACGCGGTGGTGCTGGCTACGGGTGGATACAGCAATGTCTTTTTCCTCTCGACCAATGCCACTGGCTGTAACGTCACGGCGGCTTACCGCGCCTATAAGAAGGGTGCGCTGTTCGCCAATCCCTGCTACACGCAGATTCACCCGACCTGCATCCCGGTTTCAGGCGATCACCAGTCGAAGCTGACTCTGATGTCTGAGTCACTCCGCAATGATGGTCGCATCTGGGTTCCCAAGGAAGCCGGGGATATGCGGAAGCCGAACGATATACCGGAATCAGAACGTGACTATTATCTCGAGCGCAAGTATCCCTCCTTCGGGAACCTGGCGCCACGCGATATTTCGTCTCGGTCCGCCAAGGAGGTGTGCGACGAGGGTCGCGGAGTGGGTGAGACCGGCCGCGGCGTCTATCTCGATTTCTCGGATGCGATCAAGCGTTTGGGTGAAGACACGATCCGTGACCGCTACGGCAACCTCTTCGATATGTACGAGCGAATCACCGGTGAGAATCCTTACCAGGTGCCGATGCGTATCTACCCGGCACCCCACTATACGATGGGCGGGCTCTGGGTTGATTACAACCTCGAGAGCAACCTGCCGGGACTGTTCGTTCTGGGTGAGGCCAATTTCTCGGACCATGGCGCCAACCGGCTGGGGGCGTCTGCGCTGATGCAGGGGCTTGCCGATGGGTATTTCGTGATTCCCTACACGATCGGCGATTACTTCGCGCGCAATAAGCCGAATGTTCCACCGACCGATCACCCCGAATTCAAGCATGCGGAAGGGGAGGCGCGCAACAAGATCAAGAAGCTGCTCTCGATCAAGGGCAAGAAGACCGTGATGGAGTTGCACCGCCAGCTTGGTCACCTCATCTGGGAATATTGCGGCATGTCTCGCTCTGCAGAGGGTCTCAGGAAAGCTCTCGAAGAGATCCCGCAGATTCGTGAGGAGTTCTGGAGCAACGTCAATGTAACCGGTGGCAATGAGGAACTGAACCAGGCGCTTGAACGCGCCGGTCGCGTTGCCGATTTCCTCGAATTCGGTGAGTTGATGTGCCGTGACGCGCTCGATCGCGATGAGTCGTGCGGCGGGCATTTCCGTGTGGAACACCAGACGGAAGAGGGTGAAGCCAAACGCAACGACGAAAAGTTCAGCTATGTTTCGGCATGGCAGTATGCCGGAGAGGGCAAGGAGCCGGTTCTCCACAAGGAAGAACTGACATTCGAATTCGTAAAGCCGGGACAGAGGAGTTACAAGTAATGAATCTCAAGCTCAAAGTCTGGCGGCAGAAGAATCGCCAGGATAAGGGAAAGATGGTCGAGTACCCGGCGAATGATATCAATGAACATATGTCGTTTCTGGAGATGCTCGATGTCGTCAATGAGAATCTGATCAAGCATGGCGAGGAGCCGATCGCGTTCGATCATGATTGCCGTGAGGGGATCTGCGGGACTTGCTCGTTGACAATCAATGGTATTCCGCACGGGCCGGAGCGGGCAACGACCGCCTGCCAGCTGCATATGCGGCACTTCAAGGATGGCGATACGATATATATCGAGCCGTGGCGCGCCAAGGCGTTCCCGGTAATCAAGGATTTGATCGTCGACCGTTCGGCGTTCGACAAGATCATCCAGGCGGGTGGCTTCATCTCCGTTAATACCGGCGGGGCACCCGATGCCAACGCTCTGCCGATTCCGAAGGATGATGCCGAGGTCGCGTTCGATGCCGCTGCTTGTATCGGTTGCGGTGCTTGTGTGGCGGCGTGCAAGAATGCCTCGGCGATGCTCTTTGTTTCGGCCAAGGTAGGCCACCTGGCGATGTTGCCGCAGGGACAGGTCGAGCGGGAACGTCGCGTCCTCAGTATGGTTAAGGCAATGGATGAAGCGGGCTTCGGCAACTGCACCAACTACTACGAGTGTGAAGCCGTATGTCCGAAAGAGATCAAGGTGAGCTTCATCGCCAAGATGAACCGCGAGTACGCGAAGGCGCTGCGGGCTGGGTAGGAAGTTCGCAAGGGCGTCCATTGTGGACGTCTGATTCGAGAGATACACACCCCGACTTCCGCGTTCGACAGATCGAACGCAGAATCCGCCCCTCTTGAGAGGGGAATTAGTCTCGCGCGTCGCGTGATACATGTGCGAAGGAGCCGAATTCCTCCGGTAAACGGGGGGAAGGGTGCAAGTCGCTGAGGTGAAGCATAGCTTCATCGTCATTCCCGCGCAGGCGGGAATCCAGACTCGCAGGTCAAGCCGTTTTGGGGTTGACAGGTTCAACCGTCGGAACCACAAGAGTTCCGACCTACTCATCGAGATCTCAATTGATTCGAAGATTCTGTTGCTCGGCAGCCGGGAATGCCTCCTGACTGCCATAACCATAACTTGAGGGACCTGAATTTATATGTACCCCGAAGAATTAGTTACCCCGATGCGCAGGGAGCTGACTGAACTCGGATTTGAAGAGTGGAAGTCGGCCAAGGATGTGGATAGCGTGCTCGGCAAGAAGCGTGGCACGGTACTGGTCGTGTTCAACTCTGTTTGCGGCTGTGCTGCAGGCAACGCTCGACCAGGTGTAAAAATGGCGCTGAAACACCCGACGCTGCCACAGAAGCTGGCGACTGTGTTCGCCGGACAAGACACCGAAGCAGTCGCCCGAGCCCGTGAGTATGTCAAAGGCTATCCGCCGTCATCCCCGTCGATGGCACTGTTTAAGGACGGGAAGCTGGTTCATATGGTCGAGCGGCATGACATCGAGGGGCATCATCCCGAGACGATTGCGCAGAATCTGCAGCATGCGTTTGATGCATATTTGAAGTAGGGGTTCTAACACACCCCCGTACCAAACCAGTCGCTTCGCGCCTGGATTGGTACGACCCCTCTCAAGAGGGGTTAGCGTTTCGTTGGCTATAAAGTGTTGGTGTATCGCGCCGTCAGGAGTCCTTTCCTGACGGCAGAATTGATGTGCGGCAGGAGAGGACTCCTACCACTGCAACTGGCGAAAGTAACTTGTAGAGTGGTGCTCAAGAATGACGCCAGATGGGTACGTCGTAGGTCCGAACCCCGGTGGTTCGGACAACAGTTGTAGATCAAGCCCTCTTGGGGCTTGACAGGTTGCAGAGAATGGTAGGGGCGAGTGGCACTCGCCCAGAGACCAACAATCAGAGATATGCTCATGGGCGAATACCATCCGCCCTTACGGAAGAGGACCAATGACCACAACCGACATCTTCAAAGAGTTCCGGCCCGACACGCGGCTGTGGGTCTACGCTTTCCCGCAGAAGCTGGATCGCCAACAACTCCACCTGGTCCGTACGATCCTGAATGAATTCGTCCAGGACTGGAAATCGCATCAGGATGATGTTCGCGGCGAGTTTGAGATTCTCCACGATCAGTTCGTGTTCATCGCAGGAGAGAGCATCGACAAGATTTCAGGTTGCTCAATTGACTCCAGCGTGAGAGTTTTCAAGTTCCTGCGCGACCAGCATGGTCTTGATGCTCTTGATCGCAACCGTGTTTACTACCGGGAAGGGGATAAGATCATGATGACGCCGCGATCGGAGTTCCAGCCACTCGTCGATTCCGGCAAAGTCAACTCTGATACTATCGTCTTCGACACCTCGATCCACACTGTTGGCGAGCTACATGCCGGCAAATGGGAGTTACCCTTCAGACAAAGCTGGCATGCGGAGGCATTTGCGGGGTAGGGGGGGTGAACTAGTTCACCGCGCTTCGAATGTATAGCACCGAAACGGGGCTGGGCCTGATTCTTCGCACAATCTCTTCATAGCTGCATTTGGATTGATGGCCGAACCTGCTCGGCCCGCATTATTCATAGTAGCATGCGGCTACTGCCCATATATCTTTCCACCCATGCTTTTCCTCAAGACCGTAATCTCAATACTCGCTTTGCCGGGAATCGTGGTCGGTGCAATACCGACGCTCCTGATTTCGAACGATCCGTGGCGCTGGAGTGGACATTGGCTCGGCTACATCCCGACAATGCTCGGTTTGGCAATCCTTGCGATGTCGATCGGCGCGTTTTACGTCGCCGGTAAAGGCACCCTCGCGCCCTGGGCGCCGCCGAAGAGTGTAGTGCGTGTGGGGCTCTACAGATTCGTCCGCAGCCCCATGTATGTGGGGGTTCTGCTGTGCCTCCTCGGCCTCGCTATCAGCTACGGATCACCGCTGGTGGGGTGTTACTTCATCTTCATCGGAGTGATCTTCCATTTGAACCTCGTCTATATCGAGGAGCCGCGTCTGGCCAAGCAGTTCGGCGAGAAATGGAAACAGTATGCCGCTGCGGTACCACGCTGGCTACCGCGGGTTTGAGGAGTTGATTCGCCTGCGCCAGCGCACTCTGCAGGCGCACTCTACTTCATCTGATAGAGATCTATAGTCTTCATGCGCAGCAGCATGTTGATCAATGGATGATAGTAACCTCGCACGCCGCGCGCGATAGTAGCGCGAATCCTCTCTTGATCAAAGAGTGGACTGTTCAAACTTGCGATCAGGTCAAAGAGAGTCTGGGAATCTCGAAGAAACTGAAAATTCGCCCAACCGGAACGCGGCTGCCAGGCATAGTCGTTCTGCCGCGCCTTGATCTTCGCCTGCATCGACTCACCGAGCTTTCGGTACGCCCGTGACACTTCCTGAATCAAAACCGGACGTTTCGTCTTTACGAGCACGGCGGCTGTGGGGAAATCAAGCAGTTGCGGCGCCAATCGTTTGAGCACAAGTCGGCACAGTTTGTTGTTCGTTCGACAGGGAAAGGGCAAGCCGAAGGCGAACTCTGAGAGGCTGCGCGCTGCAAATGGCACCAGCGGTGGCAGCTTCCACACGGCTGTCCGCAATTGATCTGCGATACTCTGGCTGGCGCGCTGCTCGGCGCTGAACGCCTCAATGGTAGAATCTACAGTCGGTGCACCCTGATCGACGTAGCCATGCACAACCTGTTCTAAGTCAGCGTTGACTTGCTCGTGCAGCCCCCGAAATCGATCGTTCCATATCTCTTCGTTGAAATACCAGGGAACCTGGTACTCCGCCTGCCTCAAAATTGCCATCGCTCCCGACAGAACCGCGGCGGGGCTTACTCTCCGGCCCGTACCCATTTTACCGCCAACCGTCAACGCTGGCAGCAAAGCCAGGTATTTCCTTACTCCCCTAATCGACATTGAGGCTCCATACCCGCCTCCGAATATTTCTCCATAGATTCCGGATGAAACCGAATTGCATCCCGCACTGACCGCCTCAAGACCGGCATCAAACCAGGAGGGTGACATCACGCTCTCGGTTCGATCAAAAACTTCAGCCAGTCTGCCGGGTGTAAACGACTCTGAACCCAGGGGGCGAGAAATCAGGCGAATTCCTGTAGCCGCGGCGATCTGTTTCACGATTGCCGCCTCGCGGCTTTCCATGTCGCCATGATTGTAGAGAACCAATCCGGCCGTGCTTCCGGATGCCAGCGCAGCGGCGAGAAGAGTGCGCGAGTCCCAACCTGCAGACATCATCAACATGCTGCCAGCCATCTTTTCGCTCGAAGCCGTCAGGAGTTCCGCTGCTGTGTCAACCGCCGCTCCCGCTTCGAGAGTCCCCCCTCTCTCCCACCAAGAGGCATAAGTGCTGGAGTCGATCGAGTTTGAGTCGGCGACAAAAGTGACTCTCTGCGCCGGCCTGATGCGTGATATCCCCTTGAATAGTGTGCGCGCGCCGACAGTTCCGGCATATTTCAGCATTTCGAGAACACCGATGTCGTCCGGCTCATTGCCACCATGCTGCGCCAGTTCGCGCAGACTATCTGAAACGGCGAAGCTCGTACCGTCGTGACTCCAGAAGAGCGGATAATAGCCGACGAAGTCAGATTGTGCCATCATCCGGCGCTGTTTCAGGTCAATCAACACGATCGCACCCGGTTCTTCGAAGCGGGAATCAAGCAGGCGATCTAGTGCGGGCGGTGCGGTGTTCTTCAAGAGCGCGCCGAGTTCCGCGATGAACCCGTGCGTGCCAACTCCCCAAATGTGTCCAGCTGCGGAGGACGCAGTCAGGAGGGGTTTTGGGAGGGCGCACGAATCCCTGACTTCCCAGTTGTCAGCCGCAGTTCCCCTTGGCAGCCGTTGCAAATATTCGGACGATAAGATCAGCATCTTATGAATGATATCGGCAAAAACCGATTCTCAAAAACGGTAATTGACTCGGCTTGAATCACCTTAGTATCGAGCCGCTCTTCCAATGGTGAGCGCATCCCAGGCGTCTAATTCTAAAATCCTCATTTGACAAAGTTAGGGGAATAGAATAATATTTCGTCGATTAGCGAAATGGAGAAACAGGTGACTGAACAGCTTGACAGGGTATTGGAAATCACGAAGGCGCTCGCTGATGAAAGCCGTGTTCGCGCGCTGATGGCATTGCGTGGCCGCGAGCTTTGCGTGTGCCAGATCATCGAACTGCTGCAACTGGCGGGTTCGACGATTTCCAAGCATATGTCGATTCTGAAGCAGGCGGGCCTGGTAGCGGCGCGCAAAGAGGGTCGGTGGATCTATTTCCGGTTAGCCGAGGATTCGGAACAAGCGGAGGTCGTCGAAGCAATTGCGTATCTTCGGCAACAACTACGTAACGATGAGAGAATCAGAGCTGATCGCAGGCGTCTGCGCGAAATCCTTCAACTTGACAAAGAGGTGTTATGCAGCGCGCAACGGGCAGGCTGAGGGTATTGTTCCTCTGCACCGGAAACTCGTGTCGTTCGCAGATGGCCGAAGGTTGGGCGCGACATCTTCTGGGGGACAAAGTCGAAGCGTTCAGCGCAGGAACGGAACCGCATGGGCTCAATCCTGATGCAGTGCGTGTGATGGCGGATGCCGGTGTAGATATCAGCATCCAGAAATCGCAGCATCTTTCAGAGTTTCTTGAGGAAGATTTTGACCTGGTAGTTACCGTGTGCGACAATGCCAGAGAGAGTTGTCCAACATTTCCGGGCGCGAAGCGCACGATCCACCGCAGTTTCGACGACCCACCGCGTCTGGCAGCCGGCGCCGGTTCAGCAGCGGAAGCGCTGGAGCACTATCGCCGGGTTCGCGACGAGATCAGGGAATTCGTTAGTTCGCTGCCAAACCTCATCAGCCAATCGGAGCAGTAACTTGAGTAACCAAAACACAGAATGTCCGCGTAGATCGCGACTTGGATTCATCGATCGATTCCTGACCCTCTGGATATTCCTGGCGATGGCCGTTGGAGTGGGACTGGGGCATTTTCTTCCCTCGATTGAAGGGGTGATTAACCGGTTCCAGTCAGGTACGACAAATATCCCGATCGCTATCGGTCTGATCCTGATGATGTACCCGCCACTGGCAAAGGTAAAGTACGAGAAGCTGGGAGAGGTTTTCCGCAACTGGCGCATCCTGACGCTCTCTCTTGTGCAGAATTGGGTTATCGGTCCAATCTTGATGTTCGCACTCGCGGTGCTGCTCCTGCCCAACTATCCGGATTACATGACCGGGTTGATTCTGATCGGGCTGGCTCGTTGTATCGCGATGGTAATAGTCTGGAACGAACTCGCAGGTGGAGACTCGGAGTACGCCGCCGGACTGGTGGCTTTCAATAGTGTCTTCCAGATTTTGTTCTACAGCGTGTACGCCTGGATCTTCGTAACATTGCTGCCAGAGTGGCTGGGCTTGCAGGGCAGCGTTGTCGATATCTCGATGGGACAGGTAGCCGAGAGCGTAGCGATATATCTCGGAATACCATTCTTCGCAGGCATGCTCACCCGTTTCCTGCTGGTGAAGGCCAAAGGGAAGGAGTGGTACGAGAGCTGGTTCATTCCACGTATTAGCCCCATCACGCTGGTGGCGTTGCTGTTCACGATACTCGTGATGTTCTCCCTCAAAGGGGATATGATCGTGCAGATACCGTTGGATGTACTGCGGATCGCCGTGCCGCTGCTGATCTATTTCGTCGTGATGTTCTTTATCAGCTTCTTGATGGGTCGCAAAGTCGGCGCAGACTACTCCCGAACAGCCACGCTCTCCTTCACAGCAGCCAGCAATAATTTCGAGCTGGCGATCGCCGTGGCGGTTGCGGTATTCGGTATAGATTCCGGCGTGGCGTTCGCAGCTGTGATTGGGCCATTGGTGGAGGTACCGGTGCTCATTGCGCTGGTAAACGTCGCCATCTACTTCCAGCGGCGCTATTTCGGCAATGCCGAGGTAGCCACAGATCCGACCTGATTCGCTCCCCCGCCGCTGCGCCTGGGGTGAAGCGATTTTAGAGTGGCGGTGAGATATTCCACAAGCTGCAGGGGTTGATTGTTGTCAAAAAGGGGAGACTAAGTAGTTAACCGCTTACCACAGTGAGATTTAAACTTCCCACAACCCGTGCTGGAGCCCGGTCGACTCGTGATTTCCATTGGTTGCCGGGCTCCAATCTGTCCCGGAATAGCACGGAAGACTGGGCTGGTAGCCTTCCAATCGTGCCGAATTCCGCTTCAAACATCACATTTCTATCACAATTCTGAGTTGCTGGAACCCCGCTGAATGTTGATTCGTTTGAGTAATTGAACAACGAGTTGTTGGGCCCAGAATGGTCTCGCTCGATAGAAATAGAGAGTCGCCGAATCGAGAGACAAATAATCCTTTTAGTGAAGGAGTAAGATGATATGAAGAAGCAGATGATTGTGCCGATGCTGATTCTGCTGTCGGTCTCTGCGTTAGCTTTGATATTCGCTGGAAACAGCGGTTATCTGAAGAGTTCCGTCGCACAGGCTGAAACTGAGAGTGGAGAAAAGATGGCTGCGAAGAAGATGAGTAACAAGATGGGGATGAAGAAGATCCAGAAGAGCGATCAGGAGTGGCGCAAGGAGCTCACGGAGGAAGAGTACTACATCCTGCGCGAGAAGGGTACGGAGCGTGCGTTCACCGGTAAGTATTACAAGACGAAAGATGCCGGAGTTTATGTTTGTGCGGCTTGCGGGAATGAGTTGTTCAGTTCGGACACCAAGTATGAGTCAGGTAGTGGTTGGCCAAGCTACTATCAGCCAGTCTCTTCCGAAAGTGTAGAAGAAAACTCCGATATGACTCTTGGTATGATTCGTACTGAGGTCTCCTGCGCGCGCTGTGGCGGACACCTTGGTCATGTGTTCGATGATGGTCCTCAGCCTACCGGATTGCGTTACTGCATTAACTCGGCAGCGCTCGATTTCGTGGCTGCAGATTCGGCAAAGCCGAAGATGGAAACCATGACTGAAAAAAATTCTGAAAATAAGTAAAAAACCGCGAGAATGACGTGAACCGATCCACGTTATTTCGGTTGTAACTATCACATCTTTGATAACACATCATTGGAGCAAGGCCTGAATCTGTGCACAGATTCGGGCTTTTTTTATTTCCCGCCCATTACTGACTGCTCTTTCCGGCCAAACGACCTTGGGAAATCCCTTACCTTTTGTTAAGATGAGTTTCGCAGGCGATCTAATTGAAGCATCCCACGGGAGATAGTCTCTATCGAATCAGAAGCGCTAATCCATAGTCCGGCGGCTATCCTGGCCCTCCTTGCCGGTGTCGCCGGATTCTTTTTCTTTCTCGAAAAGAAGTCCGGCTGGAAATTCTTCAATTTCGTGCCACCGCTGATCTTCATTTATCTGGTTCCTGCGTTTTTCTCCAATGTCGGCTTGACCGTCAACAAGTCGCCCGTCTACAGCATGATGTCATCTATCGTGCTGCCGATGTTCCTCACCATTCTGCTGCTCAACATCGATGTCAAATCCACCGTCAAGGTGATGGGGCGCGGTGTATTCGTGATGCTGATCGGTACGGTCGGTGTGATCATCGGAGCACCCCTGGCTTTATTGCTGGTAAAGAGTGGTCTGGGTCCGGACGGCTGGAGAGGCTTTGCGGCGCTCTCAGGTAGCTGGGTGGGCGGGACCGGCAATATGGCCGTCGCACAGGTAATGTGGGATGTGGGTGGGACCGAATTCGGGCTGGCGGTGATCGCCGATAACGCGGTGTATTTGATCTGGCTTCCGATCATGCTCGGCTCGAAGAATCTCGCGAGTCGTTTCAACAAGTTTACCGGCGTCAGTGCACAGCGCCTGAAACAACTTCACGCCGCGGCTGAGGCCATGGAATCGGATGATCGGGCGCCGGCGATGCGCCACTACCTCTACCTGATTTTCTTCGGGTTGGCGGTTACCGCCGTTTCAGACCAGTTGAGTCAGTTGCTGCCAACCTTCGGGAAAATCCTCTCCACCTCTACATGGCGTATCCTGCTGGTAACCACCCTGGGGATTGCACTATCGTTTACCCGGGTGCGTGAGATTCCCGGCTCACACAATCTGGCGATGGCACTGGTGTATATCTTTGTTGCGAACATGGGTGCCAAGGCTGAACTGGCCGGCATAGCTTCTCAAGCAGGTTGGTTTCTGCTGGGAGCATACATCTGGATTTTTATCCACGGGGCGTTCATACTCCTCGCGGCCCGGCTGCTGCGGGTGGATGTCCATACTGCGGCGATTTGCAGCGCGGCAAACATCGGAGGTGCCGCCTCTGCGCCGATCGTTGCAGCCTATCACAGTGAGTCGCTCGTCCCAGTTTCCATATTGATGGCATTGATTGGATATGCCATCGGCAACTATGCGGCGTACTTAACCGGATTGTTCTGCCAGATCGTGGCTGGTTAGTCCGGGTGGCCAAACACTCGAACACACGCCGCGAGCAGGAAAATCAGCCGAGCCACCTGATGATCGATAGAGGGAGAGTGACCGGAATGATCGCCGCTTCAATCAGAACAACGGCGAAAGCCCAACTCAATCACTCTTGCACTCGTTACCAGGTTGCGAGTTGCTGTGCCTCATCCTGCTCGTTGTTGGTGCGTCAGACTGCAATGAGGCTGGAGTGAGCCGCTGCATATTTCTGTTTCCCTTTACCCGGTGGGGATATATCATTCGACGTGACTGAAACAAGCCCATTCGGACAATTCATACTCCATGTGCTGGCACCTGTCGGCACGGTGATGCTGCTCGGCTTGCTGGGCGGCAAAGGCGCCAAGCTGATCAAGTTGCCCAAAGTGACGGGCTACTTGCTCATCGGTGTCATCATTGGCCCCTCATTGCTCGGTCTGCTATCCAATGAAGCGGTTCAGGGCATCAACCTGATCAACGACATCGCTCTTGGTTTGATCATGTTTAACATCGGTGCGGTGTTCGAGATTCACCACATTCGTCAGGTTGGAACGAAGATCGCGTGGATCACCGGCGCGCAGGCGTTGGTGAGTTTCGTGCTCACGACCCTCGGCCTCTATTTCATTGGCGGCCTCGATTTCTTTACCAGCGCATTGATCGGCACGATCAGTATGGAGGTGGCGCCCGCAGCGATCCTGATGGTAATCCGGGAATACAACGCCAAGGGCGAGTTCACCGACACGCTGCTCTCTGTGGTTGCAGCATCCACCGTCGTCTGCATCCTGGCATTCGAATTCGTTTACTCACTCGGCAACATAGGAAGAGATCTCGGTGTCGTTGGGGGCATGGTTCGTCCGTTCTACGAGTTCTTCGGTTCACTGCTCGTCGGTGGCACGGTCGGTTACCTGATCTCGCGCTGGGAAGAGCATATCGATGACCAGGCTGAGTTGTTGATGATCATCATCGCGTCGATCATGCTTGTGGTGGGAATCTCGCACACAATGCAGCTTCAACCGCTACTGGCCACGCTGATCATGGGGGCAATCACCAACAACCTCTCGCCGATGCATCGGTTGGTTTATGTTGAGATGAAGCAGGTGGAGCAGCCACTCTATATCGCATTCTTCGTGCTGGCGGGAGCTTCACTCCATCTGGACCTGTTGCCGACACTCGGGTTGGCCGGGCTGGTTTACCTGGTGCTGCGAGCTTCCGGCAAAGTGATCGGTACGTGGGTGATTGCCAAGGTCAAAAATCTTGGCGGCTCGATTCGCAATAATCTTGGCTTTGCGATGATGGTGCACGCCGGTGTGGCGATCGGATTGGTGGATACGTTAAGCCGCAATTCGCCGGAACTGGCAAAGATCGTTTCCCCGATTGTATTGGTTTCAGTACTGATTTACGAAACTGCGGGGCCGCCCCTGATTCGCTTGATCCTGCTGAAGGTTGGTGACGCCACAGCAGATGAGGCGGACTAGGCTGCGGAGGTGGTCGGTGAGTCGGATCTCTTCGCAGTTTACTAATTACGCATCAGCGCCCGCCGTTTATCTCTGACCCTACCTTCTTTCGTGATTCCTCGAGAAACTTTTCAGCTTCCTTGCGAATCTTCTCGCGTTCTTTCTTCGAGACTATAACGTTCGCGTAGTCTCGGTCAGTCGCTTTTCTTATCTCCATCGTTGGCTCCTACATCCGGACATATCTCTCCGGAATTGCATAAGAAATTAATGCGGCCTCTCTCATGAGCTGGTCGATTACGGCCTTCTGACCGAACTTTGTAACCTCAATGTTTCTTTCGCTATCTAAACTTAACACGCCGATGATACGATCTTCGTTTATCGCGAATATCGGCGCGCTCAAGACCGACTTGATCTTCCGGATTTTGGGGACAATGCGTTGTCGGTTGTCAAGCCTGTCAGCGGGACTGCTGTAGTCAGGGTTGCTTGCATCAAACAGTACAGGGCTTGCTAATGCCCACGCCTGCCCGCAGGTTCCGCTGCCTTTGGAGCCCGTGTACCAGTTGCAGTGATTGCGTCACGATCTCTCCGCGCAGGGGGGCAAACAGAATTAGGGCAATGATGAATTGCAGTGCGCGTCTTCCCATCGCGGCATCCTCTTTTTGATTACAATCAGGTTATGAATTGTAGTGAGGATTCTACCGAACTCCCGCGAAACGCACAATCACTTGTTATGGGTCAGATTCTGGGTGCGCAGACAACTACTGCTGGCGAAGTTCCTGAGCCAGAAAATCCTTCAGCCCCAGGAGATCCTCCTGATATACCCGCTCAAACTCGGCGCCAATCTCGAACATGCCATCGGGGAGTTTCTTTGATCTCACCACGCGACAAACGGCGGTCAGTTCAGCCGTTGCTGCGTCGTGGCAATCGGTCAGTTTCACGCGGCCCGACTTGTCGCGTCCGAGACAAATCGCAACCTTAAACTGCTCATCGGCATGGAACTCCTGTTCCGAAACGAACAGCACGCCGTTGGCACTGATATTTCTAGCTTCCGCCAGAGTTTTGGTGTCCGCCTTGGCGGAATAATGTATTCTATCCGCAATTACGTGGCATTTAGCCGGCACGCGGACGAAGCGGCGACGCTCCTTCACGTGTGTTTCGGGAGTCGTTGATGATGGGGTCATCTGAAGATTCCTTTCTGTAAGGCTCCAAATAGTAACTATCCCATTTATCGGAAATCACCGCTGAAATTGAACCGCCGCCGGGCGCGAAAAAGCTTGCTCAACAGGGAGTCATCTAGTACCGTATCCTTCCTGTTATGGCGATAGAACGCATGCAAAAGCCGAAGTGGCTGGCGATGAAGCCGCAATTCGGCGAAGGTTATCGACGGGTTCGCAGCCTGTTAAAAGAGCACGGGTTACACTCCGTCTGCCAGGAGGCATCCTGCCCCAATATGGGCGAATGCTTCGAATCGGGTACGGCGACATTCCTGATTCTGGGCCATGTCTGTACTCGTTCCTGCGGATTCTGCGATATTCTGAAAGGTAAACCGAAGGTATACGATCTTGGTGAACCGGAACGGCTCGCCGGCGCGGTAGCCAAGCTGGGGCTGAAGCATGTTGTCATCACCTCTGTAACCCGCGACGATATCGACGACGGCGGGGCGGGCATTTTCGCCGAAACCGTCTACAAGCTGCGCGAGTACGACCCCGGAATCCAGATCGAACTGCTGATTCCCGATTTCCAGGGCCAGAAATCGGCGGTTGATAAAATCCTCGAGGCGGCGCCGGAAGTCTTCAATCATAACATCGAGACGGTGCCACGCTTGTATAAGAAAGTACGGCCGCGGATGGGATACCGACGCAGCCTGTCGATTCTGCGCTATGCCGCAGGCTCCGGCAAGGTGAAGCTTGTCAAATCAGGCATCTTCGTCGGTGTCGGCGAGCGCGATGATGAGATTAAACAGACGATGCAGGACATTCGCGATTGCGGTGTGGATATCTTGACGATCGGGCAGTACCTCTCCCCGTCGAGTCTGCATCTCCCAGTAATAAAATATTACCCACCCGAGGATTTTGCGAAATTCAAGGAGTGGGGTGATGAGATGGGATTCAAGCACACCGAATCAGGCCCGTTGGTGAGAAGCTCGTACAAGGCTTCGCACCAGAGTTCAACTTTGATCTGAGAAACGACTAAACATCCGACAGCTGGGATCTCAAGTACAGCAATACCGGGAAACATGTTAGTGAAAGTTTACTTCGCAAAAGAGCTAGGATTTTGCTGGGGGGTAGAGCGCGCCATCAACCTCGCCGCCGAGGCAAAAACCAAATTCCCGGGGGATGTGACGATCCTCAAGGAAATCGTTCACAATCGCCAGGTGGTGGATTTCTTTAAGAAGAAGGGCGTGGGTCAGCAAAACACGCTTGATGAGATCAACGATGGCACACTCGTCATCTCCGCACATGGTCTCAGCCCCAAGCTCAAGACGGAAGCACGCCGCAAAGGGCTCAACATCGTCGACACGACCTGTCCGCTCGTCGAGAATGTGCATATCTTCACCCGGCAACTGCTCAAGGAGGGGTACCAGGTGGTGCTCTATGGTGAGCCGGGTCATGATGAAGTGCAAGGCGTGATGGGGATCGATGATCAGAATATTCATCTGCTCGCAGAACTGGAAGATATCTACAAGCTACCGAAATTCGAGAATGGTAAAGTCGCGCTGATCACGCAAACAACGCGCGGTGTGAAGGCATTCGAGGAAGTCTGCCGTCAGATGCAGGAAATCTACCCCGATATCAAGATTGTCAATACGATCTGTGATGCCACAGACCAACGGCAGGCGGCGATTCATGAACTGGCGCCGAACATGGATCTGGTGCTGGTTATCGGGTCACAAAGTTCAGGAAATTCCCAGAGATTGCGTGATATCGCCGAAGAGTTATGCGGCAAAGCCTACTTGATAGATCATCCCACACAGGTCCAATGGGAATGGTTCGAGGGTGTCGAGAAACTGGGAATCACGGCAGGCGCATCCACACCGAACTTTGCAGTGGAGGCGATCCTCAAAGCTGTGCACGCCGGTAAGGGTATCGATTTAGAAAATTCCGACGCACGACTCTTCACCTACAAGAGTTTTGCTCCTCTCAAGCCGGGCTCATCCGAAGAGGCCGTGAATAACAATGTTCAACAATCCGCGTAGAAAATCACGACAGATCAAAGCCGGTAGTGTGCTGATCGGTGGCGACGCCCCGATTTCAGTGCAATCGATGACCACGACCGATACCCGCGATATCGATAAAACCGTCGCGCAGATTCATGCGTTGGAGAAAGCTGGTTGCGATATAGTCCGTGTTGCGGTACTCAACAAGGATGCAGCCAACTCACTGGCCGAGATCAAGAACCAGATCAGCATCCCGCTGATTGCGGATATCCACTTCCATTACCGTCTCGCGCTGATTGCTGCCGAACAGGGTGTCGACAAGGTCCGCACCAACCCCGGCAACATCGGTGACGATGTTAAGATGGAAGCGGTGGTGGAAGCCTGCAAGGAGCGTGGAATCCCGATCAGGATCGGTGTTAACACCGGTTCGCTCGAACATGATCTGGTGAAGTCAATGGGGCGTTACAATCCCGATGCGCTGGTGGAGTCGGCTCTGCGCAAAGTGCGCTTCCTGGAGGAGAATGATTTCTACGACATCTGTATCTCGCTGAAATCCTCTGAAGTCCCCGGTATGGTGACTGCCTATCGCACGATTGCTGAAAAAGTTGATTACCCTCTTCACCTCGGAGTGACTGAAGCTGGTCCGCTGATGGGCGGCACGATTAAGTCATCGGTTGCCTTCGGACTGCTGCTGCATGAGGGTATCGGTGATACGATTCGTGTCTCGCTCTCTGCCGATCCGGTCGAGGAAATCAAGGTGGGTAAGAAGATCCTGCAGTCACTCGGCTTCCCCACGAATCAACCCGACCTGGTGAGTTGTCCCACGTGCGGGCGCCTGCAAACCGATCTGTTCGGATTGATCGGGCGTGTCGAAAAGGTGCTCGAGGGCATCAAGAAGCCGATCAAAGTTGCTGTGATGGGCTGCAATGTCAATGGCCCGGGTGAAGTGGGTGATGCTGATCTTGGTGTTGTCGGTTCAGCAGACTACCTCGCGTTGGTTCGCAAGGGCAAAGTAATCGGCAAGTTCCCTCCCGACGAGTTAGAGAAAGAGCTGGTCAAGCAACTCGATACCTTCCGTGACGACGAGCTGGTCGCCAACCAGCCGGTGCTTCCGCAGACTATCCCGACAGAATAAAATTCTCCGAACAGGTATCTGCACCTTCGGTGCAGTGTCAGACAGGAATGTCTGCCGCCTACAATTGTCGCGTGCCCGCCAGTTTTCGTCGTCCGGCGGGCTGAGTAGTGCACAACTGCCGCTCTATTCCGTTTCGGTGGCAGTCGAATCTTTCGGCAGCATTGCGTGGGCAGGCAGGTAATACATCGCCGGCATCGCTTCAAATTTCGCCGCATTTCCTTCGTTGGCGAAATAGTAATCAACGCCTTCATACTCACGAACCGCAGAGGAAGCGTTGGGACTGAAGCGTTCTCCGGTTACGGGATCAGTCAGCCTGCCACAATAATCCGTGACATGCGCAAGGAATTCCTCTTTGGCTCCGTGATCCGCAAAAAAGTAGCACTCGTAGCCGATACGCACACGATGCAGCGAATCAATAACCGCGCTGCGGGAAGGATCAACAGCGCAGGTTAGTTCCAATCCCAATTCATTCAAATAAATTTCAGGGTCTTGCACGAAGACCTTCTGGCAGGGGGTTCAGCAGAAGCCTATCGGTTTGTCATTAACAAACAGAGATGGCAGCCTGCGATTGAGCGAAGCCTTGCGGACAGGGCAGCGGTCGTTGAGCGTGATAGTGCCATCCTCCATCAGCAGATGGGGATAGCGATTCTCCAGCGTGTCTCTCGTGGTCCTCGGGTTGGAGCCGTCAGCGTTGACGTAGAATGCTGGAATATTGTCACGCCCGGAGATTGATTCCTCGTTTTGACTGCATCCGAGTGACATCAGCGAGACGACGACTGCTGCAGCCAATAAGCTGATAGAGATGGAAAGTACTGTTTTCATTTTCTCCGCCATGAGTTAGGATATTGGATCTGGATGGTATACAATCTAATGGTGAAATTGGTTTCGTGCGACCACTACATTACCGAGACCTGTCACAGAAATTTTCACGCCTCGCTACATATCTTCTTGCATCAACCTTATCTTCTCCTACATCGTTTGATCCCGTCACGTACAAACCTGGAGAGAACAAGATGACGAGCGAAAAGAGACAATCAACCGAAGCTCAGTATCCTTACGTCGGAGCGATACTGATTCAATCAGCAAATGCGGAGGAGCTTGCTGAGTTTTACGCCGCCGGCCTGCGGCTTGCCCCTCCCAAACCGGTGGGAGAGCATCACATCGGATTGATGGTGGGCGGCACATTTCTGGGTATCGAGAAAGTGCGCTCACAACCGAAGAATGATGAGCCCTCGACAACTGTGTGGTTTCAGGTTGAGGATTCCACGTCCACCTATGATCGCTTTGTCGAACTCGGCGCCAAGGAGAAGACCCCGCCAACCTATCAACCATGGGGAGAAACGCTGGCAGAGGTGGTTGATCCGGAGGGCAACGTCATCGGACTAATCAGCAAAGCGGTATCCGAAAAGTCCTGACAGGAGTTACGACTACGATGGACAACGATCTTCATGTAATTTTCGGTAGCGGTCCCCTGGGCCAATCAGTGATGAGGGAACTGGTTAGGCGGGGCAAGAATGTCAGAATCACCAGCAGACATCCCGGCTTGCAGGGTGAAGGCAAGCTTGAGGTGATCGCCGGGGACGCCACCGATCCACAATTCTGCAAACAGGCTTGCAAGGGCGCGGCGGTGGTCTACAATTGCGCCAACGCTCCCTATGACAAATGGCCCGAGCTGCTCGAACCTCTCTTCACCAATATTCTCGAGGGAGCGGCATCCGCGGACGCGGGACTGATTATGGTGGACAATCTCTACATGTACAATAGTACCGCCGGCCCGATGACCGAATCGACGGCGATTGCACCGATCAGCCGCAAGGGAGAGATTCGTGCCAGGGTCGCGGCAAAGATGCTGCAGGCGCACAAGGATGGAAAAGCCAGGGTATTGATCGCGCGGGCATCCGATTTCTTCGGACCACTGGTCATGATGGCGGCGGCGGGCGCACAGGTTTTCAAGCCGGCAATCAAGGGTGGTCGCGCTCAACTGATCGGTGACCCGGAGAAGCTTCATACCTACTCGTTCATTGATGATGTGGGCCGCGCACTGGCAGTATTGGGGGAACACGAAGATGCATACGGAGAGGTATGGCATGTTCCCAGCGGCGAGACTCTAAAGACCAGGGAGTTTGTAGAATTGATCTATGACGTGGCCGGGCATAAGGCAAAGATGATCAAGGCGCCGCGCTGGCTCTTCACGGTGATGGGTTGGTTCAATCCGCCGATGGGGGAGATAAAAGAGATGCTCTACCAGTTTGAGAATGATTTTGTGATGGACAGTTCCAAATTCAGGAATAGATTTGGTGATACGAGCACACCTAACTGGAAGGCCATCGAATTGACGGTTGACTGGTTCAGGAAGAACAGTAACTGATTGCCGTCGCAGGCCCCGGGAGCGCGTTGCAACCTGAATGACCAGAATCCTGCGTGAACATTTGGTGAAGCGGAGAAGGGAAGCGGAACCGCACTTTTATTGGCGCGGTGGAGAGGTATCTCGCATAGAGGGATTCTCGGATGCCGTGTTTGCGTTCTCGGTTACGCTCCTGGTGGTTTCGCTCGAGGTGCCCGGTTCCTTTGGTGAGCTGGTCAATTCTATGCGCGGCTTCGTGGCGTTCGCATTGTCGTTCGCGGTGCTTGTGATGATCTGGCATTCTCACTACATCTACTTTCGCAGGTACGGCATTGAAGATTTCCCGGCCGTCATACTCAATGCGATTCTGCTTTTTGTCGTGCTGTTCTATATCTACCCTCTTAAGTTCCTGTTCGGGTATCTCGTGGACCTGATACTTGGACTTGATCAGGGTATCGCCGTTGCGAGCACGATCAGCCGGGAGGATATGCCGACGCTGATGATAATCTACTCTCTCGGCTACCTGACTATCTTTCTGGTTATCTCGATCCTCTACCTGCGCGCTTATCATCTGCGCGAGAGTCTGGGACTGGATGAGCCGGAACGAATCAGCACGCGCGCCAGCATACAGATGTATCTCATCCACGTCGTTACGGCCATCGCCTCGCTCATTCTTGCCGCTACCCGGGACCCCAGGTTGACTGTGTATGCGGGGTTGATATATGCCACTCTTGGTATCACCCAGACGCTGAATGGTGTGCTGATGGGGCGTAAACTCGAGCGAGCGATTGCGGCAGCTTCTGAACCTGACGCTCCCGTCGCTGAGGATGGTGAGTAACATATAGCCTTAAGAGTTCTGATATATTCGCTGCTGTGCCTGATCTGGGGTTCTACCTGGGTGGTAATCAAGATCGGGCTGCAGGATGCTCCCCCGATGTGGAGTGTGGCGTTTCGCTTCGTGCTGGCCGCCTCGCTCCTGCTCATCTATAATGCCGTCACCCGCGCTCGCTATCCTCAAGGGTGGCTGAACAGGCTCAAGATTGCGACGCCCGGGATTTTTACCTACCTCTTCTCCTATACGTTCACCTACCTGGGGACACAGTATATTCCCTCGGCACTCGCCTCGATTCTCTTCGCGGTGTTTCCCTTCCTGGTATTGATCCTGATGACCATTATGATAAAGGATGAGAAGGTGACGATACCGGCGTTGTTTGGGACCGTTGTCGGATTCGTGGGCATTGTCGTAATCTTCCTTGAGCCGGTCGAATGGAGTGAGAACGCTCTGGTCGGAATGATCCTGCTGCTGATTTCACCGTTGGCCGCTGCGCTGGGCACAGTATCGATCAAGAAGTGGTTCGGCAAGGAACCGGTGGTGCCGATGATTACGCTACAGATGTCGCTCGGCGCATTGCTGCTTCTCCTCACCGCGATATTCTTTGAGGATCTTGGCCGCTTTCAAGCGACGACGCGCGCGGTGACATCGATCTTGTACCTCGCTGTGCCTGGCTCGATCGTGACTTTCACCGGATATTACTGGTTGCTGCAGCGGATGCGGCTGGTGACGATGTCTCTGGTGGCGTTGATTGCCCCGATCGTCTCGCTGTTTCTCGGCTGGCTCTGGTTGGGTGAACTTCTGACGGTGCGCGATTACATTGGCGCGGCTCTGGTGCTCTCAGGCGTCGCGATAGTAAATCTTAGGGGAAGACGAAACAGGGTCGCAGAGGGAGCTACGGTTCGAGCAAGTGAGACTTGATGCGATTTTCTACCAGCATCTCATGGCAATGCTTGCACTTGACCGCATCCTTCTTGATCACCTCACTGCAATAGGGGCACTTCTTCTGGTCAAACAATAGCGGGGCGATGTGTGGTTTACGGAAACGTAAGAGAGTGGCAACATCATTGTTAGCCCTGGTTTTCGCAAACGGTCCCACATATTCGAAGATGACGTTGTGCCGTTCGTTTGCCAGGTCGCGCCAGTCAATCACGAGACAATGGCCCGTTAGCGGCATCGGCTTCTTCGGATTGATCCCCAGCGCGGGGAAACTGACATGCTTCGTTGAGCTGAGTTTGTTCAGTAACTCCGATTTTTCCACGGCGAAGATGTTAACAATCGCGGCGCGTGGGATACGGCCGAAATCATCGCGGTCATTGCTGGCAAAGTGATATGCAGCTTCGTCGATACGACACTCGATTGTGTCAAGCGGAGTTGTGGCATCGGCGAAACCAGCCAGGTAACGTCCCAGTGGTACTCTGGCAGGTTTAGCGAGATTGATCGGGCGGCGGTCACGTGCAGCCACGATGGCGGCAACGATCGCAGCGCCGATAATCATACCGACTATGAGCGCGTTCGATTCCATTCGCTGTTCAGACAACCTTTCATTGCGAAGTCAGACGAACAAACCTCTACAATTCGATTATCGGAGTTTGTGTGCAGAACTTGAACAGGGGAAAGCGGAATTTGATGCGGTTTCTGAGTCCGCCGTGGAACGATGCTCCATCCTCACTGCAGCCTTCTCCCTCCAGAGGGAGAAACTTCAGGAAATAGGGACAGATCTCTGGAAACACACCCCGTCCTCGCTTCTCGCAAGCTCGAATCGAGTCCACCCCTCTTTTAGAAGGGAATACGAGCGCGCGAACCTTACAACCGATACATCGCGTAATGGCTGTCTTGAGTATCGTCGCAACGATCCTCGAGTTGTCAGGATTGGCGGATGAGGTTCTTATTCAATGTATCAGGCTTGATACCGCTCGATCGCGGCATTGACAATACGGATGGCATCCTCGCGGTCGCCCCAGCCCTCAACGCTGACCTTCTTCTTCTCGAGATCTTTGTACACGGTAAAGAAATGCTCAATCTCCTTGAGCAGATGGGGTGGGACATCCTCGAGTTGCTCGATGTGATTCCACAATGGATCGCGCACCGGTACGCAAAGGATTTTCTCGTCCTTGCCCTTCTCGTCGGTCATGTGGAAGACACCGACCGGCTTGGCGGTGATCAAACAACCGGGGAAGGTTGGTTCCCACACGAGCACAAGCGCATCGAGCGGGTCGGAGTCGAGCGCGAGCGTATTGGGGATGTAGCCGTAGTCGGACGGGTAATGCACGGCGGAGAAGAGCATCCGGTCGAACCGGATGACCTGCCGCTCTTTGTCATACTCGTACTTGTTGCGGCTGCCTTTGGGGATCTCTATCAGGACGTCAAGTTCCATAGTGTTTGATGAGTAACGTTTGAGCGAGGTATTGTCAAGCCCCAAGAGGGCTTGCCCAACGCTATCACTCCAGAGTACCGGTACCCTAACCCTTGGGTTGTGGCTGAACTCAGGTTCGAGTAGCTATCTCCCCAGCCCAAGGGCTGGGGCACCCAGACCAACACGCTCACCCTCGGCCCCTCTCCCACAAGTGGGAGAGGGGGGAAAGATGCAATCTAAGCATCAATCTCCATATCCAGGGCAAGCAAATCCGCGCCTCGAAAGGGCGTGTTAAGAAAGCCATGAAGTTGTCGACTCAGGATCGTGAGATGCGGCATCGCGAGGAGTGATTCCCCGCCGTAGGCGGATCGCAGGAACTGACAGTTTTCGTTCTATGACGATGACTTGCACACCTTTTCAACAATCTCTTGAGAGACGGGGTGTGTACTCGCGGACTCAGCCCGCCGCGGCGAGAGCCTCTACATCCCTACGCCCTTACCCCCGAATGCTCTTCCTTGAATGACTTGAATACCGCTACCAGCTTCTCGATCTCGTCCGACGTGTTGTAGAAATTCACCGCGATGCGAACACCACCCTCACGGTAGACTTGATAGATCCCTTCACGTAGCAGGTGCTTGTGCAGGTCTGCTCCGGCAGGGGAACTGATGTTGATAATCTGTGAACGATGCTTTGGATCAAGCGAGCTATTGACCGAATAGAAATCATCCGCTTGCACGAACTCCAAGAGTTGATCTATCAAGGTCTGGGTGTGCTTAAAGATATTCTCTACACCAAGATCAAGGATGTACTTAAGTGCGGCTTCCATACCCCACGTTTGCAAGTAGGGGTAAGTCCCAAGGTTGTAGCGGCGGGCATCAGCGAACTGCTCGCGGTCAGTGTGGAGCAGATCCGTGTAGTCAAGGTGCCAGTCAACACCGAGCCAACCGTTAGTACGCGACTTGACATCGCGTTTGGCATTATCTGATACATAGAAGAACCCCGACCCAAGCGGCGAAAGCAGCCACTTCTGCGCACCACTGGCAAGGAGGTCGATGTGGCACTCCTTGACATCAAGCGGACAGACGCCAAGGCCCTGGATGGCGTCCACCACAAAGAAGATATCGCGTTCCTTGCAGAATTCGCCCAGCCGCTTGATATC
>JBECKX010000041.1:0-3538 GCA_040235515.1 Candidatus Zixiibacteriota bacterium
TTGGATAGTGGAAACCGCCAGGCAGAAATTCGAGGCGGCAGCCGTCATTCTTACCGCACCCGTTCCGCAGTCGTTGGCTTTGCTCGAGCAGGGCGGAGTTGAGCTGGATGAGCACACCACAACGGAGCTTCAGGGACTGAGCTACCACTCCTGCATCGCGCTGATTGCCGGCTTTGACAAAGCGATCAATCTCCCGTCCCCCGGTGTCCTGCACCTGAGTGACAGTATCGTCGAGTGGATCAGTGACAATCAGCAGAAGGGGATCTCAGACGCCCCTGTGGTTACCCTGCAATGCCACTACCGCTACAGCTCGGAGAATTTCGAGGAGAAGGATGCTCGCCTCGTCGACGATATCCTCAAATCGGTCAAAGAGTATCTGCCGGGTGAACCGACTGAAACGCAGCTCCATCGCTGGCGCTATTCCAAGCCGAGAACCGTCGCTTCCAAGCCTTGCCTGGTGGTTGATGAGCCTGCGCCGCTGGTATTTGCCGGTGATGCCTTCGTGGATGGCCGCATTGAGGGCGCCTATCTCTCCGGTCATGCCGCTGCCAGAAGCTTGAGTGAATTGCTTGGCTCGCAACGCTCCAAGGCCGAAGCAAGCTAACGCTCGCAGATTTAAGACTTACTTACGGTGTCGGCTCTGTTGAGTTGACACCGTTGCTGTTTCCCACTATACTCACCCCCCTATGGTGAAGCCCAAGGTACCCGTTCCGGTAGAGTTCCGCGAACGCTATATCGATATTTGTGATGACCCCGATGCCTTCTTTGAGTCGCTGGTGACTCCCCTGCCTCGGACCTGTCGCGTCAATACTCATAAATCATCCGCGCAGGAGGTTTGTTCACGCTTCGACTCGTATGGGTTGAAATATGAGCGTGTTCCCTGGTATGAGGATGCTCTGACAACTGGTGACCAACCACTCGGCAGCACGTTCGAGCACTTTTTTGGCTCGATCTATATCCAGGACCTGGCATCGATGTTACCACCACTGGTGCTTCGAGATGAACTGACCGACGCGGAGCTGGTCCTTGACGCCTGTGCCGCTCCGGGATCGAAGTCGACTCAGCTTTCCGCCTTGATGAACAATCGTGGTACGATTGTCGCCAATGACAATGACCATCAGAGAATCAAGGCGCTCAAGTTCAACATGGAAAAAACAGGTTCGGTCAATATCGCGATTACGAACTACGACCTGCGCAACTTCCCCGACATGAAATTCGATGTCATTCTGCTCGACGCACCCTGCAGCTCGGAGGGCACGGTGCGGAAGGTCCCCGGAGTCTTCAAGTGGTGGCATCCGCGCCACATCTACTCCACCGCGGGGGTGCAGCGGCAATTGATCGTGAAAGCTTTCGATATGCTCTCCGATGGTGGGGTGATGCTTTATTCAACCTGTACCTTTGCCCCGGAGGAGAATGAGGCGATAGTCGACCACCTGCTGCGGGAACGGCAAGACGCCAGCCTGGAGCCGATAGAGATCGACAATTTCAGGACCGTGTCAGCCCTCTCAAGCTACCGTGAAGCTGAGTATGATGAGAGAGTGACGGCGGCGGTGCGGGTCTTTCCGCATCTCAACGACACCGGTGGATTCTTCATGGCGAGGATACGAAAATGATCGATCCCTGCCCCGCTGACATTCGCCAGGCAGTCCTCGACTACCTTGAGCAGCGCTTCGGCCTTGATCCGACTCTTTTGAGCGGCTACAGCTTCTGGCTCGGAACGAAAGGACGGGTCATCATTGGCCCCGGTGAGATCCCCGAGAGCCTGAGCATCGATACGGCAGGCATCCTGATCGCCCGCGTGGCCAACAATGTCAAACCTTCCAGTAACCTGCTGCAACTATTCGGGCGCAGGATGTCGCGTGGGATCATTCAGTTGCAACGTGAGGAAGCCCACCGCTTCATGCAAGGCCTCGACTTTCCATTGCCCGACTACGTTGATGTCGACTTCGATGACGGCTACGTCCTGCTTCAGTACCTGCAGTACCCGCTTGGATGCGGACTCCTGAAAGAGGGGAAAATCAAGAATATGCTGCCGCGTGCGAAGCGGTTGAAGCTGGAGTACTTCTAACAGTAGTGAAAGAAAGCGCTGTCTGCTCTAATCCCCGAGCAGGTGCTTCTCCAGCCGTTCCAGCGTTTGCTGACCACCTTCAACGGCGCCATGCTTGATAACCTCCTGATAAAGATCTGTGGAGGCAAGCAGCAACCTCAATCTTACATTTGTATCGTTTCCCCGCGCCTCGAAGCTGATCGTGGAATGGAACCAGAACTTCTCATCGGGGCTGGTGCCGCAGTTGTATGATATCAGCTCCGGCTCCCTGATCTCGGTAAAGACAGAGTAGTTCGGGTAATCGGTGCCATCGGGTCCATGCATCGTGTGCCGCCAAACCCCGCCGATGCGGAAATCGAACTCGTGAGTGGTCGTTTTGAAACCGTTTGGTCCCCACCAGTTGCCGATATGCTCAACATCGCTGAAAGCCTTGAATACCAGTGCGCGCGGGGTATGGATCAGCCGCTCAACGACGATCTCCCTATCCTTGCTCTCGCTGATTCTTTCGTCTGCGGACATTCCTCTTTTCCTTTCCCTGTAGTTTTTGCAGGTAATCATCGAGGGCATCAAAGCGTTCATGCCAGATGGCCTTTACCTCAGCAACCCATGTTTCGATTTCAGATATGCCGGCCTCATTCAACGAGTAGATCCTGCGCTGGGCATCCTTACGCATCCGCACCAGCCTGGCCTCCTTGAGGACATTCAGATGCTGCGAGATAGCCGGTGCCGTCATCTCGAACCGCTTGCAAATTTCTCCGGCGGTCAGCTCGCCCTTCCGGGCCAGCATTGAGACTATGTCGCGGCGGGTTGAGTCTGCCAGGGCGGTGAATGAGTTCATGAATCAATAATAAAGTAAATACTTAATTAAGTCAATAGTAAAATATGATTTTTCAAGGTTGATTTCTCAGAGTGGATGAGCATGCTGAGTCAACTGCCAATCGGGTATCGGAATTGAGGCAGCCTGCCTGCGAGGCTACCGGTTCTTACCGATAATCACGCGACTTGATCTTGACATCCTTGTAAATCAAATCGAGTGTGCGGAAATCTCTCCCCATCACATTTGTGACACCCTTTTCTTTCTGAATAGTCCCCGTTACAATGATCGCTTTGGCGTTGGTGACAGTACGCCCGAACTTCTTTACCATGTCAGGTTTGACGATCACATTGACGAATCCGGTTTCATCCTCAAGCGTGATGAATAGGAACCCACTCGCGGTTACGGGTCGTTGACGAATGATTACGACACCTGCGGTCTGAACCTTCTCCTTGTCGCGGCATTGTTCAATCTCCGCTGCGCTCTTTATCTTGTACCGATCGAGTTGCTTACGAATATGCGCCATCAGGTGAGGACTGATCGAAAGATCCATCCCGCTGAAGTCAGCCATCAATTCCTCAGCCGCCACCATGTCAGGAAGCATCTGCTGACCGGTTTCAGTTGACTCAACAGCAAGCTCATCTTCTGCTCTTGCCGAAAGACGCATGATCTGCCAC
>JBECKX010000072.1:0-9918 GCA_040235515.1 Candidatus Zixiibacteriota bacterium
CCAGAGCGAACCCGGCTCCGGTCCCCCACCGAAAATGTAGTTCACCAGGACAACCGCATCCGCAATCGTAACCGCCCGGTCGCAATTGCAGTCCGCCCGTTGCTGCAACGAGGGGGCAGGTCCGCCGCCGAAAATATACTGCACTATAAAGACGGCGTCGGTAATCGATGTGGTCCCGTCATCGTTGGCATCCCCCGCGAGAATAATCGGAAAGCAAACGGCCGGTGCATCGGGAATACTGGTTGAAGTATTCGATACGCCCTGGAAATCGGGCGCGACAGCGTATTCGCCGATAAGCGTATCAGAGAACACGACCGACCAATCTGAGGCGCCAACAAGATCGTTGTTGATACAAAACACGCCTTCGTGTGTCTCAGGCGCTGAGGCAATCGTTGCCATCATCGAAACAGCCAGGGCCGGCTCCGTGTGTATCTGAAATGGGCTACAAAGAAAAGCCCCGCCAAAGGCAATCGAGTCAGGCAGCGATGAGGCATCGGAAATCGGTCCCTGACACCCGAATCCATCCTCTATGTGATTGAACAAGTACAAGCCACCTGTTCCACTAGAGTTTCCATAGGTGCTGTCGAACTGTAAGCCAAACTCACCTGGGTCAAACGAGAAACCAAGGGAGTGGCCCGTCAGGATCTTGTAGTTTACAATCCAGTACTCAATTCGATTCTGCTGACCGATATTGAACGCGTCATAACCATTATTGATCTTGACGATCACATTGGCCGTGTCCTGCGCATCAACAATTCCGACGCAAACGACGAGAATCAACGCAACACAGATTGTTGAAAAAAGTACTACCTTTTGCATTGCATGCCTCCCGGGAGGAGGTGATTTCAGCGTGCTACCCAACATACAAAATGTGCTTGTTACTATCTTTTAAGCTACGAGGCCCGGCCAACTCTGTCAAGCCTTTCCTACGCAGAATTGTTCCTCCCCGGTTCTGCGGCCTGCCTGCAAGTTGCCACGAATCCGCGATCAGTCAGCGTCCGGAGCCAGCCCGATCTGCGTAGCCTCGAAGTCTACTCCCGATTCTTCCGGGAGTCCGAATACCGCCGGATGCAGATATTTGCCCACTTGCTCAGCTTGCTTCTCCCTGTCAACCATCATCGGATTCGCCTTCGCGTAAGCATCATCCCGAATCGCCGTGATCTCCCACGATACCTTGAGTCCCGGTGTTCCGCCCGCTATACTGAAGCTGTTATCACTGACCTCGCTGCCGACATACACCGGCGCATATCCGCCGACACACGTCAGTTGATAGCGAAAATCTCTGTTGGCAACCTCGAACCACTCTGGCAGTCGTACAACCGATTCACCCGCATCATCAAGAATGACATTGCCGCTCAGGTGGCGGAGCATCTCCGGCGACTCGACCACACTCTCGAACAACACCTTGTTGGCCGGGTCGAGCGGATGATCGATTGTTATCAATTTCGCCGGGGAAGTAACTGTCCCGGTGACATTCACATTCCCGTTGAAGTAGCCCGCCCAATTCGTGCCGCTGTTGTTGATCGCATAGCCGTACACCCCGTAGCCGGTGCCGGTATTGCTCGAGGCACGCCCGTACACCCCATACGATGAATTGTTATTGAGGTGGGCATACGCGTAAACTCCGAAACCGGCACCACCGTTATCGAATGCATCCGCATATACCCCATAACCTGTTGAGCCACTGCTATCCGCGCGACATAGCGCCCCATATCCCTGATTGTCGCTACTGCTCGCCGTGCCTCTAAGGCCATAGCAGAAAATGGCGCTACTAGCGTATCCATCCACGCCGCTTGCATAAAAGCCCTGATAACCCCTGCCAAGAACTCCGAGTGACGTTCCCGTCTCCAGAGCGTTGCCTGTGAATATTCGAGAGCTGCCATACAGGCCAATGCGTTCGTCATTGTCAGATATGCTATTGCCATAGATCGCCGTTGTTGGGGCGGCATTAACATTTCCACTAGCTTCTGCGGCAGCTTCTATGGAAAAGGCAACAACCTTTCCTACGCCTGAGTTGGAGATGAGGGAATACAGCCCGTTCTTGTATGTTGGAGAATCATGAGTTTTGACTAAAGAGATCGTGCTCGCGGAACCGCCCGCGGTGGGGCCTATCTTGATCTGATCGTTACTGATGCGTGGGCCGTTATCTCCCACCTCGATCAACCCATCAAACCTGTTGGTTCCGGTGAAAGTCTGATCGGCCGATAGCACCGCGTCACCAATGCCACCATCATCTACACCATCAGCAAATCCTGCTGGTATACCCTTAATTCCCGACCACTCCACAGAGTCGGAGTTAATGGAATTGAATGAGTAAGCACTAGTCACGAATCGCTGCCGTGGCAACTGCTCAGGGTTGGCGCCGATTTGCAATGAGATGTAGGTTTCGGGCGTCGAAAAGATGTCAGCGGTAAGCGGGGTTATCGATCCAAGCATCACGGAGATAAGACCATTAGCTGCAGAGACATTGTGCACTTCCGACCAGATAGGACTCCCGCCGGTCGGTGTCGTGTAAATGCCAAACGCAACGGAGTAGTCTCCATCGGGAACCGGCGCGCCGGAGTTGTCGGTCAGACGCCCCTGGTAGTTCATCAATGACGGTACAGCAGCTTCGCCGCCAACTCCGACGAGCAGTATCAGTAGCGTAATTGCTGCCATGATACATCTTCTGCCGCTCAGTCTCATTTTATCCCTCCAGTCTAATTATTAGTCAGTGATTTCTCCTTATCTGTCTCTATTGAGACTCGGTGCCGGCGTTATTGGTCTCGTAGTCAATCCCCCGCTCCGCTGCCAGCCCATATGCTTCGGGGTGAAGGTATTTGCCCTGCTCGTCGGCGCGCTTCGCCACTTCCACCGTGAGCGGATTCGCTTTGGCATAAGCGTCTGCTCTGAGAGCCTTAACCTCCCACGATACTTTCAAACCGGGAGTTCCTCCGGCAATCCGGAATGCACCATTTTCGATTTCGCTGGCTACGTATACCTGCGCATAGCCGCCGACACACGTTAGCTGATAGCGATAGTCCGTGTTAATCGCCTCGAACCAATTGGGAAGCGTCACGGTCGCCTGACCTGAAGCGTCCAGGACAACGTTTCCGCTGTAAGAGTTGAGCATCTCTGAGGACTCGATCGCACTGTGCTGCAGATACTTGTTCTCAGGGTCCAACGGATGATCCAGTTTGGTAATCTTTACCGGTGACACAACCGAGCCCGTCACATTCACATCACCGGCGAAATAGCCTGCCCAGTTCGTGAGCGAATTCCCTGTGGCATATCCATACACTCCGTACCCATTCCCGGAATTGTTCGATGCACGCGCATAGATTCCGTACGAGGAGTTTCCATTCGAGATCGCGTAGGCGTAAACTCCAAAGCCCGCGGACCCGCTCTTGCGCGCTTCCGCATAGACGCCGTAGCCACTTGTTCCCGCAGTATCTGCTTCGCACAGTGCCCCGTAGCCAGCCTGATTGCTGTGTCTGGCAACGCCATGAAGGCCAAACCCGATGTCGTTAAACACTGCAGCACCCTCGACACCGTAACCAAAGTGGCCGAACCAGGCATCGCCGTAAACGCCATAGCCGGTATTGGAAGTGACGCTCGCGCCGATGGTCTCGGCATGCCCACGAACACCAAATCGGTCCCCGCTATCCGAGAATCCACTTCCCTCCATACCCACAACTGGGTCACTAGGGAATGCTTCGGGCGTATACTTGAGAGACCGAGCCACCAAACAGCGAAGATCTCCCGTGCCATTGTTTGTTACATTCATGAAGGTGCCAAACTGCAGATTGGATGTGTCATAATGCCGAAGCACCTGAAGCGCTCTATTGCCGAATGGAACTTGATCCCGCCCAATCAGAACGGTTTCGCTACCCACCTTCATCGTGCTGTCGCCAAACTCGACGAGATCATCAAAGCGATTCTCTCCGGTGAAAGTCTGGTTGGCAGCGAGTACTGCGTCTCCTACACCGGCATCGTCGATGCCATCGGCAAAACCGGGAGGGATGTTGTCTACCCCCGTCCAATCCACCGATTTCGCACTTTGGGCTGCATCGGCAACTTCAGATCTAAACGAATAGGCGGAACTCACAAATCGTTGCCGGGGGAGTTGCTCAGGATTGGCACCTATCTGAATCGAAAGGTAAGACGCATTTCCCTGAAATGCTGAACTGGTGACCGGGTTCACCGATCCAAGCAGGACCGCGAACAGTCCGTCGGTGGTGGTAACATCCTGCAACTCAGACCACAGAATGTTGCCCCCGGAAGGCGCATCGTAAATTGCAAAGGTGACAGAATAAGTTCCGTCAGGAACAGGATTGCCGGCGCTGTCGGTGAGGCGCCCCTGGTAGTTGATCAATGATGGAACAGACGAGAACCCCGTCACCCACAATACCAGTACCGCAGCCAGCACCAGCATAAACGAGGCATTGACCCGATTGATAGCAGACATTTCGCCTCCAATTGGTCTATCGAAAATGATTGTATGGTTCTGGTTAGAAAGTAATGTCGATAAGAACAGTATACGATGGCAGGCGCGAACTTCCTATAGAAAACTCGAATTGTAGGGGATGAGCTGCCGAGGGCAACGACTCTCGGTGACGACTACTTCAACCGCTCCCAGAGCAGGTGGCAGAAGAGACCGACATCGGTCACGATTCCCAGCGCCTGCGCCGATCCACGATCGGCCAGTTTGGTCACGACCGAGGGATTGATGTCGACGCAGATCGTCTTCACCCACGACGGCAACATGTTGCCGGTGGCAATCGAGTGGAGCATGGTGGAGAGCATCAGGACGATTTCGGCACCTTTGATTTCTTTGGCATAGGCGGACTGCGCTTTATTCATGTCTGTGATCGTCTCGGGCAGCGGACCGTCGTCACGAAGCGATCCCGCCAGTACATAGGGGATATTCTTTTTCACACACTCATACATTACCCCCGACTTGAGCACTCCCCGCTTGACAGCTTGCCTGATACCACCAGCCAAGTTGATCTGGTTGATCGCCCGCATATGGTTCCTGTGGCCCTGGTCCACCGGCGTCCCGGCAGTGGTGTCGATCCCCAGGGAAGTTCCGTACAGCGCGTTTTCGATATCGTGCACCGCCAGTGCATTACCGGAAAGCAACGCATCAACATAGCCGCGCCGGATCAATCCCCCCAACGGCTCCACAGCGCCGGTGTGAACGACCACCGGGCCGGCTACGACCACCAGCTTGCCGCTACGGTTCTTGATCATCTCCGCAACCTGGGCTACCGCAAGCGAAACCTTTCGCTCCGAGGATACTTCGTTCGACATGAAGCCAAAATTGCTTCGTCCACGCTCCTTGAACTCCGGCTTGACCCGGATACCCTGCAGGCCAGTGACGACCAGATCACCTTGCTTGACGTCGCGCAGCTTCTTTACCTCTGCGCTTCTGCCATTCACCACGATCACCCCATCCATCCGCTGATCCTTCACCTTGATCCAGCGTCCATCAAGCCGGATCTCGGTCTGATGGTTGGTCGTGGAGTAGAAGTCATCCGAAACCGCAGCATCCTTAGGCGCAGCCGCCAGCGTAACGGTCTGGTCTGAAACGATATAACAACCTTTGGCGGAGAGGAGGTTGAGCAACAGGTTCAGCTTCTCACCGGTCGGAGCAGATACTTTCAAACGGGCAGTGGAGGTATCGACGTTGGTTTTCCCCATGACGAATTCTTCGATCTCAAAACGGCCCCCGGCTTTGATGACGAGATCAAAGACCTCTGACATGATGTCGGAATCAACGATGTGACCCTCTATCTGCACCACCGCTTCACGACGCGCTGATGTTGTCCTGCGGGCTGCAACATTGCGAGTCGCTGATCTGCTCTGCTTACCACGCTCGCTCTTCATAGCTGCTCGGCACTCCTGCTGATCGTCATACTTGTAAACCTCTCAACGAGTTATCGGCATCTGCGGCCTGCCTTTTAGCTTGACACCGTTCTGCGGCGCCTCTATATTGAAATCGTGGGGAGATGTCGCACGAATGGAGATTACTCAAGGCAGAGCTGACTTCTCCAAACCACCTCACCGCCATATTATTTCATACCTGGGCTGATGGCAAATGATGATTCTGACCTGAACATAAACTCCGGCTGTCGGCGGGATGCCGACCGTCGCTAAACATTATAAGTTCAAACCCTTCGTAAACTCATTTTGACAGGAGAGACGTCATGAGAACAAGGAAAATCTGTTGTTTGCTTTTGGCACTTGCGCTGCTGCTGGTGTCAATTTCACCACTCTCGGCGCGCAATACACCGATTCCGCGCATCCCCGATGAGCCAATCGCCCATCCGTGGCAGGATGATAACCAGACCGCTCCCGATACCGATCCCGTTACTCGCATCGTTATCGTCGTCGGCGGAATCTATGTCGGCGTGGAAATCCCCGGATTCCTGATTCCCTCCGGCATCAAGTCAGTTCCGGTGACAACCGGTGCTTCAACCACAATCTCGTCGCGGCCATTTGTTAAGAAGAGCAACCGTGGAATCAAGAGCGTAGTCAGCACGAAAGGTCTTTAAAAATGAGCAAACAATTCGCAAGTATACAGCCTGCGATGCTCATTGAGATTCGTCGACTACTGGACGCCGGTCAGCAGGGGGAAGCGCTGGAGATGATCTCTCGGTTGGAAGCTGGACGGGACCTTTCGGAGGATGACACCACCCTCCATCGTCTGCTCTCTCTCAAGAGCATTGCTATCTACAATAATGCGGAGTTCGCCGAGGCATTGGATCTCGCGCGCAAGACGCTGCGCGCCGTAATCGGCACCGCTCAAAACGAACTCATCGCAGAATTACAATCGACCTGTGCTCGTTGCTTGATCGAGCTGGGTCAAGTCAGTGACGCGGAACACACCTATCGTGATCTGGTTTCGACCTATCGGAGGCTGGATGACACCATCAACGTGATCCGTGTCCTTAATCGCCTGTCGCGGATTCATTTCATTCGCGGCAACTTCGATCGCGCCGTCTCGGTGCTGATCGAAGCCGAGGAACATGCCCGTCGCGTCAATAGCGATAGGCAACTGGCGATGATCCAGGGCAACCTCGGCACCATCTTCAATCTTACCGGTGAATTCAACAAGGCCGTCGATTACCTGACCGATTCGGTCACTTCCAATCGTCGCCTGAAGAATGACCTGAATCTCTGCCGGGCGAAACTCTCGCTGGCGTTTGCCTTGATGCATCTCAAGCGTTACGAAGCGGCGGAGTCCGCGCTCGATACCGCGCAGCAACTCGCTGTCGCCGGTGACCATAAGCCTGAGATCGCGATGTCGCACCAATACCGCGCCAAAATGGCACTGCTTCAGGATAACCCAACCACCGCTCGCAGCGAGGCGCTCACCGCACTCTCATTCGTCTCCAAAGGCTGCGCCGAAGATAGCCAGATCAACCGGCTTCTCGCCGCCGCCGAATTACGTCTGGAGAACCTGGATGCGGCAGCCAAAGCCTGCAACTACGCTTTGACCGTTGCTCGCTCAGTGGGTGAGAAAGTCGAAGAAGCTGCCTGTCTGCGTATCAAGGCCGAGATTGCATATCTCAACCAGGCCGCTCAGCAGGTTGTCGCCGATATGCTCGACCAGGCGATTGCCATTCTGCAAGCCAGTGGCTCGCAGTATGAACTGGCTCAAACCTGGGCGGTGAAAAGTCGCGTCGATAAGAATCACGCCAGCGCGCGTGAGTTCAATCGACGCAGCTACGGTATCCTTACAATGCTCGGCCTCTCCGACCGTGCCGACATCAGTGGCAAGACCGCTGCCAATCCGAATGATGTCGTTCTGGTAGGAGAACATCCTGAGTTCCGGCGAGTTGTCGAGGATGCCGCGATCAGCGCTGAAAGCGATATCTCTGTCCTGCTGCTCGGTCAGACGGGAGCAGGCAAGGACCAGATCGCGAAGAAGATCCACTACAATTCGACCCGGCGCAACGGTCCGTTCGTGATCGTCAACTGCGGTGCAATCCCCCGTGAACTCGCCGAGACCGAATTCTTTGGTCATGAGAAGGGTGCTTTCACCAACGCTTCCGGCGTCAAGCAAGGCTTGATGGAAGCGGCACGTGGCGGAACCCTCTTCCTGAACGAAGTGGGCGAACTGCCCCTGACGATGCAGGTGAAACTGCTTTCCGCGCTCGATGAGAAGAAGTTCTACCGGGTGGGCGGCACTACACCGCGAACCGTTGATTTCAGGATCATCGCCGCGACGAATGTCGACCTGCATGAAGCTGTCGAGAAAGGTACATTCCGCGCTGACCTCTTCTACCGCCTCAACGTGATGACGATCAACGTCCCGCGGCTGGCGGAACGGGGAGAGGATGCCTTCCGTCTCTTTGAGCATTTCCTCGCCGAAAGCGGCCTGAATCTGCAGGCGCTGGCTCCCGAAGTGCGCGAAGAGTTGCGCGCTGAAATCTGCGCCTATCATTGGCCCGGCAATATTCGCGAGTTGAAGAACTATGTCGATCGCTACATAGTCACCGAACGCCGCGATGTTCCCGCGATCTGTCGCCGGATTCGTCAGAAGCTCGCCAACGAAACTCGCAAGGCCGCAGGCGACCTGACGGCTGAACGCGTCGACCTCAATCAGGAACTGGCAAACTATGAAGCCAACCTGATAAAACGCGCCCTCGCGCTCTGTGATGGCGTTAAACGGGGTGCCGCCGAATACCTCGGCGTGCCAGAGTCGACGCTCCGATCAAAACTGAAGAAACTTGGGATCAACGCTGCCTGAGTTTGTGCTTCAGAGTTTGTAAGACGTGAGTCCTCGCAGCAAGTCGAGTCAACTCGCAACGGCGCGCTCTTCCGCGCGTGAAATTTCGCTCCTTTTAAGTCGTTGTTAAAAAATGACTTACGAAATCAATTGACGTCTCTCTGCCGGGTAGTTCGCGAATTATCGCGCACTACCCGGTATTTTTTATCACCTTTCATGGCCAAAGCAAAAGCGGATAAAAAGATTTCTATATCGTAACTGATTGCAAGGTAGTGCGTTAGACGGTTGGTGATCTAACCTGGCTGACCGCCGATCAAAGTTTGGCAATAACTTTGCTATAACATAAGGCGTCGCAATGAAGTAGCGGCTGCTCCAATCTCGTTTGGTGCGTGGTACCATTGAACGAGGAGAGTAGGGTTGTGGGGAAATGAATCCGCCCGTGGTGCTCGGTCGGGCGGATTCGCAAAATTACATTCCAAATCCGTTCTTGCTTCTTTCAGATCGGGTTCACTTCAAACTTCCCGGCTACCAAGGAATGGTAGCCGGGTCGTTTTTTGGGTACACCCTTTCACGGTCCGTCAGCTCCCGCCAGATAACTTTCTCATCTCTGACCAAGCCCCCCTGGGTCGGCGAATCTCATGTCGTCTCCGGTCTCGCAATATCTGGAAGTAAGACACGGTAGTAAGACCAGGCAGCATGGTCAGCCAAGAACGTCAGGCATCAAGACCACCCAAAGAGAAAGCCCGTCTTCCATTGAGAAAGACGGGCTTAAACTCAATCTATTCAGACTGATGATGTGTTGGTCGGCCTTCCAGGAGTCGGGCCGCCAACAGCGGTCAGCCTAGATTTCCATATTGATGCTGGCTTCCATCGCAGCGTCAATCTTAGCAATCGAATCACGATAGTGACTGGCGCTGATCGTATTCAGATTTCCTGAATTGATGGCTGACTGCAACGCACCCTTGATCGTGCGCAGGTCGTTGCGCGCGAGAGTGATCGCATCATCCGGAAGCAGCGGACTCTGCTTGCGGGTGACCATGTCAATCAGCAGGGCCAGATGATTGCGCTGGAGGTTCCGGCGGTAACTGTTCACATTGCGATTCTCGATCGCTTCCTTCCAGATCGCGCGGCGCGCATCCTGGAAGATATCGGTCATCGAGTAGACATCCGCACCCGAAGCATAGTGCATCGAGATGTCGTTT
>JBECKX010000123.1:0-21511 GCA_040235515.1 Candidatus Zixiibacteriota bacterium
TCCACCGAATTCACTCCCGTGGAGTTTTCCGTGCTTTTTGTGCTCTCGATTTCCGGTGGGCGGTCGGGAGCGTTACCGAGTGGGATATGACGCGGATTGGTGGTTCCGTGATGCACTTTCGGTTTATTGATGGCGCTGCGCAGTTCGGTATCGAAGTCGATACTCTTGCGCGCATAACCGGGCGAATTCACATTGGCAATGTTTGAGGCAATCAGTTTATGCCGCAGTGACGCCAGGTCGGCCATCTTGCTGTATGACGGAATCAGTCCGTTTTGAAACAGTGCTTTATGAAGCAGATTTCCCATATCGTATGCTTCTCCTGCCGGATGTTTATCAAGTGGCGTGCCAAAGTTGGGAGAGCTGCGCCAAGTTGTTGCTTTAGAAAAGCTTACGGTGTTGTGAGTGTGTAGCCGCGAGGGAGCCTATTGCGGCTGAACGGAATTATCTTCCAGGCTGGAGCGTAAATCGTTCCCCCCGGTCGGCGGCGGAACTGGCAAAGAGGACAGTTGAGCTTTCGGCTCATAGCGGCTGAGGTTATCGGTGAGCACCACGATATCTACCCGGCGGTTGCGGGCTCGATTCTCGGGCGTGTCGTTCGGCACCAGTGGACGTGAATCGCCGTAGCCGAGGGTGGAGATGCGGTCAGGGTTGATTCCCTTCTCATCGATCAGGTAGCGCACGACAGCCGCGGCACGAGCCGACGAGAGTTCCCAATTGGAGGGATATCTCGTATTCGCGATCGGGATGCTGTCGGTGTGTCCCTCGACCCGGATCTGATTCGGTATATCTTTGATTTCATCGCCAATCTTCGCGAGTGCGGACCTGGCACCTTCGAGGAGTGCGGCATCTCCGGGACGGAAGAGCATCGACTCTAGCACCCGGATAACCAGACCTCGCTCCTGCAGTTCGACTGAAATCGGTGGATTCGATTCAACTGCTTCCCCGGTTGAATCGGCGCCACTCATATTGGCCAGGTTGGTCCGGGGTCCGAGATTGACGCGGTTCTGGGCGATCCCTACTGTCGGACTATGGAGGCGGTCTGCAATGACTCGGAGGTGATTGATCTGCAACACGCCGTTTGAGAGGTCATCCTGGGACAGACTGTCGACGACATCCTCAACGCGGCCGTGGAAAACCCCTTGAAGCTGTTCGGCCATTTTGCCGAAGCGACGCGAGTCGATCTTTGACATCGCGTACATGATGACAAAGAACGCAAGCAAGAGCGTGATCAGATCGGCATAGGTGAGGAGCCAACGATTGGTGTCCTCCGGATCTTCCTTATCTCGCTGCCGACGCATATTTGTCCTCGTAGCGCTCTTGCGGATTTATGTAGGAAAGCAACTTGGTGCGAACCACACGGGGGTTCTCCCCGGATTGGATTGCGACCACCCCCTCGAGGATCAATTCGAGATTAGCCATCTCTTCGAGGTGACGGTGACGCAGCTTGTCAGAAACCGGCAGGAAAAAGAGATTCGCCGCGCAAACGCCCCAGAGTGTCGCGATGAACGCCGAGGCGATGCCTGCGGCCATGCGCGTCGTATCGGTTGTGTTCGCAAGTGTATGGATCAGGCCGAGCACGGTACCGATGATGCCCATAGTCGGTGCGAAGCCTCCCAGCTTCCGGAAGAACTCTATCCCACGACGATGACGTTCCTCGATGTACGAAATCTCGGTCTCGAGAATTGTGCGTAACTGGGTCACTTCGGTACCATCGATCAGCAACTGAAGCGCCTTGCGAAAATAGGCGGTTTCGGTGCGATCGAGGTAGCCCTCAAGGCCAAGAATGCCCTCGCGACGGGCACGCTCTGCGAGCATCACGATCCGGTCGATGGTCTCCCGGTAGTCAAGTTCCCGGCTGAAGAAGGCGATTCTGAGGTAGGTTGGAATCGCAAGCACCGTGGCGATAGAGGTTGTGACCATGCCTGCGCCGAGCGTCCCGCCCACGACGATCATCACCGCCGGCAGCTTGAAAACCGACGAGAGCGATCCCCCTTCCATGAGGTAAGCCACCAGGATCGCTCCGATCCCGAGGACCATTCCCACTATCGATGCAAGATCTGATCGCACAGTTCGCTAGTTCCTACCTGACCGCTCCGCGGCAGGTGCATAGGTTTACGCCATAGGTAGAGCCAGAGGCAGAGCCATAGCGATACCTCGGCTATTCCTTGAAAGTATCGGCGAGGCGGGTAAATACTTGAAATGCAACTGGGTTCTCTGACTCGCGGAAATCGGTAGATGACCACTCCGCCACTACTTTGCCTGCACCCGAGACCAGAATCTGAATTGCAACGAATAGAACATCCCTGGCTGACCGGCAACAGCCGCGATTCTAGTTTACTCCCCTCTCCCTCGGGAGGGAGAAGGGCTAGGGGTGAGGGCGGATGAACTCTACTAGCTACTTGCTCGTTTCAATTTGGAAATGGAATGAGCTAGCCAGGGTACAGGGATGCTGAATAGTTCCCGACCCCAACCCGCAACATCATCCCCCACACCGTCTTTTGCCGAAAATCTCAGCGAATTCAATCGACTTTTTGCCGGAAATGACGACAAATGAAATGATACGAGGCAATCACCCTAAGGAAAGGACTCCACAGGCGCATGTTTGCAATCATCGGTCTACTGATCGTCTTTGGAGGCGTGCTCGGCGGATTCGTCATGCACGGCGGTCCGATTCCGGTCTTGATACAGCCATCGGAATTCGTGATGATGGCGGGTGCATCGATCGGCTCTTTGCTGGCGATGACACCGCTCAAAACGATCAAAGCAATGATCCCGCAGTTCGGGCGGATATTCAGCGGTGGTACGTCGAAACAGCAATACACCGATCTGCTGGTAATGATGTATGAGATTTTCAATGTCGCGAGAAAAGATGGACTCGTGGGATTGGAAAGCCACATCGAAAAGCCATTTGAATCTACCATTCTGAAGAAGTACCCCGACTTTCTGAAAAACCATCACGCCGTGCATTTCTTCTCTGACACGATGCGTGTAATCATCACAGGCGCCATTTCGGCGATCGACCTCGAAGCGTTGATGGAGCTCGATCTGGAAACGCATCACGAGGAGGATGTCAAGCCGGCGGAAAATATCCAGACGATGGCGGACTCCCTGCCGGGCTTCGGTATCGTAGCAGCGGTGCTGGGTATCGTGGTTACGATGGGTGCGATTGATGGACCACCGGAGGAAATCGGCCATAAGGTAGCGGCGGCGCTGGTGGGAACGTTCCTCGGCATTCTGCTCTGCTACGGGTTGTTCCAGCCGCTGGCAAAGAACATCCAGGCGATCAATGAGGAAAGCTCCAAGTATTACGAGTGCCTCAAACAGGGCATGCTTGGATTCCAGAAAGGTTTCGCGGCATCGATCGCGGTTGAGTTCGCGCGGCGCGCAATCTACTCGGGATCGCGCCCCGGCTTTGAAGAAGTTGAGCAGGCCTGCCGTCAGACCAGAAAGGCATAGTCGGTAACGCATGAACGACGATAGCCTGCAAGAACAACAGCCAATCATCATCAAGAAGAAGAAGGGTGGGCATGGCCATCACGGCGGCGCCTGGAAGGTGGCGTACGCCGATTTCGTGACGTCGATGATGGCGTTCTTCCTCGTGATGTGGTTGCTCTCGCAGGCGGATAATGTCAAGGAGAGCGTGGCTGGATACTTTCAGGACCCGCAGGGATTCAAGCAAGGCGGTAACATGACTGTGTTGCCGGGCAAGGGTAAATCGATCCTCGATCTCACGTCGCGCAATTCTCTGACCGAGGAACAACGTCGACGGATGCGCGAGAAGCAGGCGCGCAAGGAGTTGATGGAAGCCGGCGCGGAGATCATGAAGAAACTACGCTCCAACCCCAGTTTCGATCGTCTCCGCAATCAGATCGAAGTACAGATGACGGCTGAGGGGCTGCGGATTCAGTTGCTCGAGTCAGCCGGAGAATCATTCTTCGAGCGTGGCTCATCGGAAATCAGGCCGACAGCGCAGAAGTTGCTGGCGATTGTGGCAGAGGAGGTGGGCAAACTTGACAACCCGGTGATTATCGAGGGCCACACCGACAGTTATCGCTACTCGAAGTCATCCGACTACTCCAACTGGGAATTGTCGGTTGATCGCTGCAATAGCGCGCGCAAGTGGTTGTCGACGCATGGGCTGAACGATGCGCAAATCGTCGAGATCAGGGGATACGCCGACAATGAACCGAAGATCAAGGCTGACCCCACCGATCCGCGCAATCGGCGAATAGCGATCATCGTTGCCAACCAGTATTCAGGTATGAACTACCTCGATAAGAATATTTTGATCCCGGAAGAGGAACTTGAAGAAGATGTCGTCGAGGATTCGACGGCGATTGGCGCAGCGGATATTCCGGCGGATAAGCTCCCTGAAGGGGTGGCGAGCGGGGGTTAAGCTTCCCGAGTGAAGTTCAAAGGATGATAGGCACGTCCCACCGGACGTGCTTTTTTTTGTGGATCAGGACCACGGAGGAAAGTTCCCTGCCCCCTTCAAAAGCTACCCCCGGCGTGAGTCGAACACGCGACCAAGAGTTTAGGAAACTCCTGCTCTATCCACTGAGCTACGGGGGCAGTGAGATTTTTCTACAACAAGTCACTGGCTTCCCGTCTGCGCGGGAATGACAGTGAGTTTCAACTCACCTGGGGGGCGGCAAGTACGCCCTCCCGTCCATGACTCGTTACTGCATCAATCGTACGAGATTAACGTCTTAACGTCGTAATCCTTCAGTTTCTTACGACCCTCGAGGTACCCTAATTCGATCAGGAATCCGATGCTGGCGACACTCGCGCCGAGCTTCTCCACCAATTTTGCGGCAGCGGCGGCGGTGCCACCGGTCGCCAGGAGGTCATCGATGATCACCACCCGATCGCGTTTGGTGAGGGCATCCTGATGGATCTCGAGGCTATCCCAACCATACTCCAGTTTATAACGTTGTCCAACTGTCTTGTAAGGCAGCTTTCCCTTCTTGCGAATCGGTATGATACCCACACCGAGCGAGAGCGCGATCGGTCCACCGAAGATGAAGCCGCGTGATTCGATCACGGCAACTTTGGTGATCTTCTTCTTGGCGAAATAGACGCAAAATTCGTCGATCGCTGTCTCGAACGCCCGGCTGTCCTTCAGCAAGGTCGTTATATCTCTGAAGATAATCCCTTTCTTGGGGAAGTCCGGGATGTCGCGTACTTTCTTCTTTAGATTCATCACTCTATCTTTCCACTCCCTACTCTCTCATTCTTGCCCGCGCACGGCAAGTCAAGTTCGTCAATACTTGACGGCAAACTCCTGGTACTTATTCTCAAACGGCTTCCATTCAAGTTGAAACTCGGAGACTTGAGCATTGCGAGGTCCGGTTCGGACTGCCGTGAGGAACTCATGCACCGACTTCTTTTCGCCCTCCGCTTCGATTTCGACGGCGCCGGTTTCGAGGTTGCGAACATACCCATTCACCGGAAAGCGTTCTGCGGTGGAGGTTACGAAGTAGCGGAATCCAACTCCCTGGACCCTGCCTGTGATCAAAACCCTTGCGGTTGCCATCTCGCTCAACTCGACACCTCCTCCAGAATTCGCTGAACTGCCTCAGCGGGCGTGCTGGCGACGATCATTTCAGTGGAGACGTTCCATGACCCCAACGTGACGATCGGCTTGTTATACTTAAGAGCAAACGCGATCTCGGATAATGTCCCGAATGCGCCCGGCAGGGCTACGATGCCATCAGCCGTTCGCACGATAGCCAGGTTGCGGGCCTCGCCGAGCGAGGTCGCGATGGCATAGTCGACATGCGCATTAGCGGCGGCCTTCTCTCCACCGGGCAGAATGCCAATGGTTGTCCCGTTGGCTTCCTTGGCCCCCCGGCATGCAGCCGCCATGATTCCACCGAGTCCGCCGCAGACCAGGATTGCCCCTGCCCTGGCGATCTCCGCACCAACCTGCTGTGCCAGCAGAGCTTCAAGCTCGTCGCAGTCGCCGCGGCCGATCACAGCGATGTAGAGTTTCGGTGGCGTCATCACTTGTTGCGCTTTCCCGGGAACGCCGAAAAGTTATCTGCTCCCAAGTGCGATATAGATACGAAATTGATGAGGTGCGGGCAAGTTATAGCTCGGTTAGCGATGCAGAGGCTCGGTTTCAGTCGAGACGGCAGATGAACGATTTGAGGTAAGTGCCCTCGGGAAAATAGGCTGAAATCGGGTGATCCCCCGGCTGCGGAATGAACCGCAGGATATGCAACCGCCGTTCGTTTTGTTGGGCCGAGCGACGCAACGTCACCACAAGGTCTTGCTCGGAGAAGTGCGCGGAACAACTTGAAGAAACAAAAATCCCACCCGGCTTGACCAGGCGCATCGCCGCGCGATTCAGGAAGTGGTACGCCTTGCGGCCATGCTCGACATCCTTGTGTGACTTGATCAGGGCCGGAGGATCGAGGAGCACCATGTCGAACTGATCTTTCTCCCCCGCCGAAATCCAGTCGAAGATTTCCGCCGGGAGGTTGGTGATATTTGTCGCGGGCAAGTCGTTCAAGTGGACGTGCTCATCAACCAGCGCCAGCGACGGCTCGGATGAATCGACATTAAGAACATGTGCCGCCCCCCCTGCCAGCGCCGCCACAGCCACACTGCCGGTATTGGCGAAGAGGTTTAGTATGCGACGATCTCTGGCAACCGCGCGAACGCCGGACCGCAGGTCTCTCTGGTCGAGATAAAATCCTGTCTTCTGTCCGCCCGTGACCTGGGCTACAAATTTGAGACCGTTCTCACTGAACAACTGTCGGTCAACGTCAGCGCCATGGATCTGCTCGCTAATGGGATCGAGTTCCTCTTCGGATCGCGAGGGTGTGTCGCTGCGGTTGATGATTGCATTAGCCTTGAATTCCGAAATCAGGACTTCAGCAACCAACGGCAACAGCTTATCAGAACCTGCAGTGGATGACTGCAACACGTAAGTATCAGCGTAACGATCGATGATCAAACCGGGAAACTGATCTGCCTCCCCGAAGAGGAGTCGATAGCCGGTTGTAGTCTGATTTGGCAATCCCTGCAATTGGCGACGCTCAAACGCGGCTCGAATACAACTTGTTATCCAGTCTGCGTTTAACTCGACTTTCTTAAAGTCGAAAATTCGCACCGAAATCTGCGAGTGCGCCGAGTAGGTTCCGGTGGCGACAATGAGGCCGTCTTTGGTGGCGAGATGCACCGGGTCACCATGCTTGAGCCCGGAGGGCTTATGCTCCACAGCGCGCGAGAACACCCATGGGTGTTGCAGAGTAATGCTCTGCTCCCGCTGCGGTTTCAGTTTTAGGATGGGATACATATGGCAAGAGCGGTGCGCAACCGACCAATCCTTCGGTCGATCCATTGATCGACAAATCAGTGACCAATAAAAATGGTCGGGGTGAGAGGATTTGAACCTCCGGCTCCTTAGTCCCGAACCAAGTGCTCTACCAGGCTGAGCTACACCCCGACAAGGATTGGTAGTTTACTTGGTATTTCGGAAAAGTCAACGGGATTTTTGAGGGGGGCGTCTGAAGCGCAGCCAGGCCACCTGTCGCACGTTTGGATCTGCCCTTACGGTTTCAGATTCCAGTCGGAGAGCTGTTCACGGAAATCGTAATCGGTCATATCCATCTTGAGCGGCGTGATCGAAACATAGCCGGCGCGGGTGGCCGAGTAATCGGAGCCATCGTAATCACGCCACTCCGGCTCACCGGCAATCCAGTAGTATTTCTTACCGCGCGGATCGATGTTCTCAACCAGGACGTCATGATAGACGCGCTTGCCGAGGCGGGTGATGCGGACTCCTTTATAGCCGGCTTTCGGGGGATTCGGCAGATTGACGTTCAGGCAGGTAAAATCGGGCAGCCCCCGTTCGAGGACTCTCTTTGCCAGCTTGCGACTGAAGCGAGCCATGGCGGTGTAGTCTGTATTCTCGGTGTCGGTAGAGGAGATCGCGATCGACGGGATACCGAGGATTGCCCCCTCGAACGCAGCGGAGACGGTACCGGAGTAGGTTACGTCATCACCCATATTCGAGCCATGGTTGATTCCGGAGAGAATGATGTCGGGACGCACCCTGTCTTTGAGAATACCGGTGAGCGCAACCATAACTGCGTCGGTAGGAGTGCCGTCGACGCTATAGTAGTTTTCGCCATGCTTGTTGAGCCGGAGCGGACGCTGCAGAGTCAGCGAATGGCCTGAACCTGATTGATTGAATTGCGGTGCGACAATCAGGACGTCGGCGATTTTCCTGATCTCCCGCGAGAGGCGGATCAAGCCTTCGGCTTCGTAGCCATCATCATTGGTAAGAAGTGCCAGCATAGGCTCACCAAAATAGTGATTTAGTGATCATTTTCAAGAAGCGAAACAAATCGGCTGCCGGATTGATGAAGCTGCGGCTATCGTTGTAGATCGTTCGAACCGGTACACTCCTGATCGAATAGCCGGCCCGGGCGGCACGGATCAGCAGCTCCGGTTCAAGGTCATACTTGTCCGAGCTAAGATCAATTTCGCGTAGCAGCCTGGTCGGGATGAATCGGAAGCCGGATTGGCTGTCGCTGAGCCTGACCGTGCTGAAGATTGAGGCTACGAAAGATGAGAGAGAGTTGGAGACTTTGCGTGGGAATGGCATCGTTGGATCGAGCGGGCGCGTTCCGACAGCCACGGTGCAAGAGGGGTTCTCTGACTTGAGGGCCGCGTCTATCAGTGAGGTTATCTCGCGTGGGTCGTGCTGGAGGTCGGCATCAAGGGTTACCAGGCCGACGAAGTCATCCTCCAGAACGCGGCCAAATCCTGTCTTGAGCGCAGCACCCTTCCCCCTGTTCCGGTTGTGGCGTATGACAATTGCTCCGGCTGCAGCAGCGATCGAAGCGGTATGGTCGCTGGAGCCGTCATCTACAACGATGATTGTCGCGCCGGGACAGGTTTCCCCTATCTCGCGGCAGAGCTGCGCGATTGTTTGAGCTGCATTGAATGCCGGGATAACGATTGCAATTCGTTCCATCGTTCGACAAGTTAGCGCTGTAATATCTTAGAGCAACAATATTGGTGGTTAACACTGCATGGAAGACTTAAAGGACAGAAGAGTAATATGACGGCACAGGCGGTACTGTTTGACTTTTGGCAGACTCTATTTCTTGACTCAAAGGAACGTGATACTTTCGCGCGGCGCGTGGCATTGACTAAACAATTTTTGGCTGAGCGCGGCCATAATGGTGAACTCGATATTGAGGGCGCCTTCGAGAGGGTCAAGCCGCGATTCTGGGAGGTTTACCATGGGGAACTGCGCACCCCCCTCGTTTCGGAGCGGCTGACCTGGGTACTTGAGGAGTTGGGCATCGCCATCACTGAGGCAGAGATAGAGGAACTCGCCTTTGAATTTGGGAGTATGGGGATCCTGCTGAATCCGTTGCCGACGCCAAACATCGGGGACACGTTGGCGGAATTGAGTACTCGCTTCAAGCTGGGCATCGTGTCCGACACCGGTTTCACTCCGGGCCGCGTATTACGTCAACATATGGAGAAACATGGCCTGCTACAGCACTTCACCGCGTTTTCCTTTTCCGATGAGACGGGTCGTGCGAAACCGCACCGCAGGCAATTCGAGAATGTCCTGGAGTTGCTGGAGGTCGAACCGCGAAATGCGATCCATTGCGGCGACCTGCCTGACCATGATATCAACGGAGCAAAAGCGCTGGGTATTACTTCCGTGCTTTACACCGGGTGTCACGAAGCCGAAGTTGGTGAGAACACGCCCGACTACCAGATTTCGGATTGGCGGGAGTTGCCCCCGATCGTCGATAAAGTTTTTGGTTGAAGCCTCCGACGACTCAACTAACCTTTAAGGGTGGACTGTTTCTACGGCTCGGTCACCGCAGACCAACGCTGCGAAACCGGTCATTGTCTGATCCGGAGGAGTTACCCTGGAATATCGATATCCCGACTTCGGTTTCGAGTGGCGGCACTACTTGAAGCGTCCGTGGCGCTTGCGCTGGCGAACCAGGTCAATTCAGTCACACTATGGGCGGGAATTCACCGATCATTATGAATTTCTAACTCGCTCGCTGCATTGGGATCGCGAGACGCTGGAACAATTCCAGTGGGAGAGAATCTCTCGGTTACTCAACCATGCTCACAGCACTACTCCCTACTATCGACGGGTATTTCAAGAATTGGGGATCGCACCGGATGAGATCAGGTCACTGGATGACTTCAAGCAACTCCCGATCGTCAGCCGCAATGACCTGGCAAACCACCTGGACGATTTTAAGTCCTCGGAGTTCAGGCTGCGTGGCGGATCGCCAGCGTCGACCTCAGGGAGCACCGGAGCTGTCCTCCACTTCTATAGAAGTTGGGACACCGAGGCGATGCGACGCGCTGTGCAATGGCGCTTGTTCAATCAGATCGGCTATCACTTCAAGGAACCGCGAGTCTCACTGAACAGACCGTTTGTCGGAACTGAAGAGGACCTGCTGTACAACTATGATCCGGTAGAGAACCTGGTGGCGTTCAATGGCCGGTTCCTGCGCAGTGACAGTATCGCCGCAATTTACGACGTGATCAAGCGCTTCAAGCCGGTGATGTTCTACGGTCATCCTTCAGCTATCGCCAATCTCGCGGCACAGATGAAGACGCTGGGACTACCGCCGCTGGATCTCCCGGTCTGCTATGTCTATTCGGAGGTGGTGAGTGAAGCGATGCGGCGAATCATCAAGGGGATGGTCAGTCCGAATCTGCATGACCATTACGGCAACCGCGAGAACACAGTGAGCGCATCGCAATATGATTGCGGCAACTATCATATCAATTCCGAGTTTGTTTTCATGGAGCTGGTGGCGTCGGAGCAGGAGTTCGCCGGCAGAAAGTGCTTCAAAGTGATCGGCACCAACCTCTTCAACTATGCGATGCCGACGATTCGCTACGACTGCGGTGATCTGGCCGTCAGCATCGGTGAGTGTACGAAGTGCAACCTGGCGCACCCGGTGATCGAGTTCGTCGGGGGGCGGGAGAAGAATTTCCTGGTGGCGCGCGATGGATTGATTCATTGCCAGTACGATGATATCCTCCTTAAGCTGGGTATCTCTTGTGCGCTGGATGTGCAGGTAGAGCAGCGTGATCTCGATACGATTATTTTGCGTTATGTCCCGGCACCGACATTTGATGCTGAAAAGGACAAACCGATCCTGATCGAAGAATTGCGGAAGGCAACGGGCGAACGTTTCGCGGTTGAGTTGGAGGAGGTCGCTGAGATCAGACCGACTGAGGGTTTCAAGCGGAGTAAGGTGGTGTCACGTCTCGGCGAGGAGCTGTTGAAATCGAAATGAGTGATTTCGTCGAGTTGTTGAAGCGGTCGGTGCGGTGGCGCTATCACCTGATTCCCCTGCCCCTCGCGTATGGGGCTGAGTATCGGAAGTGGTTCGCCTTCCTTGAGCAGTCACAACGCTTTGACGAGGAGCGTCTGCAGGAGTATACCTGGCGGCGGCTGAAGGCTCTGATCGAATTTGCGTACAATAACACCAGCTACTACAGGAAGAGTTTCGAGGATGTCGGTTGCGAGCCGGGGGATGTCAAAACGCTTGCCGACTACGCGCAGCTTCCGACTACGAATCGCCGCCTCGTTCGAGAGAATCTGGATGCGATGACCCCGATCAATTTCGCGGCTACGCAGCCGATCACCACGCTGACCTCGGGGACTACCGGCTACCCGCTCAAACTTTATCGTAGCAGATCACAGGAGGAGTTGCGCAAGGCAATCGTCTGGCGGCACTATCACGATCTCGGCTACCGCTACAAAGAGCGTCGCGTCACCCTCGGTCGACCGCTCGACTTCCCTGACAAGCAGCAATATTTCTCGCATGACGTACTCGAGAATAACCTGCAGCTCAATTCTTTTCATTTGAATCCACGCGACTTCCGGATGCTTTATGACGCAGCACTGCGCTTCGCGCCGAAGATGCTGGTCGGGCACCCGGCTGCACTCTACACCTTCTGCTTGCAGACCGAGAAGCTGAGGCTCCGCCCGCTTAAGGTGGCGATCGTCTACAGCAACTCAGAGAAGCTCTACCCACACCACATCGCGAAGTTTGAAGAGCATTTTGGAGCGAAGGTGTACGACTATTTCGGCAATCGCGAGAACTCGCTGGCTGTAACGCAGTTTTCGTGTGGCGGAATGCATATCAACCCCGAATTCGGACTGGTGGAGTTCGTGAAAGATGGTCGGCAGTGTAAAATCGGTGAGGCAGGCTCGATCATCACAACGCCGCTCGAGAACTACTCGACTCCCCTGCTGCGGTATGATACCGGCGATGTCGGAAAGCCACTCGGGAGATGTTCCGAGTGCGGGAGAGCGCATCCGACGATGGAGATAATGGGTGGGCGTGGAAAAGATCTGCTCTTGACTCGCGAGGGATTTGTCAATTGCCACCTCGACACCTACCTGACTCGGCACAAGTTCAAGGGGGCAGATTACATCCAGGTGGTGCAGCAGCAAATTGATCGGGTTACGGTGAGGATTTTCCCGAGTAGTGAGTTTCGTGGTACGGAGGATTCGGCACGACTCAAGCAGCTTGCGCACGACTGCCTGGGTGGTTTTTTCGAGGTCGAGGTAGAAATTCTCAGCGAACCTCCCTTCACGGAAGCGGGAAAAATGCCTTATGTAGTAAGCGAATTGGCGCGCGATGAACAGGGACTCGAACGGTCATAAAACGACGCGAGGACACCCCAAATTCACTGTCGCCTATGCGCTTGCTGCACAAGGCCTTACGTAGCGCACCTGAAGTGCTACAATAATCGCAGAATTAAGGTCTAAAGATTGAACAGCAACCACTTTAGCCTTTACATGAAGGGGGAAACGATTATATTTCTGGCGCAACTACTACGCAAGCGGGGATAGCCCGCAGACTACTTCATGGAGATCTAAATTGTTTAAGAGATTGTCAATGAGCACAAGGATTACGGCAATCTGCGCCACCCTGCTTCTTGCAGTTTCGCTGTACCACGGTCCGATTGCGAGCGCAGCCCCACAGGCGCCATTTGAAATCAGCATCCAGGATGTGGCATCCGCCAAGCTGGGAAACAACGTTCAGATCGCTATCACTCAGGAATCGGGCACCGAGACATACGGGGAATTCAAGTTCGTGGTCGCATTCGATCCGGAGTACCTGGAGTTTCTGGGTGCGGAGACGGGCTATGTGACTGGATTCTGCCAGTGGGATCGATTCGAGTACAATCTCCTCCTCTGCGACAGTTGCGACTGGCAGCTGGTGGAGATTTCAGGAGTAGCGGATGACCCGGGTATCGCCGGCGCGCCGATCTGTTTCAGCGACTTCGGTGACATTGCGGTGCTGCAATTCAAGATCCTGCCCGACACGACTCATGCCGGTGATTATGCGATGGTCAATTTCTACTGGCAAGACTGCGAATCGAACACGACGAAATCGGTGGCGTCCGATACCACCTGGTATGGCAAATTCGCCTACGACTACTTCGGCAACGATATCACCGGCGATGATCCCAATTTCGGCGGCGTCCAGTCCGGTTGCATCGTCCCTGACGGCGATGTGCCGATTCGTGCGATCAACACGCATAATGGTGGTGTTCAGATCAGGGAGGATTTCGGCGTCTACGGCGACATGAATGCGGACGGCAGATTTAACATCAGCGATATCAGTTACCTGATCAACTACATCTTCGCCGGTGGAAGCGCCCCGAAGGACTACCTGCACGGCGACTACGACGGCGACGGGATCACCTCAATTACAGATGCCGTGTTCCTGATGAACTACCTGTTCATGCTCCTGGGGCTGGGCGGTTAACGCCGCAACAGTTCCACTCAGCCATAACTATCGATCCGGTTTAAGCAGTATAAGGGGATACAGGCAAGTTGCGTCTCATTCTGACGCCAGCTCAGGCGAGAATCGATCAGTCGGTTACTTCGTCTTCCTCGACCTGTTTGAGCGACAGGTGTTCTTTCTTCAGGTAGTAGAGCCCGGCGGCTGTAATGGTCAGGTACTGGGTTGCCCACATGACGATACTGCAAGCGCCGGCGATATCTGCATGAACATCGTAAAGGCTTAAGCTGAGCACTGTCAGGTATTGGTATGGGCCGATGAACCCGGGGGCGTTCGGAATCATGATTCCCACAGACACAACAGCGAGGACCACGAAGGAGGCGTCGATCGGCAGCCGCAGGCCGAATGCCAGGAATATCAGGTAGTTGGAGAGCGCCATCACGATCCAGAGCAGAGCCGATTGCGCCGTGATCTTGAGTACCGCGCGAAAGTCGGAAAGCACCTCGAGCCCGGAAGCGAACTTCACGAGTATCTCATTTCCCACTTCCTGGATTTTCTCCGGAAAGATGTGGAGCACTTTGTTGAGGGCGCGCAGCGTGGCATCGGTCTTCACTTTCAGTAGCGTCAGCACGAAGACCGCGAAGAGTGTCAGCGCCAGAAAGATCCAGCCGGCGGTCTTGAGGTGTCGCAGGTCACTGGCTGCGGAACTCGGGAATTCCTTGAAGAGAAGGATGACCACGAAGAGCACCAACAAGGTGATCAGGTCGAATACACGCTCGACGAAGGTAGTCGCCATGGCGGCGGAACGCGAGATATCCTCAATCTTGCCGAGGGAAAGCGGTCGCGCAAACTCACCGAGGCGTGCGGGCAGGATATTCGAGGCCATGAAGCCGATCATGGTGGCGGCATAGAGACCGTAGAAACTACATTTCTTGATCGGGCGCACCATCACGCCCCAGCGCCAGGCTCTGAGAATCATGGCGATAAAAATCGACGCGACATTGGGAATCAACCACCAGTAGTTCGCCTTCTTGATCGCACCGATCACTTCGCTCCACTCGATTTTATCGACGAAGAGATAGAGGAAGAGCAACGCGACAATCATTCCGAAGATGACCAGCAGTTTCTTACCCATGCTGCCTCCACTCCTCGACGGCCCGCTGCATCGATTCAAAAGACCCCCTGGCACAGGAATCCCAGGTGAAACGCTCGGCCCACTTGAGCGCACCGGCGCAGAGGTCGCGGAACAGTTGCTGATCGGTCAGCACGCGGACTATGGCATCGGCGAGCTGGTCAATCTGTCCGAATTCGTAGAGCAAGCCGGAATGGCCGGGATTCACCGAATCACGCAAGCCGGGTGAGTTGGCTGCGACGACGGGTGTCCCGCAGGCGTTGGCTTCGATATTGGTGATCCCCCACCCTTCCTTGGGTGATGGATAGATCGAGACGTGCGAGCGACGCAGGTACTCCATCTTGGTGTCGGAGTCAACGAACCCGGGGAATTCGACCGCATCCTCGATCCCGAGCGAGCGTGCCTGCTGCTTGAGCGACTCGAGATAGTCGCCGTCGCCGAGGAGCGACAAACGGGCGTTGGGCACGCGCTCGCGCACGCGCGGCAGCGCGGAGAGGATGTGGTGGACGGCCTTGTATTTTTTCATTCGGCCAAGATAGAGAATCGTGGGTTGTTCGAACCTGTTGTTTAGATCACCCGGTGTGAAGCTCGCGTGGTCGATACCGCATTCGGCGACATCGATCATCTGTGGCTTGATGCCACGGGAGATGAGGTCAGTCCGGGTCGACTGGCTGATGGCGAGGAACCGGGCGCTACTGTAGACATGGGGGATCGGTTGTTCTGCGAGGTAGACGTAGCTTGCTGCGATCGCGTTGACCTCCTGGTAGATCGTCTTGCCGAACAGATGCGGAATAACGGCCAGGAACGGGTAGTTGAAAAACATCGGCAGATACGACGGAATCTTGTTGATATCTTCCACGATCAGGTCATAGGGCTTCTCTTCGAGCAGGTGTTTGACAAAGAATGGGGAGCGGAAGTTGAAGGTTTGTCGTCCGCCGCAACGTCTGACTTCGAAACCGTCGATGACTTCCCGATCAAGGGCGCCCGGATAGGATGAACACGCGAGGGTGACTTCGTGGCCCCAACTGACGACACGCTTTAGAATCTCTTCAAGGTGAACCTCCGCTCCGCCCGCCAGCGGATTAGTCAAGTCCTGCCAATTGACCGCAAGGATCCTCAAAATGATCTGCCTCGCCCTGTGCTTTCTCGGACGTTAGTTCGTGTCTCCGGGCAGGTCCATCTGTCGGACTTTCACACTGCCGGAAGTTGTATCGAGACCGCGGAGATTCTTCAGTTCCCCAAATGCGGCGATTGCGTCGGTGTCTTCAGGGTTGTTTTCTATCCAGTTGCCGAGGACCGTTTCGATGGAGTCGAAGGCGCTATCCTGATAGAGGTAGCTGAGCAGCTGCCGGAATGCGTCCTCATAATTCGGGTCTTTATCGAGCTGCTTCTGAAGCACGCGATAGGAGTCATCCTTATGCCCCTTGCGGCGCAAATCGGATGCGAGGGTCAGCCAGAGTCGGCCCTTGTCGATTTCGACCGGTGCAGCCTCAAGCACTTCCTCGGCGAGGTGTAACGAGTCCATATCGGCGTAAATCTGCATCAGGAGCGCGTAGTTGCGCCACTCTGACGGTACGACTTCAATCGATTTCTTTGCCAGCTCGATGGCCCGTTCGTCATCCCCCTGGCGGTGCAGCACGTCGGCCGTGTATATGAACCCTGCCGCGTAGTTCTGCGTTAATCGTGCCGCGTTTTCGTCCTTGTAAACCGCATCATCCGCAACACCACGGTAACGGAATTCGTTCATGTAGAAGTTGTAGGTAGCATCCACGTCGATCAGCTCATTGCCGCGGTCCTTCTTCAGGCGCATCATCATTCCGGACATTTCAAGGTGGTCCTCGATTGAACTACCCCGGTAACGGCGATTGTCCTCCGAGACGGTCACAGCGAACTCGATCGGAACTTTCCAGGCGTTGGTTTCTATGATGTTGTCGATCATCATATCCTGGATGCGAATGATACTGCCGTCAGGCAAGCGCTGGTGACGCAACGCCTCAATCTGGGCGTCGCTCAGGCTGATCGGAACCCCCATCTCATTCTTCAACTGCTTGATATACCAATCGGTATTGAGGAGCGAGAGGTTGGCGATACGCACGTCGGTACGAACGCCGTAAACCTCCTGCAGGCACCAAACCGGAAATGTATCATTATCGCCATTCGTGAAGACTACGGCATTCGAGTCGGCGGACACGAGCAGGTTATAGGCATAGTCCCACGGAATGTAGTTGTTCGACCGATCCGCCTTGTAATAGTTTGCTTTCAGCGCGAACACTGGCAAGACCAGGAACACCAGCAGCCCATACACCATGGTTCGTCGCCCTCCCCCGTTCTGCAGGAACTTGTAGACCATATCCCAGAGCGCCATCACGCCGAGACCGATCGCGAGGCCGAAAAGGATGAAGCCGGGTTGGAAGAAGTAGTCTCGATCTCGCACTTCCAGGTGACAATCATCGTTTGGTATCAGCCCCTGCATCGTCCCATCAGCGAAGTTCATGTATAGCACGAGTCCCACCGTTGCAGCCAGGACCATCAGGAAGAATGGCACCCCCTTCTTCCATTTGCGCCAGCTCGATTCCACCATCCCGAGCAATCCGAGAGGAAACAGCGTAAGAATAAAGATCGTCCCGCTGATGCCGTACTGCTCCTCGAAGAAGCTCCAGAACCCCATGCGCGGGTGGCGACCGAATTGGTTGGCGAGCTGTCCCCGCCGGGTGAACATACGCTCAACCATCGAGGTCTGGCCATATTGCCGGCGCTCGAGGAAGTCGTCGAATTTGTCCAGACTGGTCGGGGCGTTTTCGTTGATCGCCGGGCGTTCCGCTGCCCGAATCGGGATATAGAGCTGCGCCGTAAAGGCGGTGGCGGATGCAATCATCATAAAGAATGGCACGATCAGGTTGGCACGCTTGTTCGACACCAGGTAGGCGACCACGAGAATCGCAGTCCAGACGGCGCCAATCCAGATGAATTTCCAGAGGGACATTACCGGCACCAGGAGCACCGCACAGGAGATCCAGAAGAATGGATTTTTGCGCAGACCCTCATCCAGCAGGAGCATCATCAACATGATCATCGGCATGACGAGGTAGACTGTCAGGTGGATCGCAGTTGAGAGCACACCGAGGAAGAAGATCAGGATCAGGTATTTTTGAGCCTGTCGAGTTCCACGGCATTCGGCCCACCGTAGCGAGAGCCAGATGAGCAACGTAATCAGCAGCATCGAGAGACCGTAGACCTCTGCCTCTACGGCAGAGCTCCAGTTTGTGAGGGAGAATGCCATGAGCAGCGAACCGATCACGCCGGCGGCATACATCCCGACACGTCGCGGCAGATCGGCATCGCCGTCGAACCAATCACGGATCAGGCGAACGACGATGAAATAGCCGAACATCGATGCGAAAGAAGTGCTGAGTGCCGAGAGCAGATTCACCCGAAAACCGATATCCTCGGCAACCGGGAGGAGACTGAAGAGCCTGCCGATCACTACGAACAGGGGCGTCCCGGGAGGATGGGGAACACCCAGGATGTAGGAACACGCTACGAACTCACCGCAGTCCCAGAACGAGAAGGTTCTCTGCACGGTCATCAGGTAGATGATCGAGGTAAAGAGAAGCACCCCGAGCCCGATCCAGAGGTTGACCCTGTCGTATGGTTGATCGATCTGAACTAAGTTGTTTTCTTTCTCTTTACCGAACAAGCGATCCTCCTCGGACATCCGATATCTAATGTCTTCTTTGGAGATATACCAACATCCGCCCCGCTGCGATTAAACTTTGTGAACCTTCTGGGGCGAATCGATTTACCAGAAATAAGTTGGCGCGGAATATAAGAGTTAGCGGGAAGATTTCCAAACCAAAATCGGGTACAGCGAAACCTCGAGCCGGATCAGCCGACCAAGGCCAACCTGCCCTCTTGATTATGATAGCTCGTGTGCGCAGCGAACTGTCGTTTGGTGTCGCTACGGAGCCTAGTTCTCCGCCTTCTGCAACTTCTTGTTGCAGGCGTCGAGTACGCCATTGACGAAACCGGATGATTCCTCGGCGGAGTACTTCTTGGCTAACTCGACCGCTTCATTGATCGCCACTTTCGACGGCACATCGGGAAAGTAGAGCAATTCACAAATCCCGAGACGGAGGATATTCTTATCCACGACGGCAAGCCGCTCGATGTTCCAGTTGAGGGCATGCGCTCCAATGCGTTTGTCCAGCTCTTCGAGATGAGTGACGGTGCTGCGCAATAGCGTTTCCGAGAAGCGGGCGGCGTCCGGATTGAGATCTGATTCGGCGATGAGCGAAGTGCAGATCGAGTCGATCGACTCCCCTGTTGATTCGTACGCATAGAGGCACTTGAGTGCCAACTCGCGTGCTTTGGATCTTTGTCCCATTCCTGCCTAGCTTATCTTGCTGTAAAGGTTGATCATTTCTATGGCTGCGAGAGCGGCATCCCAGCCCTTGTTACCCGATTTCGTGCCCGCTCTTTCAATCCCCTGCTCCAGGGTGTCGACGGTTATCACACCATAGATAACCGGCATCCCCGATTTGAGCGCGGTGGAAGCGATTCCCTTGGTGACTTCAGCCGAGATATACTCGAAGTGAGGTGTATCCCCGCGAACGACTGCGCCGAGGCAGATGATAGCGTCATACTCCGATTTTTCAGCGAGCTTTGCCGCCACATAAGGCAGCTCGAACGATCCCGGTACCCAGTATTCGTCGATCTGTTCGCGATCGGCGCCATGACGAATCAGGCAGTCGTAGGCGCCCTCCAGCAGGCGCTCGGTTAACAATGAATTGAATCGCGAGATACAAACTGCGAACTTCTTATTGCCGGCTTCAAGCGAGCCGTTAAAGATCTTACCCATAATTTATGCAGTCCCTGTTTTGAATATCATCTATTTAGAGTCCACTAGCGCAAAGTCCCGAGCAGATGCCCCAGTTTATCGCGCTTCGTCTCGAGATACTTCACGTTATACTTGGTTGGCGGAACCTTCGATGAAACTCTTTCCGTGACCTTGAGCCCATAGCCTTCCAACCCGATGATCTTGCGCGGATTATTGGTCAGCAACCGAATCGAGGAGAGCCCAAGATCCACCAGTATCTGGGCACCGATCCCATAGTCGCGCAGATCGGCTTTGAAGCCGAGATCATGATTAGCCTCAACGGTATCACGCCCCTGATCCTGCAGGGCATAGGCGCGAATCTTGTTCGCCAGGCCGATCCCCCTGCCCTCCTGGCGCATGTAAAGCAGGACTCCGCATCCCTCCTCCTCGATCATCTCCATCGCGGCATGCAGTTGATCACCGCAATCGCAGCGACTGGAACCGAGGACGTCACCGGTCAGGCACTGCGAGTGCACACGTACCAGGACATTTTCGGCGTTGGCAACGTCACCTTTCACCAGTGCGAGATGGTGATGCTCGTCGATTTCCGACCGGTAGAGGTGAAGCCTGAAGTCACCGTAGGCAGTCGGAAAATCAACGTCGGTGATCTTCTCGATCAGCTTTTCCCGCATCTGGCGATAAGCGATCAAGTCTTTAATCGTGATGAGCTTCAGTCCGAACTTATCGGCGATCCGGCGCAACTCGGGTGCGCGCGCCATCGAACCATCCTCTGACATTATCTCACACAACACTCCGCCCGGTTTAAGGCCGGCGAGGCGGGCAAGATCAACAGCGGCTTCGCTGTGCCCGGCGCGCGAGAGAACTCCACCCGGCAATGCCTCGATCGGGAAGATATGTCCCGGGCGGGCAAAATCGGTCGGCTTGGAGTTGTCGTCCATTACCTGTCTGATCGTCTCGTAGCGATCCGCCGCGGAGATTCCGGTGGTGGTTCCCACCACGGCGTCGATACTCACGGTGAAGCGAGTGCCGAGTTTCGCCGAGTTGTTGGCAGCCATCGGTGAAAGGTCGAGACGATCGAGAATCGGACGGGCAAGTGAAAGACATATCAGTCCCCTGCCCTCCCTGGCGAGAAAATTGATTGCCTCGGGTGTGACTTTGTCGGCAGCGAGGATGAAGTCCCCTTCATTCTCGCGATCTTCATCATCCACCACCACGACAATCTTGCCCGCCGCAATATCGACCAGGGCATCTTCGACACTGTCAAAGAAATCATCCTTCGCTGTGCCGTTGCCGTTATTCGAATTTCGATTGAGGTTGAAATCATTCATGTGGAGAGACTCCTGAAATCGTTGGTTAGAAACCCAACTCCTGTAACTTCTTTAACGTAATGCTCCCGCGGTCGGAAGCGCCTTGACCGGACTGGAGAGCCAGATTCCTGGCGATATATTTTCCGATGAGATCGAACTCCAGATTGACCTTATCTCCCCGCCGGGTTGCGCCGAGGGTCGTTGCTCTGTAGGTGTGCGGAATGACGCTGACGGTAAAGCTATCCCCCTTGAGATCGAAAGCTGTCAGGCTGATTCCATCCACCGCGATCGAGCCTTTCTCGACGAGGTAGATACCGAATTCGGGGGGGTAGCTGAAGCGGAAGAGCCAGCTTCCCTTTGCCTCGTTGACATCGAGGCAGTTCCCGACTGCATCGACATGCCCTTGCAGGAAGTGCCCGCCCATGCGATCACTCGGACGCAATGAGAGTTCGAGGTT
>JBECKX010000130.1:0-15235 GCA_040235515.1 Candidatus Zixiibacteriota bacterium
TGGTTTCGGGGCGGCGTCACTCCTTCACCCCGACCTATTCGGATTCACTCGGAAACAAAACTTGGTACCAATAAATCAGCGAGCGGATGGAAATTATGCAATTACCACGAAAGATAGCATCCTCAACGGGAGTCAGCTTCACCTGCAAACAGTGCGGCAAGGTGATAAAATCAGATTATCTGCAGCAAGGCGACAACATGGTTTGTCCGCATTGCAACTTCGAGCAGGAAGTACCGGTTATGCGTCACGAGACCCCTATGAACATGCCCCCGGGGGCTTCACAATACATCAACGATGATGGTGGCTACATGCCGGGTGGTCACGGTGGCGGCGGTTTCGACCGTGGCATCGGCGGCGGCTTTGGTCCGGGTGGGCATCAGCACCATGTCAGCTCCGAATTGGCAGGCAGAGGCGAGCGCCTTCTCGCTCAAATCATTGATGCTGGATCTTCCTGGTTGGAATCTATGCACCGATCATGATGGGTGCCGGCGCGGGATTCATGTTCTTTATGCTCCTCTGTCTTGCCGGAGTGCAGATTTACCTGCTCACAACCGCCGGCCAAACGATCGGCAAGAAGGTGATGAACATCAAGATCGTGAAGTTTGATGATGAGAGCGAGGGCGGCTTTGTCACCAATGTTCTGCTGCGCGGTATCGTGAACGGCGTTATCGGCATCATCCCCTTCTACGGGCTTGTGGATGTGCTCTTTATCTTCCGGGAGGACCAGCGCTGCATCCACGACCTGATCGCCAGCACGAAAGTTATCAAGGCATAGGAGATTCGGCTCAAAGTCGGCGCGTATTGCTTTCCTGTCTAATGCGCTGTCGGTAACTGCGGTCGTTCCGAGGCTCTTGATGTCTTACTCGGATAGTCCGAGAGCTCGATCGATGTTGCAGGTACATAGCTCAGTTCGACGAGTGGATAAGTATTGAGTGATGCCGGAAATGAATCATCTCCACCCATCAGGAAATATACCTTCTGACTACCCGCTGCAGGGAAGTCAAGGAGTAATGACAGAGTAAACAACTCTAAGTCGAGTCGCCCATCAACGTTGTCAGCATCTTGGCTAACAAACTGCTCAGTCGAACCGTCGCACCCAACTGCATCGGTACGCGTACAGAGTGATACAGTTACAACTGACGAAACAGAGCTGGATCCGGTGGCAACTGCGAATCCAACAGCCGCGCCCCGAAGTCGAACTATCACTCGGCCAGAATTGGGAGCACTTACCGTGAATGAGTCCAGTGCTACAAGGTCAAAGCCAGAGACACTGGTCGTGGTGGGAAACAATTGAAACACCTGGGAAACTGGCACCTGTGTCTCTTCAAACTCCCCTACCGTAATTGACCCGTCGGGCAGCTGCACCGACTGGTCGCCGACACCTCCACCGTTCAAGATCATTGTCGCGGCAGGACCGCCGTCGCTCAGAGCAAGTATCCCCCCTGCCGCAGAACCCGACACTACAACCTCCGATTGGCCATCATCGTTGAAATCAAAGTTGACCGCGCCGGAGAAAACCGCGCCGCTGGTGAGGACATAGGAGTCATTCGCAATCGTGTCTGCGGAATTGGCCTTGTAGGCATACGGCACAGCCACCATTCGCAGGCGTTCTGTCATCTCCGGGTCGGTACCGACCTTGATCCCCAGGTAGCGAACCGAGTCTTCAAATACTGATGCCGGCAGCGCTCCGTTTGAGCCCAGGATGTAGGTGACAAAGCCGCCGGTGACGGTTAGTTGTTGGATATTGCTTGTCCAGAGTTGCGTGGCTCCCGCACCTGGGCCATCGTAGATATTGAAGCGGATGAAGTCGTCGCCATCCGCTACCGGCACCCCACTGTCATCAGTCAGGCGGCCTTGATATTCGATCAGGCGTGGTATGCCTGCAGTAAGAGCAACGCTCATCAGCAGAGTGGTTATGATGATTAAAAAGATTGTCTGTCTCACAAGTTCTTCCAGAATCGACTACTGCACCAACCCGTAACAATTGTTAGTTGAGCCTACAAAGTCCTTAATGGTCAAGTATATTGACTCCCGTGTCTGGGAAAAATGTGACCTGAACAGTGGGATTTTGCCAGATGAATGCGTCATATCCACTAACCTGCGACCTTAGAGTTAAGTACACTGTTTCAGAACCTGGTTCCTCGAAAACGAATTCTCGCAGAATCACGAAATTTTCTGTCACATTGCTATTGGTAGTGTTATCGGCGTCCTGGAAATATGTCTGGGCTTCAGCAGCACCACAGTCGAAGTTGGGACCATCATAGATGCACAGGCTTACAATCGCTGCGCCTGTAGTCGAAGCAGTTCCGGGTGAATCGTAATCGATGTAATATTCGCCCGTTGCCATGACGATGATCTTGCCCGCAGACGGTGCGTGCACCACGATTGAGTCAATTGCTATTCTTGTTATTGACGCCTGCTGGACAAGTGGATTCAGGACTACAGTTTCCGTTGTCGGCATTTGAGTGATGTCAAACTCGCCCAACGTAATTGAGCCAGCCGGCAGTTCAGCGGCATCGTCTCCAGATGCTCCTGCATCAAGCACCATGCCACCCGCGTTGCCGTCCAATCTCAGATACCCACCAGATGAAGCACCGCCAAGCTCAGCTTCCGGAGCAGCATCATCATTGAAGTCGATCACAACGTTGCCTGAGAGTGTATCACCTGTGGTCATAACGTAAAGATCGCTGGAGACTGTATCGGCCGACCTGGCCTTGTAGGCATACGGCACTGCCACCATCCGCAGGCGTTCGGTCATCTCCGGTTCTGTACCGATCTTTATTCCCAGGTAGCGCACAGAATCGTCAAACACCGTCGTTGGCAACGCTTCGTTCGATCCCAGCATGTAGCTGATAAAACCATTTTGTGCGGTGAGCTGCTGAAAACTGCTTGTCCATAATTGGTTTGCTCCAGCACCTGGTCCATCATAGATACTGAACCGAATGAGGTAGTCGCCATCTGCTACCGGCACCCCACTGGCATCAGTCAGGCGGCCTTGATATTCGATCAGGCGAGGCACATCAGCGAATACAGAAAGTGCGGTCGCGACCACGACCAAGCAGACTAACAGCAGAGAATTCTTTCGCATCATCACCCATCCGGGAATTCGCCGTCTGGGTAGCTGAACTCCCTGTATTCGAGTTTTCTAGCTTGCAGTAAGTAAGGATTGTTGATCCAAATATGCGATTTTTGCGGAATTTGTCAAGCCCCGGAATAGCCTAATGGACGTGCCCGCCATGGTTGAGGAAGTATGAGGCGATTCCTGTCAGGATCAGCACCACACCGGTAATCTTGCGCTCATGGTGCTCCAGCCAGTGAGCGTTGATCTTCTCGACGCCTTTACGGGCGATATCGACCAGCAGCACCATGCCGGCGACCGTGACGACCATGTAGATGAGAGAGAGCAGGAGGATCCCGGTCCAGCCGTGGCGTCCGACGCTGAAATAGTATGCCTCGATCTCGATGCAGGGTGAGAAGAACATCGCACCGGCAAGGGCCAGGATGATCGCAGTCTTGGTTCTGGCTTTCTTCGTGTCTTTTTCGAAGTCATGATGATGGTGATGGTGTCCGCCGCTGAACCCCAGAATCAGGTAGATGATTCCCATCGCCACCAGCACAGCCGGCGCGATGATGGCTGTCACCAGCTCGAAATTCTCAGCCAGTTTGTAGCCGAGCAGCCCCACGATCACACCGATGATGATCGTGCTGAGGGTGTGTGCGCTACCTGCGATGGCAGTGGCGGAGAGCGTTTCACCCCTTCGCCATTTTTCGCTGCGACTGATCGCCACCAGAGGAATCCAGTGGTTGGGGATGGCTGCATGAACAATTGAGAGAACAATGCTGCCGAGTAGTATCTCAAGCATCGAATTCCATTTCGTAATCCGGAATCAAACTCCCTAACCAAGACTAACTTGTGCGATGATGGTACGTTAAGCGGCGCAGGAAAGCAAGGGGAACGTTGGGGGGGAGATCTGGAAGTCTCTGGGTATTATCACTGCTGACACATATCAGCCCTTCGCTGGAAGAGACGGAACAATCGATCACAACTAGCGCTGCTGACGAATTCCCCTCCCGAGAGGGGTGGCTACCGATTTCAACTTGTTGAAAATGGGAGACGGGGTGTGTACAATAGAGTTTTTACCGCTTGGGCCTGCGTACCTCGCCCTTTCGCTTAACGAATCTGACTCAGCCTCTCAATATACTACACAAAAAAGCCGGGCCAATTATGACCCGGCTCAAGTAAGACATCCTATGTCGTGCTGCCGCTCGCTCTTGCAACAGCATTCCAATTGGTACTTGTGCTAATTCACATCTGCAATCTTACCTGTTCTTGCTTTCGGAAACTCGCTAACCTGCCAGTTTCTCCGCGACAATCTGCTTCACGCGATTGCCGTCCGCTTTGCCCTTAACTCTGGGCATCACTTCCTTCATGACCTTGCCGGTATCGCTCGGTCCGGTTGCACCGCTGGCGGCGATCGCCTCTTCGACGATCTTCGCGATCTCTGCATCGCTCATCTGTTTCGGCAAGTAAGTGGTGATAATCTCGAGTTCGGCCTCCTCTTTGGAAGCCAGATCCTCGCGACCACCATTGCGAAACTGCTCGATCGAGTCGCGGCGACGTTTTGCGGCTGAGGTGATGACTCCAATGACATCCTCCTCGGATAGTCCACCACCCTTAGCCTCAATCTCTTTGTAGCTGATATCAGACTTCAACCCGCGAATCACTTCAAGGCGTGCCTTATCCTTGGCTTTCAACGCCTCTTTCATGTCATTGTTGAGCTGATCCAATATCGACATTGCTTATCTGCCTCTGCTGGTGCGTCGTTGTTTGCGGCGCGCGGCATTGATCTTCCGTTTACGGCGGTCGGACGGCTTCTCAAAATGCTGATGCTTTTTGATGTCCGAGAGAATTCCGCTACGCTCGCACAGTTTGTTAAATCTGCGAAGTGCCTTTTCGAAAGATTCGTCGTCTCTGACTTTGACTCCCGTCAATCCTGGTTTCGCCTCCTCTCAAGCGCCAGTGGCGGCTAAGGGTTGAATTGATCACTCTCTTCTTCGCGCATAACTATATACGCTCCAAGCTTTTAAAAATAACCGAGATGGTCGAGGATGTCAAGCGGTTTTCATTCGTCAATCTTCCCCAAATCGCTCCCACCTACCCATACGCCGCATGCAATTAACGTCATTTAACGAACCTGTGACCTGCGAAGCCGTAGATTTGTCTTGTAAGTATCACCACTAACTCATATTCGCTGAGAGGTTTAGAAACCATGGGAAGAATCGGTAAACGCTTGAAACCCGTAGTTGTCATCACCCTGCTATGCTCGCTGGCCGCGCTGGTCGCGCCTTCAGCTCAGGCACAGCCGAGGCAAATGGAAGATCGCACAATCGACGCCTCGATCCAGGCTGAGATCATCGACAGCGTAACCGAGGCATACCGCGATGTCTATATCTTCGCGGATGTCGCGGCCAAAATGGAAAAGTATGTGCGTGAGAAATACCGTAAGGGTGAATACAAAAAGCTCACGACCGTCCGCGAGTTCACCCAGCAACTGACGAGTGACTTTCAGGAGATCAGCAAGGATCGTCATATCGGGCTAAGATTCATGTCGGATTCCGAAGCGCAAATGATGCTCACGCCGCCGACGGAACGACCCGGGGATCCGCTGGCCGACGCCAGGCGCCGGAATTTCGGATTCCAGAAGCTGGAGATCCTGCCGGGCAATATCGGGTATCTTGACCTGCGGGGATTCGCCGACGCGCGAGAAGCAGGGCCGACCGCGGTGGCCGCAATGAATTTCCTGGCCAACGCCGACGCGGTGATATTCGACTTGAGACAGAACGGCGGCGGTTCACCCACGATGATTCAGTTGATCTGCAGCTACCTCTTCGCTGAGCCAACCCATCTGAATAGCTTCTACATCCGGCAGACAGATGAAACGGAACAGTTCTGGACTCAGGCGATGGTGCAGGGTCCGCGGATGACCGATGTGCCGGTCTATGTGCTGACCAGCGACTATACCTTTTCTGCAGCGGAAGAATTCACCTACAATCTGAAGAATCTCAAGCGCGCGACGATAGTGGGTGACACAACCGGTGGCGGAGCGCACCCGGTCGATACCCACTTCTGGCCGAATCTCAACGTCATGGCCCGAGTCCCGTATGGCCGCGCGATCAACCCGATCACCGGCACCAACTGGGAAGGCACCGGTGTCACGCCTGATATCGTCGTTCCGGCGGATGCTGCACTCGACCGCGCGCAGCTGGAGGCCTTGAAGGGATTGCGCGATTCAACCGACGATCAGGACCGCAAGTATGCGCTCGACTGGGCGATAACAGGTCTGGAAGTGCGACTCTCCGATATCACGATTGATCCGGAGAAACTGGGCGCATTCGTTGGACACTACGGACCGCGAACCGTCACTCTGGAGGATGGCGAACTCTACTATCAGCGCGAGGATCGACCGCGCTACCGGCTGATCCCGGCCGGCAACGATCTCTTCCTGCTCGATGGTCTCGATTACTTCCGCATCCAGTTCGAGCGTGGCATGGATGGCACTGTGACCCACCTCACCGGGCTGTACGATAACGGCCAGATTGATGGCAACGACCGAGATTCTTGATGATGAATCGCACGATTTCTGAAGCATAACTGAGCAGGTTGGGTTCTCGGCGACTGAGGCACACGTTCTGTCTGTCGTAAGACGTGTCGACGCGCAGGGAACTCGACCTGCATTCTACTCGATACTGGTCTCCGAGCAGCCGGCACCTGAGCAGCCGATTTCAGAGTCGGTAGCCGAGTCGGAAAGTGACGAAGAGTGTGTTGCCGGTACTGGTGGCGGAACCATTGGCGACAAGTTCCGGCACCAGGCGTGAGTCGAAGAAATTGTCATCGAAGTAGCGGAAGGTAAAGCGGGCGGTGACAGCCCGATTCTCTCTCTGCCACTGGGGCAGATCTGAAAATGCCACACCGATCCCACCGCCAATGCGCAGGTTGCGAGATGGCGCAAGCCTGATCGATCCGCTGACGACGACCGGAAACTCTACCAGATAAAAGGAATTGGTGAAGTGGTCAAATGATGGAGAGAAGTCGATCCAGAGATGCTTGCCGAGATAGGGTTCGACCCGGGCTGCTGCATGAAGTCCGGCTCCGACATTTTCTTCGCTGGCAGCGGTCAACCCAGCCAGGAGCGAGAAATCCGTCGCACAGGCTCCCCCACACAGCGCCGGAACTGCGATCAGGGCGCAGAGAATGGTTGACTTGAGGTGTCTACTAAGCCAGGCTGGCACAAATTACCTCTCCAACTAGTTTACGTGTAAATCCCCTTATTTTAGTATCGGATATGTCTGGATTCAGTTGAAGGCGCGTCGGCACACAGATTTGGTAAGCACTGCTTTGGTATGCACTCCGTGGGGCACTGTGAATAGGCCCCCGAGGCGAATGCAAGCCTCCAAATTCCCCTCTTGAGACGGGGTGTGTATGCAAATAGCCTGCGGCCCTATCTCCACGCCATGAAATGGTAATGCAGATGGAAGACGATTTGTCCCGCCCCGCGACCATTGTTGATCTGCAGCTGGAAATCCTTCGCCTGGTCACCCAGTTTCTCTCGCACCTTCTTGACAGCATCGGCAAGCATGCGGTGTGTCTCAGCCGGAGCAGAGATGAAATCGGTGTGATGTTCCTTCGGGCAAATCAGCAGATGCACAGGCGCTTTGGGATTGATATCCTTGAAGACGATGACTTCATCATCCTGGTAGAAGATATCAGACTTGGCTTCGCCATTGACTATTTTGCAGAAGATACAATCATCCATAGTGCCGGTATAATATCGATTGGAGTTTCCGCCCGCAAGGAGAGACTTGAGTTCGTCACCCTGCTCCACGCGGGCGTGCCAGTTCAAAACGACCGAGTCCGCATCGCCCCCACCCTACGGCAACGAAAAAAATACGCATCTCCGGTGGCATAAATCTTATTGCCAACAATGATCCCATCTCTCTATATTCCCGCCCGTTTATGCTTGCTATTGTGCCGTGCATGTACAACGACGAGTAACTGATGTTTATACCGAAGTTCTTTCAAGTATTACCAGAGTATCGCCGCTCCTGGCTCAGCGCCGATCTGTTTGCCGGTGTCACCGTCGGGTTGGTGGCGCTACCGCTGGCAATCGCGTTCGCCATTGCGAGTGGCGTTCCACCGGAACGTGGCATATTCACCGCAATAGTTGCGGGCTTCTTCATTTCAGCGCTAGGCGGCAGTCGGGTTCAAATCGGTGGCCCTACCGGCGCCTTCGTTGTCATCATTGCCGGAATCGTGTCACAGTACGGCTACGAGGGTCTTGTCTACTGCACGCTGATGGCAGGTGCCCTCCTGCTCGCGCTCGGTTTCTTCCGAATGGGTGGACTGATCAGGTTCATCCCCTTCCCGGTGACCACAGGATTCACGACCGGAATTGCTGTAGTAATCTTCTCTACTCAGGTCAAAGACTTCCTGGGGCTCCGCCTCGAGGAGAACCCCTCGGAGTTCATCGAGCAATGGTACAATTACATCACTCATATTGGCACCCTCGACCCGAACAGCCTGCTCGTGGGCGCTTCAACGATCATACTGATCCTGGTCACACGACATTTCTTCCCGAAACTGCCATCGATGCTGATCGCCATGTCGCTGGTGACGCTCGCCACCATGCTGCTGGGTCTGGATGTGGCCACGATCGGCAGCCGTTTCGGAGATCTGCCGCGCACTCTCCCTACCCCGGGCTTGCCAAGCTTTGAGTGGGCGCAACTCCGTGAATTGGTTGGCCCGGCGTTCACGGTAGCGATGCTGGCTGCGATCGAATCACTGCTCTCCGCAACTGTCGCTGATGGTATGACCGGTGATCGTCACAAGCCCAACGTTGAACTGGTTGCGCAGGGAGTCGCAAACATCTCCTCCGTGATTTTCGGCGGGATTCCAGCGACCGGCGCGATTGCGCGCACCGCGACCAATGTCAAGAGCGGCGCACAGACGCCGATTTCAGGGATCATTCACGCACTGACTATCGCCCTTCTGCTGTTGACAGTCGCACCACTGGTTAAGCTGATACCGATGGCGGCGCTGGCGGGCATCCTGATCGTCGTGAGCTACAACATGAGTGAACTGCACAACTTCCGCAGCTTCATCCACCTTCCCCGCAGTGATGCGATGGTGCTCCTTTCCACCTTCGCACTCACCGTCATCGTAGACCTCGTAATCGCCGTAGAGGTCGGTATTGTCCTGGCCGCGCTGCTCTTCATTCGCAGGATGAGTGAAGTCAGCAATGTCGGGATGATCACCCGCGACATAACAGGCGATTCCACGGAGCCTCCCGATCCGAATTCGATTACCAATCGCGAGGTGCCTGAGGGTGTTGAAGTCTTCGAAATCCAGGGACCGTTCTTCTTCGGGGCTGCCGACAAGTTCCGTGACGTCGTCCACCAGCTTGAAAAACCCGCGCAGGTGATCGTTCTGCGTCTGCGGAGCGTACCGGCTGTGGATGCCACCGGCCTTCATGTGCTGCGCGAGTTTGCCCACCGTTGCCGCCGAGATGGGGTTCACCTTATCCTCTCCGGCGTTCATTCGCAACCACTCGACGCCATGGTAAAAAGTGGCCTTCTGCAGCAAGTCGGGGAAGAAAACATCTTCGGGCATATCGACGATGCCCTCAATCGCGCCAGGGTGCTGCTGGGACTCGCCCCGGTGGCCATCCAGCAACCATTTGTGCCCTCAGTGAAGCGCGAGCGGGATCGCGGCAAGAAGAGCCAATAGTCGGGCTGCAGACGCGATTCAAAAGGGGCTGAGATCGATTTCAGCGGCGGAATTCGGTGACTCTTTCCCATCATGGACTACATTCCAGATTTCCTCCGATTTTTTTGCGAAAATGGCACAATTCGCCTTGACTTTACGACAAAAGCTTTCTATCTAAGACGCATATTATTGTGAATAAATTCACATTGATTTTTCGGATTACAGTAAAATCCAACTTGAGGTCTCCTCTATAGCGTATGCTCTGGGAGAGCCAGAAACGAGAAGTGCAATGACAACGCTAACCAAACCAAGAGAAGCGTCCATGCTACTAAAAGACAAACTTAATGAAAAATTCCCGAAGGTCGCGGATGAGATCCGCAAACTGGTAAAGGAACACGGCGATAAGAAGATCTCGGAAGTCACCATCGCTCAGGCGTACGGTGGCATGCGTGGAGTCAAGGGTCTGGTATGCGACACATCGGAAGTGCCGCCGGACAAGGGCCTGGTGATTCGTGGAATCCCCGTGGGTGAGTTGACCGAGAAAACGCCGGAAGAGGTTTTCTGGCTGCTGCTGACCGGTGAGCTTCCGAATGCCGAAGAGGTGAAAGACCTCGGTAATGAGCTGAACAAGCGTGCCGGCGTACCGCAGTATGTGTGGGATGTCCTGGCTGCGATGCCGAAGGATTCGCATCCGATGGCGATGCTCAACACCGCAATTCTCGTGATGGAGAGAGAGTCGAAATTCCGCAAGCACTACGACGAAGGCATGCAGAAGTCAGATTACTGGATCTGGACTCTCGAGGATTCACTCGACCTGATCGCCAAGCTCCCTGAGATCGCTGCCGGTGTCTACCGCATGCGCTTCAACAAGGGCGATAGAATCAAACATGATCCGAAACTTGACTGGTCAGAGAATTATGTTAAGATGCTCGGTCTGCCGGATCCCGACGGCAAGTTCGCCGACTGCATGCGCCTCTATCTCGTGCTCCATTCCGACCACGAGTCTGGTAATGTCAGCGCGCACACGACATTCTGTGTCAACTCGGCACTCTCCGATCTCTACTACTCGCTTTCGGCCGGTTTGAACGGCCTGGCGGGCCCCCTGCATGGATTGGCCAACCAGGAATGCCTCGGCTGGATTCTTGAAGTGAAAGAGAAATTCGGCGGCGTTCCGACCGAGAAGCAGCTCGAAGAGTTCGCCTGGGAAACCCTCAACTCAGGTAAAGTGATTCCGGGTTACGGCCATGCGGTGCTCCGCGTCGTCGATCCGCGTTTCGCGGCGTTCCTGAAGTGGGGTAAAGCGAATATCGCCGACGACGAAGTCTTCCAGCTTGTCGCTCGCGTATTCGACGTGGTCCCGAAAGTGCTGCAGCAAGTTCATAAGATCAAGGATCCGTGGCCGAACGTGGATGCCGGCTCCGGTGCCCTGCTCTATCACTATGGTTTGACCGAATTCCCGTACTACACCGTGCTCTTCAGCGTCTCGCGCGCGTTAGGCGTATGCGCCCAAGCAGTTTACGCTCGTGCGATGGGCTGGCCGATCGAGCGCCCGAAGTCGGTCCCGACCGAATGGCTCAAAAAGCAGGTCTGATCGGGAATTTGTGCATTTAGTCACAAGATAATACCGAAAACGTGTGATCTTGTGGAACCAAACAGGGAAATGTGGGTTAAATAGAGTAGAGAAGACACAATAAGAGAAACGACGAGAGATTGAAGTTTCTTTAGAAAAGCCTACCGGAAGGGCCTGGGGTAAATATCGCTTCAGGTTGCTCCCCGGGGACCCTTCCTTGCCCTACCCTGTACCCAACGGACGGAAGCCGTCGTCAGACAGCTTCCGTCTTCCTTTTGGGGGTATTCTGCATAAGAGATCACCAGTTTGGTAAATCAAGCTCACCCGGAACTTGGCGGATAGAGTTACGCGATAGAATCACGCCATAATATCACGCAATGCGGTGTCAGGTTCATGGAGAATCTGCCCTAAGGCTCTACGAAGCAGCACCGCGCCTGCACAACTCCCGCAGTGGCGCAAAACTTATCAGTTGCGCCCCGCTGGCGGCAACGGCGTCCGTGTACGCTTTGCTTCTCAGTATCTGATAATCCCAGACTCGAAAGCGTGTGATTTCATCCTGCACGAGACCGTCTGAATTCAGGTAATCTGGATTAAGCGGATGAAAGAACAGTTCCGTCACGCCCGTTGGCAGGCTCTGCAACAATCCAACAACGAATGCAGTCCTTTGCTCAAGTGAGTTAAACGAATCAATCGGCGTGTAAACGAGATTGTCTGGAAAATGCAGTCCCGAAGAGCGCAGTTTCTCGATCCAGTCGGCCGGCAATCCCAGTTGATGCAGCAATGCACGCGATCCCATCCGAATCGGTAGAGCATGCTGCCGCGCCAACTCGACGTACGCAGCGGCGAAAGCCGGTTTCAGCTGCAGTGTTCCCTCGTGGCTATCGATGTGGCTTATCTCCAGACCGGTGTCGAACGCTGCCTCGATCTGTGCTGACGCCTCCAGAATCGCTTCCGAGGGTAGCGCGTGCTCGAAGTACTCGTTGCGGTCGTAGTAGAACTCGCCATGCTCATTGAGGAGCGACTTCACCTGGGAAGCATCGCTAACGGGCTTAGCCGGACGATGCTGCAGAGAGGAAGTCAATGTCAGGTGCACCCCGCAATCAAGCCCTGAGCCGCGCAGCAGCTCGATGCCGGATGCTATTGCGGCTCCGGTCATCATGATCGTCGTCGAGCTGACTACCCCGTCGGCGTACAGCTCAAGCGCAGTCCGGTTAACGCCCTCGGTCAGCCCGAAATCATCCGCGTTGCAGATCAGGAGCTTCTCAGTGGCGGAATATCCCAGGTGCTCGGAGAGCGTGCCGACACGTCCGGCGTACGAATATGGCTCAGGTTGCGACCATTGCATCATGCTGGGAAGTATACCCAAGCGGAGGTATCTTTGCAAGCGTGGTGGTTAGTCGGCACACTCACCGCAAAGCGGTCCCCCGCCAAAGATGAAATTGATCAGGTAGACAGCATCCCCGATCGAGACAGCGCCACTGCAGTCGGCATCAGCCGCCCCCGCAACGGGAGACTCCGGTCCGCCACCAAAGATATAGGAGATGATGAAAACAGCGTCCCCGATAGAGAGGGTACCGTTGCAGTCAGCATCACCCTTCGTGATAAAGCATGCCGGTGACTTCGCCAGCGCAGTAGGGCCATCACCGACAGGAAATGTCTGCAGGATGGTACCGGCTGAATCGATCTCCGTTACGGTGTCACTGTCGAAATTAGCTGTCGCGACGGTCGAGTCGCTGACCGTTACAACATCAAGCACACCGAAGCCTGTTTCGAGTGGATTAGCGGGACCATGGAGAAGCTGCCACGCATTGAGATCTACGGTGTAGATTATACCACCAGCAAGCGCATCAGCAGTAGCTTCCGGGCGACGCCCCTGGCCTCGCCAGATCGGCAGCTTGCCTGCGTCATTGAGCCTGCCACCGAAGCCCCCTGCTGCCAGGAACGCGACGCCCTGCTTTGTGATCGCGATTGAACCCGGAGTTCCCCCGATAAAGAGACTATCCACTTTCGCCAGCGCAACGGGATCGAACTTATATAGCCACCCTTCAATATCGGCGAAATTGCCTGTCGCGACGATGTAGAGGAAGCCGTCGTAGCCTTCGGCGAGCCATTGTGGATTGATTCCCATGTCGACGACTTTCAGCAACGTATCGGCGTCGAGGTCGTACACCTCAAGTTTGCCATCATCGTAGTTGAAGAGTGCGTCGAACGAAGTCAGGCAGATGAATGCCCTGCGGTCTTTGATCAAGATCCCCTCAGGACTGTCGGAAGCCACCGCATCACCGACCGGAATCTCCGCAATCACGCTTTGCGTGGCGAGGTTGATTTTCGAGAGTGAGGATGTAACGAAGTTGGTGATGTAGAGGGTGTCATCTGAAAGAAAGGCGCCCGACCAGGGATTGCGACCTCCTCCCAGAAAGACCGCCCCCTGGCTCGAGAAGCTTGTCCGATCCAATAACTGGATTTCATCGCTGCCCGAATTGATAACGCAGACCCGGTCGCCGCGTACGAGCACGTCATTCGGGAAGAGTCCCAGTGTCGCGACATTTTGGGTCACCGTTCCGGAATCGAGATCAGCCCGATCGAGTGTCTCGCCGAGCCCATTTACAACCAATAGAGAACGGCTATCTGCGGAAGTCGTGCCGGAAAGCATTACGGCAAAAAGAATCGTGGTAAGTGCGATGTATCTGAACATGGTAGATTCCTTATTGATTCACATAGTTCAAGTCACAGTTGGTTTGATCTGAGAAGATTCGGAGACACGAAGCCACACCTGTTGAGGTTAGACGCCCAGTTCAACGGCAACGCGCATGCTGCGAGGTGGCATCGGCATTCGCTCAAGCAACTCGTAGTGCGCATCAAACAGGTTGAACACGTCGAGGCGAATAGACTCCTCCACTCCCAGGATGTGGGTATCGAGTCTGATTCCAATGTCGTGCAAAGTGTATGGCTCGAGTGCCTTTGTATTGGCTTCCCGGATGAAGCGTTCGCCGCTATAACTCAAGCGATAGTCGATCAATACTGAAGCGACCTTGAGTTGTGCGGCGAAAGACTCGACTCGGTCAGGACGAAATGGGATCATGTTGCCGAAGTAACCCGACTGCGGCGTTCGGTTTTCGGCGCGAAGAGTCGTCCGCGAGTAAGAGAGCTTCAGACGATCCTCCATCAATCCGACCACGACATTGCTCTCGGTGCCTGAATAGTGAGCTTGTGCGAGATTGACCGGCTTATACTTGCCGTCAAACTGTCGCCGCCAGATGATCAGATCCTCCAGCTCACTCTCATACCAGGTGTGTTTCGCCGAGACTGACACCGGCATATCGATCTCGAGTTTCAGACCCGCTTCTCGCTGGATTGCTGATTCGGGCTCTAAGTCGGGGTTGCCGACAGCGAAGACATCGCTCTGCCAGAAGAGTGCGTCTATCGGTGGTATCGAGTACGACTCCGAATAGGCGGCATCGGCTCCAACCCTTAATCTCCCGCCGGTTTCCAGCGAAGCACCGATGTAGGGTGAAGTATGCGACTGATCGTCGATACGGTCCCAGCGGTACAGTTGTGAGAGTTGTGCATCGACACCCAACACTCGCTCCGATAAAGTTGCGCCGGCGAGCGCGGCAACCGAGCGGCGCTTGATGGTCGGCAAAGATTGTGCGGGTGTACTGTTATCTCGATTGAAGAAGGTCTGCGCCGAATAGTTGAGTCCCGATTCGATCTCCAGCCACTCAAACTGTCGCTTTGTCCAGGTTGCATCGACGCGTCGTTCAATCTGCGTGTAGCGGTTGTCATACGGAATGAATGCCGCTGGATCACGAAACTCCTGGCCGATTTCGCCATAATTCGCCCGCAGCGCCAGCGCGCTCCTGCGGTAGTCGATCGTGAAATGCTGCGAGCTGTATCTGCTC
>JBECKX010000158.1:0-8048 GCA_040235515.1 Candidatus Zixiibacteriota bacterium
GGTGCCCCACCGCTTGCGGTGGGAGGATGTAGGGGCGAGTGGCACTCGCCCCGGATGTTCATGTGTAGGGGCGCAGCATGCTGCGCCCACAAGGTGAGGCACCGCCTCACGGTCAATGCCGTGCACGCGGGAGTGTATACTTGTGGATGCCAGTCGTCCTCGCTTGGCGGCTTCCGAGGGTGCCCCACCGCTTGCGGTGGGAGGATGTAGGGGCGAGTGGCACTCGCCCCGGATGTTCATGTGTAGGGGCGCAGCATGCTGCGCCCGCAAGGTGAGGCACCGCCTCACCCTCAATCCCGTGCACGCGGGAGTGTATACTTGTGGTTGCCAGTCGTCCTCGCCTGGCGGCTTCCGATGGTACCCCACCGCTTGCGGTGGGTAGTAGGTATGTGGCCTGCGGACGTTCTCATGCCCCAGTCTGCACAGATGTAGGGGCGCAGCATGCTGCGCCCGCGTTGACTAGCCCAATAAGGCAACGCTTTGCGTTGCCGTCATTCCCGCGCAGGCGGGGAGCATCGAACTCCCGATTCTCCGTGACGGGAATCTACGATAATAGTGTGAGTGACCGGGCGCAAGATCGTCCAAAGAGGAGAGCTCGTGATTAGAGTGTTTTTCAGCTATTCGCACGATAGCGAAGAGCATAAAACGTGGGTGTTAAATAGAGCCAACGACCTAGTGGGTCGAGGCTTTGATGTAGTACTCGATCAGCTTCACTTGAAACCGGGAAAACAACTTCATCAATTCGCGGCCTCCGCCGTTCGTTCCGCGCGATTTGTCCTTATGGTGTGTACGCCGGAATATGGACATAGGGCCAACACCGGCGAGAAGTGGTCGGGTATCGAGGCTGCCATGATTGTATCCGAGATCGCCAAAGGAGCAAATGACAAATTCATCGCCATATTACGACAGGGAAATGAGGATACGGCTATTCCCTACTTCATGCAGGGAAGACTGTGGATAGATGCGCGCAACGACGACTTTGATGGTGAATGGCACAAACTATGCACGCATATGGAGACCGAGGGTGAGCTTGGAGAAGCTGGAACGTTGATCTTTGAAGCACTCTTCGCTTATGATGACAGCAGAATCTATGAGCAACCGAGATTGCAGGAGCTAAAACGATTCACCGAGTTTGCAGAGACGGGGCAAACAGAAGAGGGTCGATGGTACGTCAGGCGACGCGATCCGATCAGGAACGACTTCGCCCTGATACTTTTTCAAGATCCGGAGTAGAATTACTCGACCGACTTTTGCCCCGCCCTTCCCGTGGGTCGAAGATCATAGCAGCCAGGGCATGCCTTCTTGGGGCATGATAAGTATTACTGCCACAAACTCTATCAAACTCTACGATGGTCTAAGAACCACCACCCCTTCTCCCCTCTCCCTTTCAAGGGAGAGGGGCCGGGGGTGAGGGTCAGATCGATCTATCCTTACCACCATTTCGTGCGTTCACTGAAAAACTCTCGACGCCTGGATGCAGCGCCGCCGGGGGTGAGGGTCGGTTTGCTTCCCCGGATGGAACACCGCACCCACACGTCCCACCTTCCCCCTTGCGCATCCCATTACACTTCCTCATAATCCCCGCCGATACTTAAACCATTACTATGAGCCTATTCACTCCTCTCAAATTCAGGTACGACCTCTACCGCCACGGCGCAGCCACGCGCGCGCACTATGGCGTATCTTTCGGCAAGCAGGCGGAGGAAGCGTTCGAGATGTTCAAGCTCAACCATCTCGAACCCTGGGAATGGGCCCACTTCCACATGTCCCACCCGGACCTCTCCCGCGAGGCGAAACGCCGCTTCATGAGCTACAACCAGGTCTGTGTCCTCCATCGCGAACTCAGCCCCCCGAATCTCCGCGGCATCACCAACAAGTGGATCGCCTTTAACCTCTTCCGACAATTCGGCCTGCCAACCCCGCGGGTCTACGGCTTCTTCGATCCGGTATTCGGTCGCACAACCGACGGCAAACCGCTGCAAGATCAGAACGATCTGAACCGGCTGCTGAACAGAAATGACGTCACAGCCTTCGTCATCAAGCCGGTCTTGGGCAGCAAAGGTACCGGCATCTCTGTCTTCACCGAACGGCGCAGCGACAAATTCATCCGCGCGGACGGCAAAGACCTCTCTCTCCGTGAAGTCTTTGACCTCTGCCGCGAATGTTGCCACCTGGACAGCCCCAAAGCCCGCGGCGGAGCGGTGATCCAGGAGCGTGTGCAGCAGCATCAATTCCTTGAGAAAATCAACCCAACCTGCACCAACACGCTCAGAATTACGACACTCATCGCCAACGACGGCTCCATCGAATTCCTCTACCATGTGCTCAAACTCGGGCGTGGCAACAGCGCTGTGGATAACATCGATAAAGGCGCTTTCGTCGTCGATCTCAACCGCGACGGCATCCTCCAACCCGCCAATGTGATCCATCCTGACCACATCGAAGTTGTAGAAAGCCATCCGATGACCGGAGCCTCCTTTAGCGGCGGCAAGCTCCCCTATTTCGAGCAGGCACTTGATCTGGCGCTTGAAGCTCAACGCCACCTTTCACAACTGCGCACGCTCGGCTTCGATATCGCCATCACAGACAACGGCCCCACAATCATCGAAGCCAACACCTGGTGGGGCCATCCGATCCAGGCGGAGCTGCGTCGCGGGATCATCAGCGACAACGTCCGCGAGATCCTGAATGAGATAATCCCCCCGCGCAAGTAGGTCATGCCGTCTTGCGGCATGACAGGTATGCTGCTTTCCTCTATTGAGAGGGGCGGCTCCGATTGTCCCGCTTGTGGAACATTGGAGGCAGGGTGTGTAACAGCAACCACCCTCACGCCTAACCCCTCTCCCACTCGTGGGCGAGGGGAACCGGAAAAGATCGACTCCTACAACGCCCTTCTCCCCTCTCCCTTTCAAGGGAGAGGGGCCGGGGGTGAGGGTCGCACCGATCTCTCCCTACCACCATTTCGCGCGCGTCCCGGAAGCCCCGCGCCGCCTCTTCCAAAATTTTCTTGCAAAATCACCTCCCATACCCCTTATTGGCTGATTCTTGTTACATGGGTGAAGCAAGTTTTTCTGAAGATATAACTTTAGTTCACATAATGGTTTAGGTCATTCGAAAGGAGTTTGCTCGATGGGCCAAGGTACAAGCCTCGGCATGTGGGGTGCGATTTTTGGAGCAGTCGGATTAGTCTTCGCGATGATTCTCTATATGAGCATCGCGCGTCGCTCGCCCGGCACCGACAAAATGAAAGAACTGGCGGATACCATCCGCAACGGCGCTATGATTTTCCTCAAGCGCGAATACTCGATCCTTATCATCTTTATCATCATCGTTGCGGCTGCGCTGGCAATCTGGATCAATACCTGGAGCGCCATCGCCTATACCTCTGGTGCGCTCTGCTCGATGCTGGCAGGCTTCATTGGCATGCGCGGCGCCACGCTGGCTAACACGCGTACCGCCGCAGCCGCCAAAGAGAGGGGCCAGTCCAGTGCCCTGACCGTCGCCTTCTCAGGCGGCGCCGTCATGGGGATGTCGGTGGCATCGCTCGGTCTGGTCGGCCTCGGTGTCTTTGTCTGGATCATCGCCAACAACAACCTCCCGGCCGTAATCCTGCCGGCGTTCGGAATGGGCGCGTCAACCATCGCCCTCTTCGCCCGTGTCGGCGGCGGTATCTATACCAAGGCTGCGGATGTCGGCGCTGATCTGGTCGGTAAAGTTGAAGCCGGTATCCCGGAGGATGACCCGCGTAACCCCGCCGTAATCGCAGATAACGTCGGCGATAACGTCGGTGACGTCGCGGGCATGGGCGCTGACCTGTTCGAGTCGTACGTCGGCTCGATCATCGCCGCCATCGCGATCTCCGTCGGTGTGGCAGCGTCCGCGCTGGGCGTCAACATCGATACCATCAGCTTCTCCAACATGAATGCTCAGGCGCTGGGTGAGATGATGTTGCCACTTATGGTGGTTATGTCCGGTCTGGTTGCCTCGATACTCGGTATCCTCTCCGTCAATGTCTTTGCGAAAATGAATCCGGCGGCCGTTCTGCGTGTCGTGACCTATGTCGGCACCGTAATCATGCTGATCGCCACCTATGTCATCGTTGACAAGCTGGCCCTCGGGATGGGAGTCTTCTGGTCCGTGCTCGCCGGTAACTTCGCCGGCATCGCGCTCGGGTTGTTGACCGAATACTATACCGCCGGCAAGCCGATTCGCAACATTGCGGAAGCTTCCAACACCGGTTACGCCACCAATATCATTTCGGGCATCTCAGTGGGCCTCGAATCGGTGGCGCTCCCGATTATCACGATCTGCGTCGCGATCTTCATCGGTTACTGGCAGGCCGAACTCTACGGCATCGGTATCGCCGCCGTCGGTATGCTTGCGACTATCGGTGTCACCATGTCGGTCGACGCCTACGGCCCGATCGCCGACAACGCCGGTGGTATCACCGAAATGGCCGGGCTCGGTAAAGATGTTCGTGAAATCACCGACCGCCTCGACTCGCTCGGCAACACTACCGCTGCTATCGGTAAAGGCTTCGCCATCGGTTCAGCGGCTCTGACCGCCCTGGCGCTCTTCTCCGCCTACTCGCAGGCAGTGGGAATCGACGTCATCAACCTCAAAGACTCGAACGTCGTTATCGGCCTCTTCCTCGGCGGCTTATTACCCTTCCTGATCGGCGCTCTTACGATGAACGCCGTCGGACGTGCCGCCTTCAAAATGGTGCAGGAAGTGCGTCGCCAGTTCCGGGAAATCAAAGGCATCATGGAAGGAACCGCCAAACCCGATTCAGAGCGTTGTGTCGATATCGCCACCCGTGGCGCTCTCAAGGAGATGATTGCTCCCGGAGTCCTGGCGGTGGCCGGACCGATCCTCGTTGGGTTTATCTTCGGTCGTGAAGCCCTCGGTGGCTTCCTGGCCGGCGCGACCCTTTCCGGCGTATTGCTCGCTCTGATGATGGCTAACGCCGGCGGTGCCTGGGATAACGCCAAGAAGTATATCGAAACCGGCGCGCATGGCGGTAAGGGCTCCGATGCCCACAAAGCTGCCGTGGTCGGCGACACCGTTGGCGATCCTTTCAAGGATACCTCCGGTCCCTCGATGAATATTCTGATTAAGCTGATGGCGATGGTCTCGCTGGTGCTCGCACCGTTGCTGATCAAGTAGCCACGATTACCAGGCCGTGCACGAGGACGTACACGGCTCACGATAATAGTTTATGACTACCGGGCCGTGCACGGGGACGTACACGGCTCACAGAATTGATAGACATTAGGGCGAGTCGCTTGGCTCGCCCTTTTCTTGTTGTACCTACTCATCGAAATCGTGTTTCCAAAGATATTGCCTCTAATCAACGACGCGCCTGGAATCCTATCCTGGCGGATCACGAAGTGCCGGCCAGGACGGACTCGTAGCAACTCGCTTATAGAAAGTCGCTCAGTCCGAACGCAAATCTTGATGTTGCACGCGTAGCTCACCTATCAAATTCCCCTCTGGAGAGGGGTGGACTCGGTTCGAGCTTGCGAGAATCGAGGACGGGGTGTGTATATAGATGTAATCTCCCCCTCAAAAAAAAAAACGAGGGCAACCATCTGGCTGCCCTCGCGGGGAAAGCTTCTTCTCTAAGAATGCTCGTATAAGAAAGCTTCAAAAAGCTCTTAAAATCAGGAGAAAGACTTAGATCTTCTTTTTATGACGATCGCGTTTTCTTCTTTTCTTACGCTTGTGCGTTTTGATCTTCTGACGTTTACGCTTCTTGCCGCTTGGCATTTAACCTCCAATCAGGACTCGAATATCACACTTATAGACGCGCAATATAACAATAGAGGTTGTCACGAAGCAAGTAAGAAATCGTGCCAGAATCCACACACCCTCGGGACAGGAACCGCTTCCAGGTAACTAGCTCTTGGGTCATGCAAGCCGCCCGGTTGACCGAACCATGCCTTCCGAACATATCAAGTCGCCGCAAAGCTCTAATCGTCGTCGTCCTCGTCATGCCCCTCTGCCAGCGGCAGCTTGGTGATCATATCCTTGAACTCGTTGGAGGGCTTGAAAACCGGAACCTTACGATCCGGTACAGGGACCTCCTCACCGGTGCGCGGGTTACGCGCCTTCCGTGCCTTGCGCAGCTTGATCTTGAAAGTACCGAAGCCGCGAATCTCGATGTTCTTCGACTGCTCCATCGATTTCTTGATGGTGTCCAGAAACGAATCAACCACCACCGCGACATCGGTTCGCGTGAGGCCTGTCCGTTCCGCTACCTGTTCGACCAGATCTGCTTTAGTCATTGTATGGTCTCTCTCCTCCTACAATATTACTGAAACCCAAGATTCCATTGTCGCTTGTTCTGTCGTCTGCTCTCAACGCCCTGCCCTTCTCCGACACGACCATTCCGTGGTCTAATTCATGATGTATTGTAGAGTCGGATGGGTAACCAACTGCCCGTTTTCAACCAGCTTTGAAAGGTCAAGACTGAACACACCATCAAGCAGGTCGAAGATCGTCGTGCGCCTGCGCGGATACTCCCTGACCGTCTCCGGGTCGCTGCCCAGATCACAAAGCTCCCCCGCCAGGCTGATCGCCTCCTCAAACGTTCCCAGCGTGTCCACCAGGTTCATCTCGTAGGCCTGCCTGCCTGAGTAGATCGAACCATCCGCGATGCGGAGTACTTCGTCCCAATTCATGTTGCGCTGCTCGGCGACTACCGCCACGAACTGCTGGTAGACATCATCGATCACCGACTGGAACGCATCCCGATCCGCATCGGTCGGCGCCCGAAACGGTGAACCCATATCTTTACGCTCACCTGACTTGATCGTTTCATAGTTGATCCCAACCTTGTCGAGCATGTCGTCGAGTACCGGCCACTGCAGGATCACTCCAATCGACCCGGTCAGTGTCCCCGGATTGGCTACGATCTGATCAGCGCCGCAGGCAACATAGTAGCCACCCGAAGCACAAACCGAACTCATCGAAGCCACGATCGGCTTGTTGGTCTCGCGGCGAATCTTCAGCAGCTTCTCGTAAATCTCCTGTGAAGCCGCTACTCCGCCGCCCGGAGAGTTGATGTGGATCACGATCGCTCGAACATCATCATCCTCTGCCCAGCGATCAAGCTGCGCAACGACGTTGCTCGAAGATTCGATCACCCCGAACAGATTCACAATCGCTACCTTGTCCCCGATCCCCGGGAACGAGACACCGCGTTCACCGCCGGTCATGAAAAACACCAGAATCATGAAAAAGAAGAAGATCAGGAACGATCCCCCGATCACGACTCCGATTACGATGTCACGCGTTTTCGCCACAAAGACCCCTTACGTCAGCTTGTCCTGACTTTCAGCTTGTCGCCCACCTGCAGGCGTTTGCTGCGCAGTTTGTTGAGATCGACGATATCGTCCACGGTTGTCCCGAACGCCTTAGCAATATCCCAGAGCGTATCCCCCGCCTTAACGACGTACACGATCAAGTTGCTTCCCCCGCCGCCGGAACTCTTGCCGCCACGTTTGGATGGCACATTGATCAACTGACCTACACGCAGATAATCGATCGTGTTGATTCCATTGACCATCGCCAGTTCTTTCACCGTCGTGCCATAATTGTTGGCAATCTTCTCCAGCGTGTCACCACGCTTCACCTTGTAGGTGAACACCTTCGTCGGAGCCGAGGATGAACCCGAGTTGACCTTGAGCACCTGGCCCGGGTAGATGTGCGAGTAAGGCCCCAGACCGTTGAGTACCCGCAGGCTGTTCACTGTCGTGTTGTTCGCTTCCGCTATCTTCCAGAGCGAATCACCACGCTTAACTTTGTATTTTCCGTTGGTCGCCACTTGGTCCGAATAGTCCCTCGATGACCCCGCGTAACTTCCGCCGCCACCACCACCGGTGCTCACCGGTACCATCAGATATCGACCCGCATAAATCCGCGTGCGCTTGCTGATGTTGTTGGCTGCACAAATCGCGCTGACAGTCGTGCCGTAGCGGTTGGCGATACTCGAAAGCGTCTCGCCGCGGCGAATCTGATGCTTCTGCAGACCCGCTGCATACGGC
>JBECKX010000168.1:0-11974 GCA_040235515.1 Candidatus Zixiibacteriota bacterium
GCGTGTGATTGTGCAAGTGAACGAAGTCAGCCAGTGGCCTGGTGCCCTCACTCGATTTCTTCGTTGCTGATTTCGGTGTCAATTCCAGAACCCCCAAATCTTCGGTCGTTTTCTGGTAAGTTTGAAGTAGAAATATCCAAAGGCAAATCCGCCGATGTGAGCGAACCAGGCTGTGCCGCCTGATGCCCCGGCGAATAGTCCGAATAGTCCGCTAAGAATCTGGATCGCGATCCAGAACCCAAGAAGGATCTTTGCCGGCACGCGTACGAATTGAATGAAGATTCCGAGAATCAACAAAGTCTGAATCCGCGCCTGCGGATAGAGTACCAGGTACGCCCCCAACAATCCGGCGATCGCACCTGATGCCCCGATCAGGGGAATATCAGAATTCGGGTCGGTGACGGTGTAAAGCCCGATCGCAAAAATCCCGGAGATCAGGTAGAATCCGATATACTTCACCGGTCCGAAGAAGTCTTCGATGTTGTTCCCGAAGATCCAGAGGTAGAGCATATTGAAGATGAGGTGAAAAAAGCCGCCATGCAGGAACATGCTGCTGAAGACCGTTACACCATACGGCACCGCCAATTGTGCATACACCTGCACGAAATGGGTGTACTCTACCGGAATGAAGGCCCACTTGTAGATGAAGACATTCTGCGCCTGCGCCGGCAAATAAATCTGATAGAGATGTATCAGCAGGTTGATAACAATCAGACCAACCGTCACCGCTGGAAAGCGGCGGGTTGGAACTTCATCACGAAGTGGGATCATAGTTCGTCAATATAGTCAGAGTCGTGCCGAGGGCAAGGAAGCTGTAGTGCTTTGAGAACGCATCTCATCTATTTCTTGCCGGAAACCGTGAAACCGCCATCGTAGATACGGGTATTCCCCGCCTTGTCGGTAGCCTTTATTACGAGCGTGTGTTCGCCCGGCTTGAAGTCGAAGTAAGATTCTGCGGTCACGCGGTCAGACTCAAAATCGTAGACCGCCGGGATCCAGCGGCCGTCGATGCGAATATCGATATCTTCACCGATCCCCGACATCTCGTCGCGGATGACGCAGGATACCTTCGGACGTGCATTCGCCAGCACTGCGCCCCGCTGAGGACTGATCTGCCGGATCGAGGGCGCGACATCGTCAGTTCGTACCGTCACCTTCCCCAGAGTGTACGACTTCAACTCCAGCCGCCTACCATCCCCCGATCGTTTGGCGCCCAGGTAGTAGAGTTTGCTACCACCATCCGCATAGAATTCAGCACCCGCAGGCAACACTTCATCGGAGTCGTACCGATAGCTCACCTGCTTCGCCAGCGGCATCTCGTTAGGGTAGAGAGCGTAAGTAATGCCGTCTCGCGATTGCAGCGTATCAATTCGGAAAAAATCATGCGAATCGAAGGAATAGAACAGCTCACTACGTGGGGGGAACGTCACGATCAGCCGCCCATCCTCCGATACGAGCTTCCCCTCACCACCCGTAGTTCCGGCCCAGGGATAGCGGTAGGGACATGGAATCGTCGAGTAACATGCCGCGCCGACGGCATCATGAAGCGCAACGGAAAGTGATGCATCAGCGCCGGGCGGGACGCTCCGCACCAATTCCCCTACGTCAATCAAGTAGTAGCCGTTGCCCAACTCATGCACGTCGACCGCCCCGGGGGGATCCTCACTTCCGAGGGAAACCCTGATCAGCTTCGGGCTCAGATCCCTTGATCTGATCAGCAGGTACAACTGGTGTCCCGCTGGGATCAAAGACGCCACCAGGGTCGTATCCATAAAACCGGCATCGGTTAACAAAAGCTGCAGCTTCCTGTAATCGGGCTTCAGCACGGGGAAATTCGCTGCAAGGAGCGAATCGGGCATGAAATCCACCTCAGCCCGCGATACATTCCCCGCCACGTCACGGGCTATGATCAGTGCCGGCTGGCTCATGTCATCAACTGCAGAGCAGATACCATCAAGCAGCAGATCGTACTTCGAGTAGCTGTTCGGCACGAAATTGTAGAAGTAATCATCCCCTTCATTGGCTGCCTGGAAGTTACGATCGATTTCGATGCGATAGCCTTCCTCGAACGGTAGTGCGTCGTAAGCCAACTGGTACAAAGTCCGGCCTGCATGCTCAAGCTCGACGAAGTAGGTCGGCTTGTCCCAACGGTTGCGGCTGACAAAGTCGACGACCTCCGCCGCAAACCAGTAGGGGCGGCCACCACAGGGGAGCGGGTGGGCGAGACGGTAGATGCCGTCTGAACCACGCTTGAAGCTTTGTTTGACATTCCACCCAAGTGCCTCAGCCAGCGCGGTATTGCCAAGCCCAACCAGGCGAAACTTCTCAAAACGGGGTGACGATGTATCCTCAACCTCCAGTCCTTTGAACTTTAGGGGGTTGATCGGCACGTTTTCCGGCGTCCTGATTTCGAAATGGAGATGCGGCGCGCCTACCCCGGTTGAGCCGCTGTAGCCAACCAGCCCCCCGCGTGCAACCGGAAACTGCGATGCGGACGGATATAGGTCCTGCTTGTAGCTTTCCGAAGCAATCTGCTGCTGCAGTACCCACGCCTCGACTTCCGGCGGAAACTGACTCAAGTGCCCGAAAACCGCCGTGTTGCCATCTTTCATCTGCAGATAGATCGCTTTGCCATAACCATAGTAAGAGGTTCTCACACGCGAGATGTAGCCCGCTTCCGGGGCGACAACTTTCTTGCCGATAACCCCACCGGTGCGAACATCAAGACCGGCATGGTAGCGACGGGTACGCGACCCCCCAAAGCAGGAGCTTAGTTCGTTGCCATAAGGTAGCGGCCAGAGATAGTCGGCACTGGCGACGCCGCAGCACGAGATTTCGACAAAAACTATCAGGAGAAGTGTGAGTCTTTTCATTTCAACGAAGTACGCAGGTTTCGATCCAAGCTTGTAACGGTAGTATCAGGAGCATCCCCGCAACGAGATCGCGTCGAGTTTGCCGGACACCAATCGCAGTTCCCGCTGTTTCCAACAGCATTCAGATGATGCCTGTTCCCAGGCCGAGCGCGATGATAATCAACATAAATGATACAAGCAACTGAACAGTACGAAGCGTCACTTTGTGCAGCAGTTGCCGTCCCAGCAGTGCCCCCGCGAACGCGGAGAGCATCGGGGCAACTATCAAACCGGGCTGCTCAGGAGTGGTCAATCTGAAATGCGTGCCGTAGACAGCGAGACGCACCAGATCAACCAGCACCGAGATCACGATGCCCGTGCCGATGAATGTCTCTTTCTTGAGTCCCGCCTTGATCAGGAATGCGCTGCGGAGTGCCCCCTGATGACCCGACAAACCGCCGAAGAAACCGCTCAGTATCCCGCCCAGCGGCAGGTAGCGCGGGTCAAAACTCAGCTTGGCGAATCTTGGAACACCTTCGAGGATGGCAAAAGCGATCATCAGTATCGCAATCACGAACGCCAGCGGATTGACGCTGCGCAACTCGCCCATCATCCTGTATTCAAATATGGGATCGAAATCCACCAGGCTGGTCATCAGGTAGGCGCCGATGAAAGCGCAGATGACCGCCGGCACACCAAACTTGAGCACGACCGAGCGCTCTGCGTGTCTGCCGAGCAAGGCGAGCTTGAACAGGTTGTTGGCCAGATGCACGACCGCAGTTTGGGCGACAGCGATATCAAGCGGAAAAAACAATGCAAACGCAGGCATCAGCAGCGTTCCCAGTCCAAAGCCGGAAAAGAGAGTCAGTCCCGATACCAGGAGCGCCACGGCGCAGATGATTAGGTAGTCCATCGGTTTGCTTAGCCACCCTCAGGGTGAAGTTGCTTAGAACAGTTCGTAATTCTCGCCGAGGGCTGTCTTGTGGCGGAGGAGTTCAACTTTGCGGGCTGTTGCCTGATCGCTACGGAAGTCTTTGTGCATATACTCGGCATCATACCCCATTTCGCGCAGTAGCTTGGCGAACCTGGCCTCGCCATGAAGTGTATAGATCTTGTGCGGTTTGCAGCGCTCGATGTAGCTGATCAATTGCGAGAAATCGGCATGATCCGATAGCGGAACACCTAAGTCAGCCCCGAAACCGCGCCTTCTTCCGCTCTGTGACCAGCCACTGAGAAAGAGTGAGCGGGTGCGTCTGATCGCCTTGTATTCTTCCTTGCGCAATGTTTGCGGCGTTACAACCAATACCCTGGATTTCAACGTTTGCTCATCCAGATCGCCATACGCCGGTGTCGATCCCAGCTTCACGCCGGCCTTGCGATAAAGCTCAGTCACTCCGGCTACGTTTGGATCGACGGCGACCTCAAAATTGTGCTTCTGCATGAGCGAGATTGCTTCCTGTGATTTCCCCATCGCATAGCCGACCAGCACCGGAATGTAGCCATCCATCTGCGCTCGCCGAACGAACGCTACGATGCGCGTATAGACTTCGTTCTGGGGAGGAAACGAATATGCCGGATCACCGTAGGTCGATTCCATGATCAGGATATCGCAGCGCTTATGTTCCAGCGGAGCGCAGGTGAGGTTAGGGTAGACTTTGAAGTCGCCTGTGTAGACGATGCGCGTCCCACCGACATCAACCAGAATCTGCGCCGAACCAAGCATATGGCCGGCGGAAAAAAGCTCGACGGTCGCTTTGCCGAATTTTACGCGGCGCTGCAACGGGACCGCCCTGACCGAAACCTGCGGATAGCGATCACGATACAGCAGCGCAGTCTCCGGGGTCGCGATGATGCGCGTGTGGCGACGTGCATGATCGGAGTGCGCGTGCGATACGAAGGAGTAATCACACTTGCGGTGCGCGTCGAGACGAAACTCAAGCCCCTCGATCGAAATCCCATTATCGTACTTGATTAAAGGCGCCATAGAGTGGATGCCACCTGCCGGCAAAGGCTGGCGGGTGCTCGTGTTCAGCTCTCTTTCTGCATATCCCCGTAATAGTATCGCATTGCGGACGGAGTCGCGGTCAGATCGGGGTCACACATGTAATCAAAGTATGTCTCGATCACGCCGAAGTGTCCCTTGAAGAACAGGAAGCCCGCCTTGCCCTTCAACTCGAGTCGACTCGGCATGTAAACAGACTCGCCGCCCAGATCGATCAACTCGTAATCCAGTTGAAAATCAAGGCGGTGCACCATGGTCGGTAACTTTGCCGGACGAAAGGCGAGGCGCAAAACCCCGAAGGTCTCCGAGTCGATCCAGTAAGTCGCCTTGATATGTTTCTGGTCCTCCACGCTCGAAGTCGCCTCGATCACATAGAATGACCGCAATTGTTCTACCGCCTCATCGACGGTGATCGGCTGACCACTAGAGTCTTTTTCGGTGACTGCCCCCGGTATTGTGGCAAACACGGAATCGCGCGTAGCCACCAACTCGTACGAGTAATCAGCCCGACCCGCTTCAGTCATCGGGTCGACGTAATTGTCGCGTGAGCCCTTCTCATCATCCTCCTGCTCCTCACGCCACTTCTTGTTCATCTCCGCAACTTTATCCCGGATTTTCTTCGCTGCCACAGGCTCGCCGTCAATATCCATCGCCAGCACCTCAGCCGATTCCACGCTGTCGACATGGTAGACCTTCATCGTGAGGGTCCTGACTTCCTTCGGATTGTAGTCTCCATCATACTTGAATTCTTTCTTGATGGCGGAGTTGGTATAGCTCTTACAAGTCTGTTTGTCGGCGGCGAGTTTGGCAATCGCATTCGTGATGATCTGGTCAACGTCCGTTTGCGCGCTTGCAACGGTTGCGAACAAAAGCACCGTAAGGCAGACGCCCATCATATATCGCAGACAGCTATGCATGTTTCCTAAGACTCCGGTTCATTCAAGATCGTGATAGATGTTATGCTGTCCCCCACCAGCGCTTGATCGACGATATCCATTCCCGCGACGACCTGTCCGAAAAGCGTGTAGCGGCCGTTTAAGTGTGGCTGAGGGGATTGACAGATAAAATACTGACTCCCTCCCGTGTCCTTGCCGGCGGTAGCCATGCCGAGCGCTCCGCGGATGTATGGCTTCGGGTTGTCTTCGCTGCGAATCTCGTAACCGGGTCCGCCCCAGCCGTCACCGCGCGAACAACCGTCCTGAATCACGAAATCCGGCACCACGCGATGCCAGACGCGGTCGTTATAGTACCCCTTCCGACACAAATCAAGGAAATTATAAACCGTCTTCGGGGCCACGTCCGGATACAGCTCCAGTTCAATTGTGCCGCGCGCGGTCGTAATCGCAATCCTCGGATTTTCATCCTGCCACATGGTGTAGATGCTGTCATAGTTGTTCACCGTCACCATCGACTCGTAATAGGGCTTACGCAGCTCGTACGGCACACCATACTTTTCGGCAAGCCGCTGACCACGCTTTCTGATAGAATAATCCCGGTCGGTGAGGGCGCGATTGGCCAGTTCTGTAACTATGTCCGACTTCGGCAGGTCAATCGGGAATTCAATCAGACAGTCGAGCAGGGAGGACTTGACATCCGGGTCGCCATCGGGCCGATAGCGGGTGAAAACGCGCTGGATGTAGGAGGTCAACGTATCCACGACAATCTTGTTGCACGCGGTCGCCACAAGCATGATATCCTCATCAGCCAGTGCCAGCGGGATAAAACGCTGGTTGAGTGTGTCGCTATCGAGTTGCAGCAGCAAGTCGACCGCTTCGGCGCGAACCATTGCTACGCTGTCACGCGAAAGAAACTCCAGAATCCCGATGGCGCCGGGAAAGTCTCCCAGCGAACCACAGGCTTGCGCGGAGGCCAACCTGTGACGCGGATTGGGGGATGCAGCCATAATCTGAACCGCCGGGAATGCCGTCTGACCTGAGAGCTTTGCCAGCGCGAGCAGCGCGTCGGTCTGGAATGGATCGTCGTTATCCTGCAGGATCTCGACGATTTGCATCGCCGTGTTGAGATCCCCCAACTCTCCTGCGGCCTGAATCGCCTGCTGACGAACGTATTGATTCGTAGTCGTGCCGGTCAGATTCATGATCAGAGGCAGAAGTGACTTCGCACCGAGTCGCACCGAGGTCAGCAACGCATGGTACTGCACTCGCCAGTTGACCTCCGGGAGCAGAAACTCCTCTAACTCAGCAACAGAGGAACTGTCGGCGATCCGGCCGAGTGCGCGCAGAGAAGATATCACGATTTCGTCATCCTTCTCCCGCAAGCCGAGGCGGAACAGTGGCTGTGCGCTCGCTTTGGCCCGTCGCGACAGGGAGTAGTAGACGGCGCGCTTGATCTGCGGCGATTCGCTCGCCGCCTGGGCAATCAAGGCGTTGAAAGAAGCGTCATCCTTGAAACGGAACATCGACTCTGCCGCCAACGCACGGAGCGACTCCGACTCATTCTCATCGTTGAGCAGGTGAGACAATCTGGCTGATGCCTTCTCGCTATCATAATTGCTGAGCGCAACCAGTGCATTAGCCTTCACGGCAGGATCGGGATCAACCGAAAGATTGAGGAGTGATGCCTCAAGCGCCGTGTCTGCCAGTTGCCCGGCGGCAAACGCTGCCTCCGCCCGCACCACGACGTTCGTATCCGCTAACAGTTTGAGCAGGTAGGGAGAATTTGCCGTATCCCCCACCGCCCCGATAGCGTAGGCCAGCCGTCGACGAACTTCGATGCTCTCGCTTACCAGCCAGGTCTCGATATCGAGCTTTTGCAGATTTCGTTGATCCTCGGCGATAGCCAGCGCCAGAAGCTCATCGCGATGGCTATCCGTGTCACTGCAACCGACACAGGCCAGCGCTGCAACCGCAGCAGCCAGAAGCGTCAGGAATAGCATGCTCCACAGAGCTTGATAATCTCTCATACGGGAGAGAGTAATCGATCAGTGGGGATATGACAAGATTGATTTATTGGCGAGATTCTGATTCCGAACTACTTCATCAACACCATCTTGCGCGTCTCGACGAAGTCATCGGTCTCGAGACGGTAGAAGTAAACCCCGCTGGCAACCGCTTCACCACGATCATTCATCCCGTTCCAGACAATCGAATATGTGCCTGCCGGGCGTTCACGATCACTCAAGGTCGCCACCCGCTGGCCCAGAGCGTTATAGATGCAAAGCGTAGCATGCGCGGTCCTGGGCAGCGTGAAACTGATCTCCGTCACCGGGTTAAACGGGTTCGGGTAGTTCTGGTGCAGGGCAAACCCGCGCGGCAGGACGACATCGTGATCTTCGTGCACAGGCGTCACCGAGCGATACAACCCGCGCACATATTGCGCCGTGCTGAAGATCTCATCCTTCGATCGCCCTGCAATGATCGCAATCGCCACCGTATCAGATTCGCCCGGATCAAGGGTAAACGGTCCGCAGGCAATCGAGCAGGATTGATCGCCGAAGTTCGTGGACGCGCTGTCTGCCAGGCCATGGGTCAGGAATTCATACTTCTCCGCCTCAGTGATATTGTCATAAATGACATCCGCGTTCCAGATCGCCCAGAAGGTTGATGCTCCCTCATCGTTCAGGATCGCCATTCCACGATAGTCTGCGCCATTGTGGCGATACATGTAACCGACATCAGGGCTGCCGGCGGAACGATAGAAGCTGGCACGATCGTCCCCACCGCTTCCCCAGGGGAAATCCCAATCGTAATACATGCCTGCATAAAGGCCGCTGATCAGATTCGGTGTGTCATTGATCAATGTGTATTCGAGCACCACGAAGTTGCCGTTGGCTGCGCCAGCGTAGGTCGCGGTGCGCTGTTCGACCGTAACCCCGATCGGCTTGTAGGAGAATGAGTCGTTGAAGCGCGAAAACGTCTCATGGTCGCCCAGATCACCGTTGTCGAAGCTGACCAGGTTACCACCCGGCGCTACCGTGAAATCGTGATCGACAGAACCGAGCAGGTTCCGAAGGGCATCCGAGACAGTATCACCCGCCACGCCAACCAGGAAAGAGCATTGGTAGAGGTTATTGACTCCCGTGCCCTTGTACACGTACCCGACACCGTTGTCCGGGTGTGCCGACCCCGCAGCCAGACCATAGATACCATAGTTCGTAATCGTGAACTTGACACTATCCGCTTCAATATGTGCCTTCGACTCAGACAGCAACTCCCCGATACGGAAGAAGAGAGTTACGTTCTTCTGGAAACTGGAATTGTCGTTAATCTGCAACTCAACTGTCGCATACTCTCCCTGCAGGAATCCCGGCGCAATCCCGATCCTGAACGGTGACGACTCATTGTTGGCCGTGGAGTCCATCTCGATGTTCCCGAAGTTTGCCGCGCTGTTGACGATCGTGACGCCATTACCCGGGTTCAGCAACTGACCCGTGACTCCCAGCGTGCTCAGGCCCGTATTCTTGAGGTTGACCACAAAATCGAACTCCTCGCCCGGCATCAACGGATCATGCTCCAGCGATTGGACGAAGATATTGACATCGTCGATCGCCGGCAGCAGCGCCATCGCGGCGGGGATATCGATCAGTCCATGGCCGTAGGTATTGTCCTCACCGCCCACCCCCAAATCATGAGCGGAATTCATCAACGCCAACTTGATCTCATCAACCGTGGCGTTGGGATTTACCTGCCGCAGCAACGCAACCGCGCCGGCAACGTGCGGAGCGGCGAAGGAAGTGCCAACCACGTCGGTATACTCCGGGGCGCCGCCCGCGCTATTCACTGTGGCCGTACGAATGATATATCCGGGTGCGACAACCTCCGGCTTGATCGAGATACTGTCACAGTCCGAAGGCCCTTTACTCGATCCGCCCCAGATGAGGGTGCCGGTATTGTTGGTCGCGCCTACCGAGAAGCTGTTTGTCTCACTGGTTGCCCGATTGGCTGGATTGCGGATCGTGAATGCACCGCCATACTGGGGGTTCTCTGTGCCCTCATTTCCGCAGGCAAAGACGTTGACACAGCCAAGCGCTTCGACATTGTCGATCGGAATCCAGAAGATATCAAGGCAACTGATGATCGATTGCCGAAATCCCCAGGAGTGATTGATCACATCAGGAACATCCTCGATCGTATTCGGATCGCCATCGGGGTCCGCCGCCCACTGGAATGCCTCCAGGTAGTTGGTCCCCGGAATATCGATCACCATCGCGCTGATCCACTGTGCGCCAAACGCAACCCCCACGGTATCCCCCGTGGCATCATCTTTACCCACCAGCACGCCCATCGTGTGAGTACCGTGAATCGCGGTGGAGAAATTGAGATCAAAGGCGCGATGCGGGAACTCCTCATGATAAACCGGATCAAACCAGCTTTCGGCTGCGCTGTGTGTCAGTCCGCGCCAGGTGCTCGCCAGCGCCGGATGCGTCCCCTCCACTCCTGAATCAAAGCTGCAAACCAACCTCCCCTGCCCCGTGTATCCCAGCGCCCACATCTCGTCGGCGCCAATCGCGGGCAAGTTTGGCGGCAAGCTCGCCGTTCCACTCAAGTCGGATTGCGACGAATTCGAGATGCTCGGGTTGTAGAGCGCCTCAAGTGGAACATCCTCAATCACCGCGGCGACATCGGCACGATCAACGAGTTGGTTGATGAAGTCTGCGGTCGCCTCAACCTGGAATGCGCTGGCAATCCAGTAGCTTTCGTATGACTTTACTGCGCCGGAAGCGATTCCTTGATCGAGGGCTTGACGGATATCCGCCTGGTTGCGATCAGCAAAGTCCCTCAGGTCTTCGACCAGGATCTTATGCGCCGCCTGACGGGTGTACTTCGCGAGCCGCTGTTGCGAACGAGCCTGTTCGACATCGAGTTGCCCGTTCATGAATACCAGGACAGAGCTATAGCTCGCGGGGTTGGAGGCTTTGAGCTGCGTCTCAAGCTGTTCTGTAGTCCAGGCGCGAGCGAATACGGTTGCGGTGGAAGCCGTTGCGATCAGCAGGGCTGTCAGGATGAGCGCGACCAAACCGGGCGTAAATATCCGTATCATCTTCATTATACTATACCTCTAAAGCGAAAGACGTGCCGAGACGCCCCCAAGCCAACGCAAACAGCCCCATAATTCTATCTCTATAGATCATAATAAGATAGCTGATCTGATGGTGTGCCGTCAAGCGATCTATTGACTTAATTTCGATATCTTCCGCCCCGATGAATGCAGTGTGTTGCAGCATCTCTGCGCTACTCTTCAGGCAATCACAGTCGTGCCGCGTGCTGTCCTGGCTGGTTTCGCCACCATCAAAGACGGTTAAGGTTGCGGCAGCGTGGAATCGAAATCGGCTTGACAAGCGCGTAGAGAGTTGATTATATGACCTCTCTCGGTTGAACGTTTGGTTTGATATGGCGGTGTAGCTCAGCTGGTTAGAGCAGCGGAATCATAATCCGCGTGTCCGGGGTTCAAGTCCCTGCACCGCTATATAACTTTAGGGGTGTTGCGAGACTTGGGGTTAAGGGGTAAGATTTCCGAAGATTTTGAGTGATTGCTTGCGAGCGTGGAGAATCAATACCGCCGCCACCGATTGCGTGAGGATCTGCACAGACGTGAACACAGGATCTCTGCCCGAATGAATCAACCTCGCACAGCTTCACCAGCCCCCTTCTCGCGTCCTCTCCCGACAACATTTAAAGCATCCCGGTCTTGACCAAATCTATGGTAAAATTAACTTAGACAGTGCCACCCAAACCGGGAGCGGTGAGGGCTGATGTGGATCGCTATCAGTGAGAGCTTGGCAAGGCATTCCAAGCAATCACTGATAAATTCTAAGTGAGGGGAGTGGAGTCTCTGTTTCAGCGATCCGCCACAGACGCATGCCTATGCTTTTTTTCGGCGTCGTTGGATCGAGTAGTAGCGCTGGAGTGTGCCAAGCTGACTGGGACTTTTCAGGTTGTATCTGGTCTGGAGCGCCGTGGGGCTATTCGAAATATGTTGGAGGAGTGCCACAGTTTGGAATTGCTTATTTCGGAACAGAAATCTGCAATTCAAAGGGAGTCTCAATTTGATCGGAAGGTTGAGTTGAATATGAAGCTTAAAGAGTTCGAGCGACAATTGCTGGATGAATTCAATCTCCTTTTCTGATCGCTTTTGTATGTTGGGTGGGTAAGTGCAGAAC
>JBECKX010000212.1:0-4678 GCA_040235515.1 Candidatus Zixiibacteriota bacterium
CCACAATACCCAACTCGCCTCCTACCAGCCCTGCGGGTCTGTCGGCGACGGTCAGCGCAGATAGTGTGATCCTGCAATGGAACGCCGCGACTGATGCCGAGACTGCGAGTCCCGGGCTGACCTACAATGTCAGAGTGGGGAGTTCTCCGGGAGGGGTTGAAGTGGTCTCACCGATGTCTGATCCGATAACCGGTTATCGTCGGGTTGTGGAGCGTGGAAATGCTGATCACAATCTTTTCCTGCGGATAGTTGACCTCGACTCAGGCACCTACTACTGGAGTGTGCAGGCGGTCGACAACAGCTTTGCCGGCTCGGCTTTTGCAGCGGAGCAGAGTTTTGTTGTGGGCGGCGGCGGACCCGGCTTCCTGTGCGGCGACGCAGACGGCAGCGGTTCGGTCTCAATCTCAGATGCGGTGGCAATCGTGAACTACGTGTTTGGCGGCGGCCCTGCGCCAGATCCGGTTGAGAGTGGCGACGCCGATTGTTCGGGGGCTATCTCGATTGGTGATGCGGTCTACATCATCAACTTCATCTTCGGAGGAGGTCCGGCGCCCTGCAACGAGTGTCTGTGAGTTCGTTGCTGAAGCGCACAAAATCGATTTCTGAAGTAGAGAAATCGTTTACAGAATTGTATCTTGGTGGGCTATGGACCCGGTTTCCGCCAAGAGAACGACACTGATTCTGATCGCCGCCATAATCTGGAGTGCGGTAGCGCTCGGCCTCGCGACGGCTGCGATTATCTGGTTCACCCACCTAACGCTACAGAGTGGCTACCTAGCAATGCTGGCGGCCGCGGGTCTGCTCGTTGGCGCAGCGAAATACAAGTTCATGTTCAAGGGATTGGTCGAAAAAAATATAGGACGTATCTACGCCCTGTCACCGCACAAGGAACGTGTGTGTGTGTTTGCTTTCCAGAATGTCCAGAGTTACCTGATCGTGCTGGTGATGATGGCACTCGGCTACATCATTCGAACGAGCGGGCTGACCAAGGTAGCACTTGCGCCCGCCTACCTCGCGATTGCGACTGCTCTGTTCCTCGGGAGTCTGCGATACTTCAACTTCCTGCGTCAGCGAAGTGTCTGACACCTCAGCGCTGGAAGTCGACGACTACTCCAACCACTCCGGCTTGAGCGCCTTACCGGAGGAGGCAGACAGCGCCACATAGCCAATATCCTTTACACCAAACAACGGTGGGAGTCCCGACGGCACGGTTGCCGGAACTTCGCGCAGATAGAGTGGCAGCAGCGAGCCATCATCGGTGAGTGCTTTGAGAAACGCCACGATGGCGTCGATCTCTTCCTCTTCGAGATTTAGTGGTTCGCGGACTTCGTCAGCGAGCATATCGGCGGTTATTGCCGGGTGACGCGGCAGAGCGCCGTCGTCGTAGAACTCGAGCACCTCTTCCAGCGACTCGAAGACGCCGTCATGCATGTAGGGCGGGGTCAGTTCGATATTGCGGAGAGTTGGCGTTCTGAAGGCATAGCGATCGGCGGGATCGTGCGTAAACTCTTCCCTACCCGTGTCATCTCCCACAATCACCGACTTACCTGTACCCTCCTGCGGAACACCTATTGGCTCGAATCCGAAATCGGAGAACATCGGGCCACTGTGGCACTCACCGCACTTGGCTTTGGTGAAGAAGAGTTCGAGGCCCATCAACTGTTGTTCGGTGAGGGCGTCATCATCACCCATGACATAGCGGTCATAGGCCGAATTGCGAGTAACCAACTCGCGCTCGAACGCCGCGATGGCGCGGACGTAAGTGGAGGAGTCGATTGTCGATGACCTGCTGCCGTTGTCCACCTGCTGGGCTTCCTGTGGGAATGCCATGCGGAAGCGGGTTTCGTACTCCGGAATCGCACGCAGACGCGCCAGGACACTATCGAGGGCCACTGCGGTGGCTGCCGCTTCGTCTCCCGGATACGCATCACCGCGCATCTCGACACGCGAAGTGATCGGCTTTGAGGCCTGTTCTTCCAGACCACGAACGCGGCCGTCCCAGAACATAAAGCCGCGATGGGATATCTCGCCGGAGTCATTCATATTGAAGGCGGTATTGAAAATCGTCTGAGTATTGCGTGGCTCGTTTTGAATCGTATGTCCGGTCAGCGCGGAGGCGGACAATATGCGATCGGGACCAAGCCCGACGCCGCTGACCCCTGCCCCGAATTGTCTTCGATCAGCGAAGGCAAAGCTGGGATGATGGCAGGTGCCGCAGGAGACATCCATCTCGCCTGAAATGACTGGATCATAAAAGAGCAGGCGTCCGAGCGCAATGCGTTCCTGGCGTGGTTGATTGTCGGGCGGATAGGGTGTCGGAGGAAGTACCTGCAGATCGAAACGATTGCGCAGATCGCTGACGCTGTCGGGCGGAAGGCCGAGGTCATCGGCGCAGCCAACGAGTGCCAATAGCATCAGTGCCGCCAACAGCGCCATGATTACTATTCGTACATTTCGCGCCGCGCTGGAACTCTGAATCGAATTATCGAGATTCACCGATTTCACCATGCCCTCCGGGTAAGTTAGTAGTTTCCTTCATTTATCGACCGTAGCATGGGACTGCTTTACGCAGGCGCCCCAAAGCTCCGATGATTCGTGGCGGGGAATCTACGCTGTAATTGTAAGCCTGCAAAGGGATTTCTCCGCCCGCTGCTCAGAATTAGAGCTATGTAGTCGATTTTTATTCTGCTTGCCGCAGCATTGCACAATTCTATATTAGACGCCAATCACAAGGCGTCTAAATAGACTATTCCACTCTTGAATCGACTGGAGAGCTAGCTAATTGGCGTGGTTTGACACCTTCTGGGCGAACGCCGTAGATATCGCATGGGGATTGCCGCTGGTGGTCCTGCTGGTATGCTCCGGCATCTACTTCACGATTCGCAGCGGCGTGGTGCCGATTCGCGGGTTCCGTCACGCGATTGCGGTCCTGCAGGGTAAGTATGACAAGCATGATGACCCGGGCGAAATCAGCCATTTCCAGGCATTGAGTTCTGCGCTTTCGGCAACGATTGGGATGGGAAACATCGCCGGTGTTGCGATTGCGGTGGCGATGGGTGGTCCCGGCGCCGTTTTCTGGATGTGGATTGCCGGGCTGGTGGGGATGTCGACGAAATTCTTCACCTGCACCCTGGCGATCATGCATCGCAAGAAGGATGAACGTGGGATAGATCAGGGGGGACCGATGTATTACCTCGAAGTCGGTCTGGGAAGAGCGTTCAAGCCGCTTTCGATCCTCTTCGCCCTTTTCGGGATGATCGGCTGCCTGGCGCTGTTTCAGATCAATCAACTGTCGGGATTGCTCGAACATGACTGGGCGATTCATCCGCTGATTACCGGGATTGTATCGATGCTGATCGTGGGCGCAGTGATTCTGGGTGGGATCGTGCGTGTCGGTAAAGTCACGAGCAAGGTGGTTCCGGGGATGTTCCTGTTGTACCTCGGTTGTTCGCTGGTCATTATCGTGATGCACCTGGGCGAAGTGCCGGGGATTATCGGCAACATTATCGGCTCCGCTTTCGGTATGGAGGCCGCTATCGGGGGTGGCGCCGGCATTGCGTTTCGCGAGGTATTGATCACGGGAGTTCGGAGGGCGGCGTTTTCCAATGAGGCGGGAATCGGTACCGCACCGCTGGCGCATGGCGCCGCGAAGACGCGCGAACCGGTGCGCGAGGGTCTGATCGCAATGCTGGGACCATTCATCGATACGAATATCGTCTGCACTCTCACCGCGCTTGTGATCCTTGCAACCGGTGTCGACAGCGCGGCTGACGGGGTCGTGATGACCGCGAACGCGTTCGAGGCGGCGCTGGGCGAGTATGGACGCTATCTCCTGACAGTTGTGATTGTCTTGTTCGCGGTATCCACGATGATTTCATACTCCTACTACAGTCTGAAATGCGCTTCCTATCTCTTCGGGCAGAGGTTCGGCGGCTGGTACATCTACGTCTATTTACTGACGATTCCGATCGCGGCTATCTGGACGCAGGATACGGTGATCAACATTCTCGACACCTGTTTTGCGGCGATGTCGATACCGACGCTAACCGGTGCGCTGTTACTTTCGCCACAGGTGGCGCGTGCAACGCGTGATTACTTCGCCCGTCACAAGTAAAATTCTGAACAAATTAGATTTTCTTTGCGCAATGCTATTGAAACAAATATGAATCGTCCGAACTAGTGAATATCAGGAGTTAAGATGACGATTCGTAACCCTTTATCGATAACTGCCGTATTGATCCTCGCCACCACACTGGTCTTGTGGGTGGGGTTTGTGTTAACGCTGCTCGGGGTAACCGACCTGCTGAAGTCGCTCGTGGGCGCAGGCGGTCAGGCGATTGTTGTTTACGCGATGATCGTCGGCCCGGTGGTGGGGCTGATTACAGCGGCGACCGCCTGGAAACGTCAGGCCAGAGAGCAGCAGTAGTCGGTCTCGACCAGCATCTCTTCGCCATTCCCTATTCTCCAGAATACAAAACTCGGTTGCCCTGATGGGCAAAGTTATTAAGTTCACTGGCAGTCAGCACAGTGCCTGCGGGGAGTTCTCTGCGACACTGCGATCGATCCACCAGATGATGCAGGAATTGCCGGAGTCAAGCCACTGAGGCAGGTGTCCCTTAACGCCAGGGTGCCGACATTGCTCTCATTAAGCCAGTGATGACAGATTTATCCCTCAAGC
>JBECKX010000099.1:0-8070 GCA_040235515.1 Candidatus Zixiibacteriota bacterium
AGCTGTATCTGCTCACCGCGCCCGGCCCTGTCTCCTGAAAGATCGCTCCCGGAATTCCATGGCGACTGTTCGAGAGCCGCGCCGACAGGCTTAAGTCCGGTAGTTCCGTCGGCCGCGCCAGCGCGTAGAACGAGTAGTCGCGGGAAGCATGATTGGCGCGCTCCTGCTCTCCCAGGTACGGGTGCTGGTAGCGGTAATTATTCTCGGCGCGGTCATAGTCGTAGTGGACGAATCCGCGGAGCAGCTGATTCGCGGACTTAAGCGCCGCCGACCCGCCACGTGAACCGAAACTGCCGGCGCGTGCTTCCGCCTCAACCTGCGTCTCATTCGTCAGGCTTCTTCGACTCACGAGGTTGACAGCCCCACCAAGTGCGTTGGCGCCGAAGCGTGCGGCTGCTCCCGAGGTATAGATTTCGATGCGCTCGAGTGCAGCCAGCGGCACCGATGAGAGGTCTGTCGCTCCACCATCCGGGTTTAGCGGAATGCCATCCATCAGTACCAGCACGGCATCGGGCAGATATCCCCGCAGGCTGACATACTGCGTCACGCCATCACCTTGAAGGTAGATACCCTGCTCCTGCAAGAACTCCCCTGCACTCGTGGCCCGGCTGGCTGCTATCTGATCGCGGTTGAAGAGCAGGCGACCGGGTGTTTCGGTGCGATCCGCCACCACCATCAGCGGTGATTCGATTCGAACGGTCGGGGCAAGCTCAACCTCGAGTGTGCGCTGTTCACCCGCCCTGAGCAGAAATGCTTCAAGGTGGATCGGTGCGTGGAAGCGTGAGGTGACTTCGATCGTCTTGAATCCGGGAGTCAAACGGGCACAGCAGAACTCCCCGTCAGCCGTTGTGATGGCGCTGACTCCATCAGGCAAGATAGTCACTATCGCACCACCCACCGGCTGAGCCAGGGTGGAGTCGACTGCGTTTCCGCAGATCGTTCCGAAGTCCGACGCGAAGATTGCTCCCGCTGTCACGATCGAGATGAGTTGGAATAAGAGCAGAACCAGATTGAAACGAAGAAGTGGTGGGCGTGGTCGTCGCATCCTGTGTGAATCGACAACCAATAAAAATGCCCGTAGTAGTTGCTGCATGCAACCTCCTCGGGCGGGCAGAAAAGTATCGGCTTCTGATCGATCATGCCGATCTTGATGCCGATCACGGAGCTTTTCCTGATCCCGCGCAGGAATAGAGTTAACCCCATGATCTTCGGCAGGTCTCCTGACTTGGCAGCTTCTGACCTACTCTCCCGCGCCTTCCCGATTTCGTTCTGACGAAATCAGTGGCTTAAGGTGGGGATTTCGTAACTGCATACAGTAGCGGGGCTGTGTGGGATTCTAACCCACTTCCCTCTTAGGCTGTTACCAGCACCGAAAACCGTTTACGTTTTTGACACTTTAGAGTGCCGCCTTAAAAATGGCAAACAGTCTGGTTGCTGTCAAGAAAAACTCGGAAGTCCGGCAGCGGGGGCGGCGATAGCCAAATATCTGTTGGTAATCTTAGCTCAATCCTCTATTCTTTTTAGCTCTGTCCTAAAGAGTTACGGACAGATTAGCGTTTACTAGCGTATAAGGACAATGACACGGTCCGGCCGGCGATTGAGTCGCTGGATCAGACGAGTTGCGCAGCTGAGACCGCGCTACCGAATCCACCCGACCGGGATCGAAAGGTTCAAGCTGACTCTGCTTTGATTTGACAGATATGGAACTTGCAACAAAACGCCAATTCCGGCACGAACGCTTTTTCTCCGATGAGCGAGACAAGTTCGTCTCCAACCTCCATCTACAGTTGCGCGAATCGCTCGTGGATGCCGGACTTGCAGTCCTCGTATACCACCGCTCTCGCCTGGAACTCGAAGTCAATCTCTTGACGTCGGAGCAAATGGAGGTGTACTCCCTTCGCGACATCGACCCGCTGGAGTTCAATAGCTTAAAATCTGGTGGCGACCTCGAGTCCAACTCGATATTCGAAAGCCTCTCGCGGGATTTGCAGTTCAAGCCAAGCCAGGTCGAAACCTACGCGGTGACAGCCGTAGAGAAGGTTGAAGCCGCGTTTGTGCTGCTGGCGCGCAACGAACACAGTTCATCCAAGGAGAGCCTCGAAACGGCCCTGGAGGAACGCAAACTGACCCTGCAACAGGCGATCCTGAAAGATGAACTGCGACGCCGCAAGCTCGAATTGGAGCTTTTGCAGGAAACCGGCGCAATCATCTCGATGTCGATCAAGATGGAGGATGTGTTCAAGAGCATTGTCGCGGCGCTGGAGCGGCTCCTTCCCTTCGACGCCGTAGGCATCTTCATTCTCGTCCGAGGTGGTGAAGCCGTCGACGAGCTGTTCTCTTATGGCTACGAGAACCAGCGCTCGGAGGAGATGCTGCAGATGAAAGCCGGGAAGGGACTGGTTGGACACGCGATCAAAACCGGCGATGCGATCATCGTCCCTAATGTTGCGGATGATCCACGCTATGTCGCCGCGCGTGACGAAACCAAATCGGAACTGGTCGTACCGCTTTTCTCCGGCAAGGAAGTGCTGGGCGCCTTCAACCTCGAATCAGATCAGGCCGATGCTTTCTCGCCATCTGATCTGGAAATCGTCTCCGCTTTCGCCAACCAGGCAGCGCTGGCAATCACCCGTGCCCGCCTGATCGAGAAAGCCCTGGATCAGAGCAGGCTCAAGGAGCAGATCCAGGTTGCCCGCGATATTCAAAAATCTTTCCTGCCGCGAAAATTCCCCGAAAACCTCGGGTTTGATTTCGATGCGATCAATATCTCATCGGAGGAGGTCGGCGGCGACTACTTCGACTTCATCCCGATCGTGGATCGTCAGATTGGTGTGACGATCGCCGATGTCTCGGGCAAGGGCCTGCCGGCGTCGTTAATCATGGCGTCGTTTCGCGCGTCTCTGATCGCGGAGATTCGCAACAATTATGCGATCAGAACGATCCTGCGTAAGGTCAACAATTTGATCTGTGAATCGGTGGAACGCGGGAAATTCGTGACGGCGGTTTACGGCGTACTGGATACCAAGAATCGCATCTTCACATTCTCGAACGCCGGTCATAACCCGCCCTTCTTGCTGCGCAATAGCGGCAAGGTCGAGTATCTCAAGGATGGCGGGTGGACTCTCGGAATTATGCAGGACAAGGATTACGAGGAACGGCCGATCCATATAGAGACAGGCGAAGTCCTCTGCTTCTTTACCGACGGCGTCACCGAAGCAGAAAGCGAAACCGATGAACTATTTGGAACTGAACGACTTGTTGAGCTGGTAAAAGATAATAGGAAATTAACCAGCCGAGAAATCCGCGAGAAAATCGTGGAAGCCGTTTCTGAGTTCAGAGACCCGACACGTCAGCCTGACGATCTAACGCTGATTATCATCAAGGCGACGTAACTTTTTCCGAGTCATTGAATTAAGCGGGCGGTGACCTGAATCCGCATTTGGAATTGACTCTGAAATCGGATAGCTTTTATTGGGCTGCAGCTCCTGGTGAACGAGGACTGCTGCCCCACAGGAGCCTGGCGGTCGCGAGAAATTAGTTCAGTTTCCGGGGACCGCTGAATCAGGTTGATTGTTTGGTTACAATAGGAGTATCTTGAGGCTGGCATGAGATTCTAGCTTAAGAATCGAAGCCTCTTTGCCGCGAAATCACTTTGAGTTTACAATAGCGTTGGAGTATTGATGAGACTGAAACCGCAAAATCTTTTAACTCTTCTGGCACTCTTTGTCGCCCTCCTGTTGGTGGGTTGCGGCGACGACGAGGGTCCGACCGTAGATGGCACCGACTCGGAAATCAACGTGGCGTTGGTCAGCACTCCCCCGGCGATGGGCAACATGCCTTCCGATCCGGTCTGGGACAATATTGACCAGGCCTCGATTCGTGTCGGCACCGACAGCGTCTACATGAATTACCAGGGTCCCGGAATCGTGCGCGTGAAGGCGCTCACTGACGGCTCGAACGTCTATTTCCGCTTCGACTGGAGTGATTCCTCAGAGACGATCGACCCGGGCCGCTGGTATTTCAATTCCAGTGGAACCGGCAGCGTTTTCGAGCTGGAAGTGGATACTATTCGCGACCAGAACGGCAATATCACTCTGTCAGCGCCGGAGCGCTTCGCCCAGGCCTGGGAGGATGAGGATGTCGTTGCGATGTTCATCGATTACGGCAACAATGGCTCCGAGGGCGCGAACTGTGCCTCCACCTGCCACACCGCCGAGGAAGTCAATGGTATCGGCGAACGCCACTACACGACCGGCGGCGGAAATATCGATTGCTGGGTCTGGCGCGCCGGCAGGACCGATCCTCTCGGAATCGCCGAGGACTATTTCTGGGGACCAAATCGGAAGTACGACTCTTACGATCATGAACTGTACTTCCGCAATACGATTGCACCCGACTCACTTGACCCATTCGTCAGTGATCCTGCCTGGATGCACACAGACAGCTCAGATTACCAGGGACTGGTCCTCTTCAGTGACGACACCACCAAGATTGATTTTGCCGACGCCGTAGGCTGGCAAGCAGGCGACGGCGTTCCCGGTTGGATCACCAACTCAGACTACATGACCGGCAACACATCCCGCTATGATGTGAAGGCCGAATCACTCTACGATCCGCAAATCAACGCCTGGATTGTCGTGCTGTGGCGCTCGCTGGCAGCGCCCAATGCCTCTGAGGATGTGACCTTCCAATTGGGACAGGAGTATGAGGCAACCCTGGCGATTATGCGCAATACGAACTTGCGCCACTCAGGCTCGCAGCCATTTACGATCAAGTTCCCATCGCCGTAGCTGCGCCCGAGGAGTGTACCGAGATAAGAAAACCCGCAGGTGTTGTCACCTGCGGGTTTTTTATGCTCGTCTCACCGAGTATCTTATGATGCCACCCCTTCCCTCTACTCCTCCTGTGGAATCGTAATCACAAGGGTAAGTGTCTCGTTGCCAGAGTTCCTGAACTGGTACTCCTGGTCGCGCGGCAGGAACACGATATCATCCTTGCCGAGCGGCACACTCTTCCCGGCTGCCTCTACGACGCCATTTCCTTTGGCCACGTAAATCGCCTGCTCGTGCGGCTTCTTCCGCTTCGGTGAGTAGCCCTCCGGGTCAATTTCGAGGATCCGCATCGCCAGCTGGGTAGCGCCATCCTCGACAGAAATTCCCACCCTTACCGTACAGCCGATACAATCCTCGTGATGGAAAGCGTTGCGCGTTTCGACTCTATGATAGTTGCGAACTTTCATGGTGTTAAATCTCCTCGATCGTGCAAGTTACAGCAGAAGCAATCCAGTGTCAATTTGTTCTTGACTCCACCGTCGGCGCGCTCATTTTGACTGCGATGAACTTCGCCGTCCCGATCAGCCCCAGCCAATCAATCGATCTATCGCACTACCTGTCTCTTGCGGCCAAGCATCGGTTCTCGCAGGTAAGCCTCGATACGGAACTCCCCCACTGCAGCTACCGCCAGCATACCGGCAGGCTTCAGTTGATCTCCGAAGCCAGGGCTGCAAAGGTTGGTTTTGATGCGCTGCATATTCCGGTCAACCAGCATTATGATCTCAGCAGCAAGGATGCAGAAACCAGGATGGGGGCTGCGGTCAAGATAGCTCTGCTGATGTCGGCAGGTCGTGACCTGGGTTGTCGGGTGATCGTGCTGACCGTGACGCATGCTCTTCCCAGCCAGTACGGAAGCGACACCGAATCGGCACTGCACGCCATGGAGGGATTGGTTGAGACTGCAGAGATCATGGGGGTAAAGCTGGCGCTGCGCAACTTGATTGACGCCGCCTCCCTCGAAACCCTGGCGGCTTTGCTCGCCGCTTACTCATCACCCAACCTCGGGCTCTGCTACGATCCTGCGCTTGAGTATCTGGCCGATACCGAGCCTTACGAGTTGCTACATACCTACGGCAACCGCATCGTCGCGCTGAATCTCAACGATACCGATGGCAAATCGCGCACAGGTCTTCCCCCCTTCAGCGGTGAGATTGACTGGCAGATGGTGTGCAGCCTGATCAGTACCGAACAACTGCAGTTTCCGCTCGCGCTTGGCGTCGAACAGCGCAGTCTCGGCACCGCAGAGCAATACTTCGAAACACTCAGTGAATCCCGCGACAGATTGGCGGAGTTGTTGGCAATTGGCTAGGCGCCGATTCGGAATCGGCACTTGCTAAGATCGGCAATCGCCCCTATTTTTCTCATAGCGGGCTCGCTTCCACTCTGCACTGCCCACATACCCTGCCCGCTGTTGAAGTGAATGAACCGATTTGAAGAAAAAGCAGAGGAGGCTCCGATGTCTGAAGGGCGTCTGATCATTCCAACGATCGCGGTACTGCTTCTGTTGCTTCCCAAAACTACAGTTGCAGAGAGTTTCGTGACGATTCACAACACCAATAGCCGGCTGGCAGTCAGCGAGACAAGCCGCATTGCTGCCGATATTCCGGGCGGCAGTTACCACAACTACGCCACAGGCGACGATTGGCTGCGCGATGGTTCCCTGATCATCGGTACCGGTCCCGACCACTTGAGCTGGTCGATCTACAACGGTGCCGGCGGTACACCGGATGCTGAAAACAACTACGGCTCACTGCTGCCAATTGAGGCAATTCAGATCGACTCGACGACGTATCCGACTTTCCAGTATGCGTGGGGCAAGGGAACAGACCGCGATTCGACGGTGGGATTCACCGTTCAATACTTCACGCCTGCTGTAGCCGATAGTGATTTCGTAGTGATGATCTACTCCCTGTATGCCGGGATCAATGCCTCTGCACCGATCCAGAATCTGTTTGTGGGATTTGCAGCTGACTGGGACCTGCCGTCAGGCGCCGGCTCGGCCGACAACGCGGGTATCGTTGGTTACAGCCTGTTGCAGTCGGCTATCGGATCGATGGTCTCGGAGGGCAATCACGCGGCAACTTCAGGCTACCTCGACGGATGGTCCGCGGGAAACTGTGGATACTACCAGGGCGGAACGCTCCTGTCAAATGCGTCGTATGTCGATCCCTGGAACACGTTTCATTCCGATTCGCTGTGGCAATTGATCCAGGCGATTCCCGATCGAGTAATCGTAACACCGGATCCAGTGATAGGAAACTTCACATCCTTCTTCTCTCTGATTCGCGGCAAGACTCTGGGGTTGTCAGACACCCTCCGTTGTTCGATCGTACTGACGCGCTCCACCGGCAATTTAACACAGGCGTCGATCTCTGCAGCGCTGATTCGAGGCTATGACTGGCTCTGTACGCATAGCACCTCCAATCCAACTGAGTTCGACTGGATGGTCTGCGTCGATTGTATTTGCGGGGATACGGACGGCAGCGGTAATTTCTCGATCGGAGACGCGGTACATATCATTAACTACATCTTCGGTGGGGGACCACCCCCTATACCGTTGTGTTTGGGCGATACTGATGGGAATTGCAGCGTTTCGATCGGGGATGCCGTCTATCTCATCAACTACATCTTTGGTGGCGGAGCGGCGCCGCATTGCGGCTTCTAGGTTCAGCCACGCTGCGTCACCAGCACTCCGATTATCACCAGCGCCCCTCCGATGAAGAATGACGGCCCAAATGTCTCTCCAACGAAAATGAACGAGAGCAGCGCCGCGATGATCGGTTGCAGGTTCTGAAAGATCGCCAGCTTGGACGCCTCCATCCGCGCCAGCGCCCAGTACCAGATCGTGTAAGCGACAATCGATGTCATAATCGCGAGGTAGCCGAGGGAGAGCCACCCCTCCACCGGCACCCCGCTGAAATCAAATCTGAGTGCGAAGTAAATCCCGATTGGCAAATACATCAGGGTACCGATCCCCAGCGCATAGGCTGTCATCGTAAGCGCGCCGTAGCGTTTGAGCAGCGGTTTGCCATAAATCGTGTACGCAGCCCAGGCGATCACTGCCAGGATTACCAGGATATCACCGAAGAGGATGTCGCGATCAAATCGCCCAGCTCGCAGGATGATTGCCACGCCGATGAACGATAGCGCAATGCCGAGAATCTTCTTCCAGGTGGGGCGCTCTTTCAGGTACCAGATCGCCAGTAGAAAAACAAAAACGGGTGTGGCTCCATAATAG
>JBECKX010000007.1:0-14024 GCA_040235515.1 Candidatus Zixiibacteriota bacterium
GCGCCAACCACTACGGGCGCTTGAAGTCGGTTATCCGCAAATCTGAGGGTGCGTGGTTGTATACGAAGGATGGACGGAAGATCCTCGATTGTCTCTCAGCTTATTCCGCCGCCAACCCGGGCCATCATCACCCGGAAATCGTCGCTGCACTGGTGGAAGCCCTTCAGGGCGGTTATGGTTCGGTCCTCTCCAACGTCATCTATACCGACATTCGCTCGATCTTCTTAGAGAAGCTTTGCAACCTCGTGCCGCAACTCGGCCCACGCTTCGGCGCCACCGGCAACAAGGCACTCTGCAAAAATGGCGGCGTTGAGTCAGTCGAAACCGCGATCAAGGTTGCCCGCAAGTATGGTTACCAGGAGAAGGGCATTCCCGACGGCAAACAGGAGATCATCGTCTTCAGCGAAAACTTCCATGGTCGCATGATCACCATCATCTCCTTCGCCGACACACCGAAGTACAAGGAGGGTTTCGGACCGCTTACCCCCGGATTCAAGACCGCCAAGTATGGCAGCCTCGATGATGTAAAGAATCTGATCACTGAAAACACCTGCGGCATCCTGGTTGAGCCGATGCAGGGAGAGGGCGGCATGAACGTCCCTCCGGCCGGCTTCCTTAAAGGGCTGCGGGAACTCGCCGATCAGCATAACCTGATTCTGATTTTCGACGAAATTCAGGTCGGTCTCGGCCGTACCGGCAAAGACTTCGCATTCCAGCATGAGAATGTCACCCCCGACGTCGTGATTTTGGGTAAGGCGATTTCGGGCGGCCTGGTTCCACTCTCGGCGATCGTAACCAGCAGCAACCTGATGGATCTCGTGTTCACTCCGGGCACCGACGGCTCAACCTACGGCGGTTACTCGCTGGCGATGGCGGCCGGCAACGCCGCGCTCGATGTCTTCAAGCGTGAACGGCTTTCAGAGAAATCGGACAAGATGGGCAAATACCTCAAGGCGAAGATCGAGAAGATCGCCGAGCGCTCATCACACGTGAAAGAAGTGCGTGGGCTGGGGTTGTTCATCGGTGTCGAGGTAAAAAATGGCGATGCGATGGTTTACTGCGAAAAACTGCTCGGGCTCGATATGCTCGCCAACGACAGCCACCATCACACCATTCGGATTTCGCCGCCGCTGATCATCAGTGAGCGCGAAGCCGACTATATCGCTGATCGACTTGAAAAGGTGCTGGTCGACTGACGGCCAACTCGTCCTTTCGTTTAACTGCATAATTCATAAAGGCTTAGCTCGAACCTTTCTCGGGCTGAGCCTTTTCTTTGAGCGGGTGTGCGGCTTAGCGCACTTAAAACTGCTCGTCAATCGGCCAACTACTTTGTATAAGTAACGAATTGATTACCATTGATTTCTGGGCCAATGTGGAGGTTACGGTTAATGACCAATTGGAAACGACTCGCAATTGCGCTGATTGCCGCTGTCACGATTCTTCTGCTTCAATTTGACTCCGGATTTTCCCAATTCAAACAAACCGGGGCCTACTATCTGGATGATGACAGTACCTCCATCATCGATGCCAGAACCGGACGGGCAATCACCTACGTAACCCTGCTTCCCGATACCGTCCCGGCATATCTACCGCGATCTGCGTATCAGAAATTTACAAACAAGAAGTTTCATTTTCTGGAAGTCTCGCCGGACGAGCAGCGAATGGCCTTCGCCACCGGGGAAGGGGACCAATGGATGGGTGTCTTCGTGCCGGGTGGTGTCTATATGAAATTCCTCCTCTACAGTATCCAGACACGCTTCTTTGACCCCCACTGGACACCCGATAGCGAGAATCTCGCCTTTGCCTACCAGACACCCGATCGCCGACTTCACATCCAGGTCATCCGACCGCCGGAGCAGTTCGAAGAACGCTACGAAGCGCTCAACGCCTGGCAGATGCCACGCAATGCCAACCAGGGTTTGCGTGTCGAAGGCTGGAAAGTCAGCGGTGCAGATACGAGTCTCTACTTCGTCGTGACCGACTCCCTCGGCGCTGATACCGACTCGCTCTCGATTCCACTGCGTCGCGTCCTGCCGCCGGAGCCGAAAAACGAGTAAGCGGATAGATTCGACTGCGGGGCTCCTCGACGATCGAATCTAGGATTTGCCGCCTGCGGGAGAGAAGCTTACATTCGTCGAATGAGGATTTTGCTCGCCGGTGCCAATGATGCATCATTCATTCGCAGGGATGTCGCTCTGCTTTCGCGTCATCATGAGGTCACCTACTTCGATCTCCGCAGCGCAACCGCTCCTTCATTCTCTGCGCAACTCAAGCTGTTGCGCTCCACTGATCTTCTGCTCCTCTGGTTCGCCTCACCACGCTTTCTTCCGTTAACTGCGGTCGCGAGGCTCAGGCGCATACCGGTGGCAGTAATCATCGGGGGATATGAAGTCGCGTCTCTACCGGAATTCGGCTATGGCTCAGCCCGGAGTTACCCGCGCTCGATTCCAACCCGCGCCCTGTTGCGGCTGGCCGATGCCATTGCGGTTGTTTCCGACAGCTCGCAAAACTCACTCAGCAATAATCTGGGGATTGCAGATTCGCGAGTGTCGCGGGTCTACCATGGATTCGCCGACATCGCCCCCGATAGCCCGCCGCCCCGAAAGCCCTCTGTGGTTACGATCGCAACCGTTACTCGCGAGAACTGGGAGATTAAGGGGATCAGCGACTTCCTGCTGGTCGCAGAGCAGCTGCCCGCAACCGAGTTCACATTGATCGGGGCAGTTAAGGATGATGTCGCTAGCTTGCTGGGACATGCCCCCGCCGCAAATGTCAAATTCGTCGGCGCGGTGCCGTATGAGCAGATCGGCGAGTACCTCTCCGCCGCTACCATCTACCTGCAACTCTCGCGACACGAGAGCTTCGGCTGTGCTGTCGCTGAAGCGATGCTCTGCGGCTGCATTCCGGTCGTGGCAGATGCTTTTGCGCTACCGGAGGTGGTAGGCCAGACCGGGGTCATCCTCTCAAATCGCGACCCGAAACAGGTCGCCGCGTCGATCAGATCGCTGTTGGCTGAGCCGGGGGATAGGGGGCTGAGCGCACGCCGGCGAATCCTTGATTGCTTTTCGCCCGAAACTAGACTGCAAGGGCTGGAAGCCCTGGTTGCGCGAGCGCTGGAGGGTCACCGCTGAGGCTCCCAGCGAGCGGGAATCACGCAAACGGTGAGCTAAGCGTAGAGGTCGATCAGTTGTCGTTCAAGCTGACTCAACTGATGCAGCGCTGCAATGCTCGCCTCGGCGGCGTGCTGCGCAACGATCAGATCAGACATGGCTTGCGGCAGGTCGTTCTGTTCAGGCCTGCTGGCGCGCTGGGCGGCGTCACTGAAATACTCCAGGTTGGTTCTCAGAGCAGAGACTAATGATGTGATCAACTGGTTTCTCCTTCCACCATTATGATCGTCATAGCTGGCTGCAGAAATGAGCACTTACCTTCCGCGTGCGGCTTGTTTGCCTAACCTGTTGATTGTCAGTAGTTAACGACAGGTGTCATCTCGGGGGTAGGGGCACAGGGATAAGCCAAAGCGGTTGATTCGCACATCTCCAGCAAGTTCATCGAGCAGCCGCGAAAATAACTGTGCCCACCATGCTGTTCCCGTTGTGAAGAAATGCAGGTCGCCACCTTCCCGCCGTCGGATAACCGATGGTGGCGATACAGTTCTTCGATCCCGCGGGGCTGTTCCGAACCTCCTCAGCAACGCAAACCTCGCCTGCTCCACTCCACGTAGCAGCTCTAAACTGATCGACGGGCAAGCGTCTGCGCCACCCCTGATGCGCGCCCAATAATCGGTTGACAATTTGCTGGGAGGCTGATAAACTAACCGTTTACAAGAATCGGTAAATTGACAATTTGATCGATAGAGGAGTACCCCTTGAAGGAATTTCAGGCTGACCAGATCAGGAATCTAGGCTTGGTTGGGCATGGCGCCAGCGGAAAGACTTCGCTGGCGGAAGCGATCCTTTTCACCACGAAAGCCACCAATCGACTTGGCAAGATCGAGGATGGTTCGACCGTCTCTGACTATACCGAGGAAGAGACCAAACGCCAGATCTCGATCTCTGCTACTCTGCTCCATGGTGAACATCAGAACTGCAAGATCAACATCGTTGATATGCCGGGCTTCGCTGACTTTATCGGCGAGGTTGTCGCAGGTTTGCGCGCCGTTGATACCGCCTTGCTGGTGGTAGACGCCTTTGCCGGACCTGAAGGTGGTTCTGAGATTGCCTTCGAGTACGCCGAAAAGTACTCCACGCCGCTCGGGATTGTCATCAACAAGATCGATAAGGAGCATGTCAATTTTGATGGTTGCCTGGGAAAGATTCAGGATATCCTCAATCCCCGCGCCCTGCCGGTGCAGCTTCCGATCGGCGAAGCCCTTGAGTTCAAAGGGATCGTCGACCTGCTGCAGATGAAGGCCTACGAGCTGAGTGAGGATGGCTCCTCCAAAGAAACCGCGATACCGGCCGACATGGAAGGCCGTTGCAACGAAGCACGCGAAAAGCTCGTGGAAGCTGCGGCGGAGGCCGACGACAAACTGCTCGAGAAATTCTTCGAGGCCGGCGAGCTTACAGCCGAAGAACTGGAGAAGGGTCTCAAGAAGGCAATCGCCAGTCGCGTGCTCTTTCCCGTCTTTGTTACCGCCGCCACCACCAATCGTGGAGTGAAGCAGCTGCTGGATTTTGCAGTGAAGTATCTTCCGGCGCCCACCTACCAGTCCGAGATCAATGTCCTCAAGGAGGGCAAGGTGGAGACCTGGAAGACGGGTGACGGTCAACCATTGGTCGCGTTTATCTTCAAGACGATCGCGGAAAAGCATGTCGGGGAACTGACGCTCTTCCGCATCTATTCAGGTTCACTCAAGCCCGGTATCGAAGTTTACAACTCCAGTCGTAACCATAGCGAGAAGATCGGTCAGATCTTCACCCTCAACGGTAAAGAACGAAATGAGATGCAGGCCGTGCACTCCGGCGACCTCGGTGCATTCGTTAAGCTGAAAGATACCCACACCGGTGACACTATTTGCGACTCCGGCAATAAGGTCCAGATTCCGCCGATCGAATTCCCGCCGGCTTCCATCGAGTTTGGTGTACATGTCGAATCGAAGGGTGATGAGGATAAAATGGGCACCGGCCTCACTTCGCTGGCGCACGAGGATCCGACTTTCTCATACAATGTCGATCCGGAGTTGAAACAGACCATCGTCCATGGGCAGGGCGAACTCCACCTCGACGTTATCATGAAGAAATTGAAAGCGAATCTCGGAATCGATGTGCAACTGGTCGAACCGAGAATCCCATATCGGGAGACGATCACCAAGAAGGGTGAAACGCAGTACCGCTACAAGAAACAGTCGGGTGGGCGCGGCCAGTTTGGCGATGTCTCTATCCGCGTCGAGCCGCTGAAACGCGGCGGCAACTTCGAATTCGAGGATGCCATCACCGGCGGTGTGATTCCGGCCAAGTTCATCCCGTCAGTCGAGAAGGGCATCGTCGAAGCGATGGAGCAGGGCGTCATCTCCGGTAACAAGGTGGTGGACGTCAAAGTCACCCTCTTCTTCGGATCGTATCACACGGTCGACTCCTCCGATATGGCGTTTAAGATCGCAGGCTCGATGGCCTTCAAGAAAGTCGCCAGGGAGAGCGGCCCGATCCTGCTCGAACCGGTATATGACCTGGAAATCATCGTGCCCGATGACCACACCGGCGACGTGATGGGAGATATGTCCTCCCGCCGCGGCAAGATCCTCGGCATGGAGCCGCTCGGCAACGGCAAGCAGCTGGTTAAAGCCCAGGCGCCTCTGTCAGAGTTGTTTAAGTACTCCACGTCGCTGCGTTCGATGACTGGTGGCCGCGGACGGCACACGCAGAAATTCAGCCACTACGATCCGGTGCCGAAAGAAATCACCGATAAGATCGTGGCTGCCTACGAAGCGGAACGCGCCGAAGGCAACTAATCCCGGCGGCGTTCGGCAACCGGTAGATATTCCCGCTAATTTCAGAGGCGAGTCAGACGGCTCGCCTCTTCTGTTTTACTAAGGTAGATTAGGTGGAGCGAAAATCTCAAAGATTTGACCGTTTTCCTGTTGCGTTGACCGATAGAATCGAGTAATAAGAGCCGCAAGAATTCTGGAACAACCGGAACAGCAACCACCGGTTCAACCAAACTCAGACACCGAACCGTTAAAGCGAATCGATACAGCGAACCGATCCGGTACTTACTACAGGAGGTGCTCAGCGGCCCGGAGGGTCCTACTGGCTGGTAACACTATTTTCAAAGCAACTTGGGGGTTAATTCTCACGACCGAAAATAAGATAAACGAATCAAGTTAGAGAAGTTTACTCAAACGGAAGGAAGCAACCTTGAAGAAGACCATCATCATCTGCACTTTGATCTGTTTTGCCCTCGGCGCTCCGGCCATGGCGAACCTGAAGAGCCTCATGTGTGTCGGACCCTATGTCGGCTATACCCTGGGATTCGGCGATGCGTTTAAAGATTTCGAAGGCCCCGGTTACAAGTTCTCTTCTGACGCCGGTATCACCTTCGGCGGTCAGTTTCATTATGGTTTGAGCGATAAGATGATGCTTGGCGGAGAACTGTATGTTCAGCAGTACTCCTTCAAGTGGAACTACGATACCGATTTCCCGATTTTCAAGGGTCAGCAAAACGCCGGCTTCGCCAAGAAGTTCGATCTCTCCGAAGCCAACTATGAGATCTCAGACTCCGAAATGAAGCTCAATTTCCTGGCCAGCGCCCTCTATGCTCTCTCCTATATGCAGAAAGCTATGCTGATGGCAAACTTCGGTGCCGGTATCTATGACAATGGCGAATCGAATATTGGTATCTTCGGCGGTATCGTCTACCAGCGCATGGTAGCCGCCACGATGTCGTTCTACCTCATGCCGCGCGTTCACTACATCTTCTCAGACGCAAGCGCGTTCATGCTCCAGCTGGCGGTTGGCATCAACTTCTGGCTTGGCAGCTCCGGTGCCCCGATCAGCAACTAACCTGTTGTCGGAGAAGAGTTAACCGGGTTTATTGGCATTCCCGGCACAGCTAACGGGTGCGGATTTAGATAATTCGCACCCTCCTTTTTGCCCAAATCGAACAACCGTCGTAGCCTTAACTGGATCAAACCGGGGTATTTTTTCCCTTCTTATTGCCTGCGCGGCAACACCTTAACTAATTTCTTACAATATTTTTGTTGATTCGCTATTTGCGATTCAATTATTTCTTGCCACCGGATTGGAAAAGCTGGGCGGCGCGTCCATCACCGCTCCCGGCGCATTTCGAGTCCCTGCAAGGAGAAGTGAGACCGGAACCTTAATTCTGGAATTTGAAAACCATGCCGGCCTGATCTGGCTGTGCTCCGGCGCTGATCGAAACGGCGAACGCTCGCCGCAATCACGCCAAAGATCTCGCACGCACTCTGTTTCTTTGAACCGACTTTGTTTTGATATACAGGGAAGATGACCTTAAACTGAAAGGAATTCCAATGAACAAGAGAGTTATTGTATCCCTGATTTGCGTTCTCTCGCTGCTGCTCGTTGGCTCAGCGATGGCTGACAACCCGGTCGCAAAAGGTAAGTGGATGATCGCTGGTTCATCCAACGCCGGCTTTGCCGTGGCTGGTGGTGATCTGAATAAGCCGGAGGGCTCAGATACTCCCAGCTATTTCAACTTCAGCCCATGTCTCGCGTACGCAATTGCCCCCGGTATCTTCATCGGTGCCGCTGTCGAGTTTGATTACTTCAAGCAGGGCGACCAGAAGGATAGCTTCTGGGGTATTGGCCCAAAGATAGCTTGGTTCCCGACTGCCAAGAACGCCGATGAGCCGAAGGGCAAGATTTTGCCATTTCTGTCAGGTATGTTCATCTACGGCCAGGACAAATCCGACAGCCCGAAGAATGACTCTGAGTTCCTGCCCAAGGTGAGTGCAGTGAATGAAACAGAGTATAAGGCTACTGAGTGGTTTGCTCACTTTGCCGGTGGCGGTGTCTGGATGCTTTCAAACTCCGTCGGCCTTCATGGCAATGCCTACTTCGAGCTTCAGAATCGGAAGGTTAAGACCTTCGATTTCGTAGATGTTGAAGCGGATGGCGAAAGTGGAAATGAGTTTGGAATCGAGATCGGTGTGACCGGTTTCTTCGGAACCGCTAAATAAGCTTCGATCTTTTCGGGCAATAGTTCGCAATTCCCAAGCGGCAGGCTATTCCGGCCTGCCGCTTTCTTTTTGCCTCCGATTTTGTTTCAATTTGTCCCTAAATGAAACTCAGAGTTTGCCGATAGCTAACTGTGAAGGAGAGAACTATGACCAAACTTTGCACACTCGTTTCAGTACTAACTCTGAGTCTCTTGCTGGTTGGCAGCCTTGCCACCCACGCCGAGGCAGCAGTCTATACCGACGATGATCGCACCGGACAGTTCTTCCTTTGCCCGATGATCGGTTTGAGCATCCCGGTGGGTGCGCTCGCCGATGCTAACTACGACCAGGTCTATGCCAGCTGGCGGAAAGAGGGTATCAGCCTGACAGGTGCGGTGGGGCTTTATATCACCAACTCATCGATTGTTGGGCTGGAGATGTCCTATTCGACCTTTAATCCACGCGACCTCGCGATCTTCCGCAACGATGTCGACCGTTCGCGTGTCCGCGTCCGCCGCTTTGGCGGCTATTTCCAGTATCTCGTCGTCCCGAATGGCCGGCTGCGACCCTTCATCAAACTGGGAGCAGGATTCTTCGAGATTGAGCGTATCTCCATGCCGCAACCCGGTACCACACCCCTCAACTACCGCGACTATACCCTCGGCGCCAAACCGGTTATGTCGGGTGGTGTCGGCGTCATGGCTAACGTCAACTCACTGCTCAGCCTGCAATTCTCAATCGAGGGAGTGAGCCTCAACTCATTCTCAGCCGCCTGGGATACCGAAGGTCAAACGCTGGGGCCTTTGCGTAAGAACATGCTCTTCTTCCCGGTGTACGCTTCAATCAGCTATCATTTCGTAAACTAGAAGACCAACCGGCGAACACACCCCGTCTCGAACACCGAACAAGTTCGTACACGAGTCGTTCGCGCAGCGAATCACTCGGGGACGGGGTGTGTTCTTCCTTACACGCGCACCAATTCCCCGATTTTTATTGCGTCAAACCACTCTCTTTATTTCATTGCGGCGGTATTTTAGAGGCTCAACGGAGGAATAATGTCTGGTCATTCCAAATGGTCGACAATTAAGCGCAAAAAAGGCAAAGCTGATGCCGCGCGCGGCAAGCTCTTTACCAAACTGATTAAAGAAATCACTGTGGCTGCACGTGAGGGGGGCGGGGATGTCGATTCGAATCCACGCCTGCGAACCGCTGTGCAGACCGCCAAAGATAACAGCATGCCCAATGACAATATCGAACGTGCCATCAAGAAGGGCACCGGTGAGCTGGAGGGCGCCAGCTACGAGGATGTCAGCTATGAGGGCTATGGTCCCGGCGGCGTCGCTGTAATCGTCACGACTCTCACCGACAATAGGAACCGCACCGTTGCCGAGATCCGCCACCTCTTCAGCAAGTACAATGGTAACCTCGGCGAGAATGGCTGTGTTGCCTGGATGTTCGACAAGATCGGGCTGATCCAGGTGGAAAAAGCACGTATCCCGGAGGATGATCTGTTGGAAATCGTCCTTGAGGCTGGCGCTACCGATATGTCGACGGAGGATGATCTCTACGAAATCACAACTCCGCCGGAGGCCTTCGAGTCCGTGCGTTCCGCACTGGAAGCGAAGAGTATACCGGTTGCCAGCGCCGAGATCACGATGACCCCTCAGACTACCGTAAAACTGGAAGGCAAACACGCCGAGCAGATGATCAAGCTGTATGAGGCGTTCGACGATAACGACGACGTTCAGAAGGTGTACGCCAACTTCGATATCGACGAAGAGACGCTGGAGCAGCTGAGCAACTGATGCGCATTCTCGGCATTGACCCCGGCCTGGCTGTAACCGGGTTCGGGCTTGTCGAAGTAACTGGACGGGGGGTTGAGGTCGTGAGCAGCGGCTGTTTCCGAACTAACCGCGGCGAAATCGCTGATCGCCTCCTCAAGATTTCTAACGCTATTTCAGAGTTGTTGAGCAGGGAAAGGCCGGATGAGGTCGCTCTGGAAGAGGGCTTCTACGGCAAGAACGTCAAAGTCGCCATGTCACTTGGACAGGCACGCGGAGTCGTGCTCCTGGCATGTGCCACTAAGAAAATCCCGTTGTTTGAATATTCACCCAGGGAGATCAAGCAGTCCGTGGTCGGTAATGGCGCCGCTGCCAAGGAACAGGTCAGCTTCATGATTACAAAGCTTCTCAACCTTAAAGAGCCGCCGCAACCGCTCGATGTGTCCGACGCCCTCGCGATTGCGTATTGTCATTGCCAGAAGCGGAGGGCTGCAGTTTGATCTCAACATTGAAGGGCAAGCTCGTGTTCAAATCCCCCGACAGGGCGGAGATCCTGGTCGGCGGCGTCGGATTCAAGGTGTTGATTCCGGTATCGACCTATCGCCAGTTGCCCGATCTGGAGAGCGAAATCACACTGCACACCTCGATGCAGGTGCGTGAGAATGCAATCGAGCTGATGGGATTTGCATCCACGGTTGAGCGCGAAGTCTTCGAACTGCTGATCCAGGTTTCCGGCGTCGGGCCGCGGCTGGCGTTGACGATCATCTCCGGGCTCAAGATCGAGGATCTGGTGCGGTCGATCCTGGACGAGGATAAGACCCTGCTTTCGACTATCAGCGGCATCGGACCCAAAACCGCAGGCAGATTAGTTCTTGAGTTGAAGGAAAAAATCGGTAAGATAATGTCACTGAGCGAAATCGCGGCTTCACACCGTCCCTCTCAGGTTGAGGAAGCTGTTCTGGCGCTTGAGGCGCTCGGTTTTGGGCATTATGAGGCGAAACGTTCAGTGGAGAGTGCTGTAAAAGCGATAGGTGATAAACATACTTCGGACGTACTTATCAGGGAAGCACTGAAGACCGCAGCTCGCTAGTTCGTTGTGCGGCTGATTGTCGATCAGCCGCGGTTGAGCGCATCAGGGTTTGACTGCAAGGATGAATTGACCAACTAATCTCAGATCAATGGCAGACCGTCTCACAACACCGGCAATCATACAGGGCGAAGTAGAGTACGACGTTACTCTCCGCCCGACCCGATTCGATGACTTCATCGGACAGGACAAGACTGTCGAGAACCTGAAGGTATTCATCGAAGCTGCCAAGCAGCGAGGTGAACCTCTGGATCACGCCTTGTTTTACGGTCCGCCCGGACTCGGTAAAACTACGCTCGCATTCATCATTGCGAGTGAACTGGGAGTTAATATCAAGGCTACCTCCGGGCCCGTGCTGGAGAAAGCTGCTGATCTGGCCGGTATTCTGACAAACCTCGATGAACGGGATGTCATCTTTATCGATGAAATCCATCGTATCAATAAGGTAGTCGAGGAGTATCTCTATTCGGCGATGGAGGACTTCACACTCGATATCATGATCGACAAGGGGCCGGCGGCGCGTTCCGTCAAACTCCCCCTTAAGCCCTTTACGCTAATCGGTGCCACGACCCGTGCGGGGTTGCTGACATCACCGATGCGCGCGAGGTTTGGTGTTGTCGGTCGGTTGGACTACTACGGCACCGACGATCTCGGTTCGATCATCAGACGTTCGGCACGTTTGCTCGAGGTGGGGCTCGAGAACGGTGGCTGCGAACAGATCGCGCGTCGTTCTCGTGGCACACCCCGTATCGCCAATCGCCTCCTCCGCCGCGTTCGAGATTTTGCACAGGTGCGCGGCGACGGCAACATCACCGAATCCCTCGCCGCAGAAAGCCTCGAGAGCCTCGATGTGGACGAACTTGGGCTCGACGAGATGGACAAGAAAATATTGTCTGTGCTGATAGAGAAATTCTCCGGAGGGCCGGTGGGACTTAATAGCCTGGCAGTTGCCGTTGGGGAGGATGCAGAAACCCTGGAGGAGATCTATGAGCCGTTTCTGATTCAGGAAGGATTGTTGGATAGAACGCCAAGGGGGCGCGTTGCAACCGACGCCGCTTACCGTCACTTCAAGTTTGAAGTAAAATCTTCAGATAAGCAGGGGCGGCTGCTGTAGCTGTACACTACGGCGGTAAGGCGCAAGTCGATGGCCTACGCCGGATAGTTCGAAAGAAAACGTTAGAAAGCAGGGAAATGGAAAAGATAGGATACGATTTACCGCCGCAGTTGATTGCGCAGCATCCGACCGAGAAACGTGATGCCTGCAAGCTCCTCAGGTTGGCAAAAGACTCAGGTGAAATCAGCGAACACATATTCAGTGAGATAGTTGACCTTCTCAAACCGGACGACCTGCTGGTGCTAAATGATACCATGGTTCGCAACGCGCGCCTTTATGGTGTCGGAGGGCACGCCGGACGCAAGGTCGAGTTGTTCCTGGTCGAGAAGTTATCCGAGGAGGATTGGATCTGCCTCGTGCGCCCCGGGAAGAAAGCAAAGGTTGGTGACAAATTCTATTTCTCCGCGCGCGAGTACGCCGAGATCGTCAGCATCCTCCCGGATGGATCGCGGCGCGTCAAGATGCATGGCGGGCCCGCCAACCAGATCATGGAAATGTTCGGGCATGTCCCTCTGCCGCCCTACATCAAGCGCGAAGATACGGCCGTGGACAAGAAAATGTATCAGACGGTCTATGCAGAGGGTGGATTCTCTATCGCAGCGCCCACTGCCGGTCTGCACTTCACCGAGGAACTGCTTGAGTCGATCAGGGAGCGCGGTGTTGAAGTCGCCAAGATCCGCCTCGATGTCGGACGCGGTACATTCAAGCCGATTGAGACGACAACCTATGAGAAGCATGAGATGGATGCCGAAGAGTATTGGATCACGGAGGACGCCGCCGCTCTGATCAGCAAAGCTAAGGCGGATGGACGCAGGGTCGTCGCGGTCGGATCGACCGTCACTCGCACGCTGGAGGGCTGTTTCGCCACCAATGGTGAGATAATCGCCACCCACGATGAGACCGACCTGTTTATCTATCCCGGTTTCAAGTTCAATGTCGTTGATGCGTTAATTACCAATTTCCACTTGCCGGAATCCTCTCTATTGGCGATGGTGGCAGCGTTCGCCGGGGTAGATCACATTCTCAACGCTTACAATTTTGCCGTCGAGAATGAATATCGCTTCTACTCCTATGGCGATGCTATGTTCATTGAATAGGTGCTGCGGTCAAATTGTCACAAATGAAGAATTACGCTATCATCACTGCTGCGGGCAGGAGCCAACGCCTCCCCGGCGCCGTACCAAAGCAGTTTCGCCCGATCGGCTCAAAACCTCTGCTCAGCTGGACCGTCGAGAAGTTCGAACGCTGCTCCTCGATCGATGCGATCCTCCTGGTCGTCGCGGAGGAGGATCTGATCTATACCTCGGAAGCAGTCGTCGACCGCTGCAATTTCCAGAAAGTCATCAAGATAGTCCCGGGCGGCAGGACCCGCTTTGATTCCATCCTGCGCGGCTTGCGCGCCGTGCCGGAAGAGGCCAACCTGGTCTTCGTCCATGATGGTGTTCGCCCGCTGGTGCCGGTGGATGATATCAGCCGGGTTGGGGCGGAGGCGGAAATCCACGATGCCGCTATTCTCGCAACTCAGCAGGTGGAAACGCTCAAGCGTGGCGAGGGAGGGTATGTGATCGCAACTCTCGATCGCGAGCGCATCTGGGTGGCGCAGACGCCACAGGTCTTCAAGTATGAAGCGATCATCTCCGCCTACATCCAGGCGCTTGACGATGATCGCGAATTCACGGATGATGCCTCTGTCTGCGAGGCATACGGTATCAGCGTTCGCATCGTGGAAGGCAACAGCTGCAATATCAAAGTAACCACCCCGACCGATCTTGAACTCGCCCGACAGCTTCTCCTGCAGGAGGCTGAAGCGGCTTCCAGCAGCGCCAGGGCAGGTAATACCGGATGATCCGAATCGGCTCAGGCTTTGATGTCCACGCTTTTGCGGTCGGCAGGAAGCTATTCCTC